>CAVBGA010000112.1:0-28566 GCA_963594675.1 Lachnospiraceae bacterium
CGAAAAAGAACTACGATACAGCAACTGCCTCGCTAAAGAAGCTGTTGGATAAAAGGGATGCCATCAGAAGTCAGGAACTTATGAAGGCGGTAACAGACAGTCCGTTATCCTATGATGAGATAATAGCGCTGATCAAATCAGCAGGAAATCCCAAAACAGAATAATAATCTGAATATTTACCCTTAAAACAAGTATGGTAAAAATGACGAAAAAAGAGCTCGTTCATCTTGGTGAACGGGCTCCAATTATTTTAGATTCAAAAAAGTCTGGAAGCTAACAATTAAATCCACCCTGAAACTAAGCGCTTACTTATTTTCTGAATATTACATGAATTTGACAATCATTTAACTTTGATTTGCTTCAATCGACTAAAGTGTTTTGTTATAATCTCTTCTGAGGAGATGATTTATTTGAAGAAAAAAATAGCAGGTATCGCGGCCTTTCTATTGGGTATCGCATTTCTGCTGGCTGTTTCTTTATTTGACTGGAACAGTATCAACAGTTATGACAAATTTAATTCCGAGGCCCTTCATTATGTAAAAGCTAGAGTAATTAATGTAAGTAGTGAAGAGCTGGTGCAGGATGAGGAAGATTCCAAACTTTATCTTGGTCAACAGGAAGTTGAGGTTGAAATTCTTGAGGGAGACCAGAAGGGGGAGAAAATTAGCTTCACCAACTATCTGACTCAGGTACATAGCATTAAGGTGTCAACAAACCAGAGAGTTATCGTTTGTGCAGACACCCCAGAAAATGCGGAAGCTTATTATACGATTTTTAATTATGATAGAACCTTGCCTTTAGGCATGTTGATTCTTGCCTTTGCAGTGGCAATACTTATTGTTGGTCGTCGCAAGGGAGTCAGAGCTCTTCTGGGCGTAGGATTTTCCCTGATGACGGTAGTGCTTTTTATGGCACAGGCAATTTATCATGGATTTAGCCCCGTGGCGATAGCTTTGCTTACCGTTTTGATTGCTACAGGTGCCAGTCTTCTTTTGTTAAATGGATTCAGCCGTCGTACGGCGGTAGGTGTTATAGCCACCTTGCTGGGTGTGTGTGTCACCGCAGTAATCTTCATAATAGCCGCTTGGTCTTTGCATTTGTCTGGTTATAACAGCGATATTGCGGAGGAGTTGCTTTTGGTTCGGGACAATACAGGCCTTAAAGTTCGGCCCTTGCTTATAGCGGGTGTTTTGATTTCTGCCTTGGGTGCTGTAATGGATGTGGCGGTATCTCTGGCAGCGGCCTTGGAGGAACTGGTGGAAGTAAATCCAAACCTTACTAGAAGAGAATTGATCAAGTCGGGCTTGAATATCGGTAAAGATATGATTGGTACCATGAGTAATACCTTGATTTTGGCTTTTGCAGGAACCGCTTTGAATACCATGATCAGCCTGCAGGCCTATGGTTACCAGTTTTCCCAGTTGTTTTCTTCAGATTACATGGCAATCGAATTGGCTCAGGGACTGTGCGCTACTTTGGGCGTGGTGCTTACAGTTCCCGTTGCTACAGGAATTGCGGCTATCTTTTTTGTCCGCAAAGTAAAAGAGAGAGTCTCCACCTCATCAACAGAGGATTTACATAAAGCGTCAACAGTGGTTGGCGATTCTTTGATGAGTGTTGAAGATAGATAAACCACAAGAATGTGCATAAAACAGGTGCAAAAGAAGTATTTACGTAAGCAAATGAGATGAAAGCACCATGCACAAAAAAGAAAGGTAGGTTATGAAAAAATGAAGTGGAAAAGTGTGAAATCACGATTGACCAAAGCAGTCTGTCTGTCTATGACAGTTCTTCTTGCAGGCAGCACAGCAGTTCCGGCTGCAGCAGAGGCTCTGGGCACTGAGACAGCTATCGAAGAGGAAAGCGATGCAGAGGCTACAGCAGAGACTACAGAAGAAACTGCAGATGACGAAACTCTGACCGTAGAAGACAGCGAGGAGACTACCGCAAACGAGACAGAGACAAGTACTCAGGAAGATGCAGATACTCTTACAGATACGGATGCTACAACAGAGGAAGATGCTGAAGAGACAGTAGAGCAGGGAAGCATCTCTATTTCCATCGGTAGCGATGAGACTCAGAGAAACTTTACTTGGTACAGCAATGAAAAAGATACCGGTAAAATCCTGATTGCAAAAGAGGCAGATCTGGTAGACGGTGAGATGCCAGAGAATGCAAAAAGCTATACAGCTAGCGTAAAAACAGCTAACAATAAAGAAGGATATTATAGCTATCAGGTAACTGCAAAGAATCTGGCAAGCGATACAACTTATGCTTATCAGATGGTAAACGGTGATAACAAGACTGAGATTCATACTTTCACAACAGGTAGCGAAGGTGCTTTTTCCTTTGCATTCGCAGGTGACCCACAGATTGGTGCCAGCCGTAATTCTCAGAGCGATTCTGAAGGTTGGGAAAAGACTTTGAACCTGATCAATAACTCAAACGAGCTTAGTGGTATTGATTTCATGCTTTCCGCAGGTGACCAGGTAAATACAGCAAATGATGAGAGCCAGTATGATTATTATCTGAATCACAACGCTTTGCTGGATCTTCCAGTTGCAACTGTAGTTGGTAACCATGATTCTTTCTCTGCAGCATATGACGAGCATTTCAATGTTCCTAATGAGAGCTCCTATGGTCGTACAGATGCCAGCGGTGATTACTATTTCGTATACAATGGCGTGCTTTTCATGGCTTTGAATAGTAACAACCGTTCTACTGCAGAGCACAAAGCATTTATGGAAGAGGCTATTGCGGCTACATCTAACCAGACAATCAAATGGAAAATCGTAACCTTCCACCACTCTATCTATTCTGTAGCAAATCATGCAGTAGAAAGTGATATCCTGGAGCGTCGTGAGCAGCTTTCACCGGTATTCAAGGATCTGGATATCGACGTAGTACTCATGGGTCATGACCATGTATACTGCCGTACCTATATGATGGATGGCACAACACCTATGACAGATGCTTCCATCTATGATGATGACAGCTACAGCTCCATCACAAATCCAGAGGGTATCCTCTATGTAACAGCAAACTCTGCATCTGGTTCTAAATATTACACCATTCAGAATAACCTTGATTTCTCTTATTCAAGAGTTATGAACCAGGAGCGTACACCGAATATCTCTAAAGTAAGTATTTCTGATGATAAATTTACTATCACAACTTATCGTACCAGCGATATGAGTGTAGTAGATACCTTCACCATTAATCATAAAACAGAAGAGAACGTGATTACTGCTGACGATGTAACAAAAACTTATAGAACAACAGATCGTACCTTCAAACTGGGTGCAACCAATACTGCTGGAAAAGCAATGACATATAGCAGTGATAATAAGAACGTTACAGTTGATGAGAACGGTAAAGTAACCATCAAGAAGAAATTCATGGGTTCAGCTGTCATCACTATCGAGTGTGAGGGTGGCGATGGATATGCACCGTCTAGCAGAGAGGTAACAATTAATGTAGTTCCTACAAAAGTAAAAATGAAATCTGTAAAGAACAGTGCAGCAAATAAGATCACTGTAAGCTGGGAGAAAGAATCCTTCGCAACAGGCTATGAGCTTCAGTACTCTACAGATAAGAACTTCAAGAAAGGTGTTATCTCTAAGAAAGGCTTCAAGAACTCTATTACAAAAGAGACCTTCTCTGGTATTGCAAAGGGAACAAAACTTTATGTAAGAATGCGTTCCTACAAGACCATCGATGGTGAGAAATACTACTCAGCATGGAATACTGCTAAGAAAGTTACTGTTAAAAAATAATGGTAATCGCTCATAATCTTTAAAAAGACAAAATCCTATAACATATAAGTGAAAGGAATCCTTCCTGCGGCGACCTCCCGGGAAGGGTTCTTTTTTATGGGAAATTTTGATGCAATGAAAAGAAATTAGGCGTTCTGGTCAAGTGTTACAAAAACGCTTAACCAGAACACTTTAATCATAACTTAAGGTTAAATAAGAAAGCCTTATGATAGAAGTGTTTTTTCCTTCAGATTCCCTTGGTATTATAGACTCATCAAAGGGAACAACACAAAACCTTAGAAAAACAAAGAAACAAAACGACAAAGAAAAAAATTAAAAGAAGAAAAGGAGAAAAACACGATGAGAACAATGATTAATGAGATGGATCTGGAGATGGTAACCGGAGGAGCAAGAGTATATGGAACAAAGAACTATCTGGCCTTGAGAAATCGAGCAGTCTATTCCACCAAGACAGAGATTGGTCGTCTTTATAACGGTGAGCAAGTAACGGTACTGAAGAAAGGTATCCGCAATGGAAACTATAAATATGCATTAGTATATTCACCGAAGCTACACCGTTGTGGATATGTAGTAGCCGGTTATCTTAGATAGGATAGATGGTTATTCATATAATGCAGTAGGAGAAAAGAGTTAATAATAAAGGCAGTAATAAGAAAGGAATGGGATATAAACATATGATAAAAATGATATTAAATAAGTTGCGCAGGCGCAGGACATACATAAGGCTGAGACGCCGTCAGTGGACTTGAAATAGATAAGGAGTGATACGATATAATGCCCCATGGAGATGGAAAACCAATCTCTGTGGGGCACTTTTTATTTCAATTTCTTAATTATCCCTGAAATAATGCCAAGAGCTGGGAGTTCAATTAAGGGACCGATGACCAGTGCCAGAGAAATCAGAGGCTGATTAGGAAAGGCAGCTACGGCAATCGCCAGTGACAGGGGTGAATTTCTTGCCAAAGTGGTGAAATTCAAGGAAATAATATCTTTTGTAGGAAGATTTTCTTTCTTTCCAATGAAACGCACCACTAAGAAATTGACTACAAAAAAGATAGCCAGTGGAATCAGCATTTCTAAAAGCAGGATAGGATGTGCGAAAACCTCCTGACTTTCTGAGGCGAACATAAAGATGACAGCCAGACATAAAAAAAGTAATTGGCCATTGTCCCCTGCTTCTTTCAGCCATTCCTCTCGACTTTTCCACTTAGCTGAGCTTTTGCCCAGGAGTTTTGTTCCAAAGGAAATCAGGAAAGGAATCAGTAGGACAATGAGAATACTGGACAGAACATCTCTTGCGCTCATGGAGACACTTCCCCCAAAAAAGAGAAAAATATAAAAAGGCAGCAAAAGAATTTGCAGCAACAGGTTTAAGGGCAGAATAGAAGCCCCAAGTTCCACATTTCCATCAGAAAGGGCTGTGAAGACCAGATACCAGTCGGTGCAAGGTGTTACCAGAAGCATCAAAAGCCCCATTCTAAGATCAGTAGAACCATTGAAGAAAAGTAAGCCCAGCACATAAGCAAAAATGGGTGTCCAGATAAAGTTGATGGTCAGGGCTGTTAGCGTGAATTTTTTATTTCCAAAGGACTGTTTTAACTTCTTGCCATCTACGGATATAAAGACGAAATATAGTAGTACCATTAGGGAGGGCTCAATCCAGTGTACAGAATACCCGCCAATGGGTGTAGCATACCCCAGTAAAAGTCCTAGTAGGGCTGACATTATGATAATAATGGGCTGAAGTTTGGTAAATAGACTCATAATTTCCTCCATAATACTTGAAATAGTCATGACTAATTGTACCATTTGAAGAGAAAAAAGTCAGCTATTATAAATGATAACTAGAGTTTATTGACAGGAAGTGTAGTGGATAATATAAGAACTAAAACATCTAAAACGAGAACTGAAACGCACAAAACGGGAACTAAAATACAAAAATGAGAACTATTTATTGAGAGAATGAGAACTGGATGATAAAATAGGAACATAGTTATAGAGAAGGGAGCAAAGCATATGAGGTATTATACAACGAAGGAAGCTGCAGAGCTCCAGGGAGTAACCAAACGATATATATCAAAACTTTGTGCAGAAAATGCCATTGCCGGTGCTAAGAAAAAAGGAAATAGGTGGATGATTCCGGAGACTTTTGTAGATGCAAAAAAACATGAGAATGCGTCAAGTCGTGTATTTAATACCACAGGAATTTGCAATCCAAAAGAGCACTATATGGTAGATTTAGCAAAACGACTTTCTGAAGTCCGAATGCTTGTAGATGAAGGAAAATATTTCACCATTAATCGTGCCAGACAGTTTGGCAAGACGACAACCTTGCATGCTTTGGCTGAATATCTAAAGGATGACTATCTGGTTATCAGTATGGATTTTCAAATGCAGATGAGTGATGCAAAATTTAAAAATGAAAATAGCTTCTCTATTGCGTTTGCCCGAGCGTTTGAAAATTCATTTCGAATTGCAGAAAGTGGAAATAGTCAGGAATGTCAGAAGGCGATAAGAAATTTTAGGGAAGAATGGATGGAGGCAGGAGAGCAATTTGAGTTAGTAGAACTATTTCAAGGTTTAAGCTGTCTTTGTCGAGCACTTCCGATGAAATTAGTGCTTATGATTGATGAAGTGGATAGTGCGACGAATAATCAGGTTTTTCTGGATTTTCTGGCACAGCTGCGAGGATATTACATTAATAGAAGTCAGTTTGCGACCTTTCACTCTGTGATTCTTGCAGGCGTCTTTGATATTCGCAATTTAAAACGCAAATTACGGCCGGAAGAGGAGCATAAAGATAACAGTCCCTGGAATATTGCAGCGGATTTTGATATAGATATGAGTTTTTCTGTGGGAGAAATCGGAGATATGCTATCAGAATATGCCATGGATCATGCTATGAGTATGGATACCGATTTGATTGCCAGGGAAATTTATGATTACACTTCCGGATATCCTTATCTGGTATCCAGACTTTGCCAGTTGCTTGATAAGCGTAGCAAATTTTGTGAGGAGAACAGTTGGACTCATGAAGGAATCTTAAAGGTAGTTCGCAAGTTGCTTCGAGAGTCGAATTCCTTATTTGATGATATGGCCAAGAAAGTAAAGGATTATCCGGAATTGGAACATATGCTAAGGGACACTTTATTTTGTGGAAAAGGAATTCCCTTTAATATGGGAACAGAATTAGTGTCTATAGGCGTTATGTTTGGCTTTTTAAGGGATTTGAATGGGCAGGTTGCCATATCTAATCGTATCTTTGAAATTTGGTTTTATAATCTTTTTATTGCGCAGGATGCCATTGATAGCAGGACCTATGAGGTGGGGCAGCGTTTTAAAGGACAATTCATTACGGAAAATGGATTGGACATGAAAAGAATTCTGGAGAAATTTGTAGAACATTTCACAGAAAGCTTTGGAAATAGTTCAGATGCATTTGTAGAAGAGAATGGAAGAAAACTATTTTTATTGTATATTCGCCCTTTAATCAATGGTGTTGGAAATTATTATATAGAAGCTTGCACTCGCAGTATGGGACGTACAGATTTGATTATTGATTACCTGGGAAAGCAATATATTATTGAAATGAAGATTTGGCATGGAAATGAGTATAATTCTCGTGGTGAGGAACAATTATTAGGATATCTTGAAGATTATCATTTGGAGTATGGTTATATGCTTAGCTTTAATTTTAATAAAAATAAAAAAGTTGGGGTGAAGGAATATCATTTTAAAAATCATATGCTAGTGGAGGCTATGGTATAAGGGGAGAGTGTTAGGAGGGCAAACTTAAAACAGTTTTTATATTTTGTAAAAGAGAAGGATATGTATAAAAATGGAATATTATATTTTGAAATATTATCAAAAAGCTAAGGATGATTGCCCAGAAGTAGAGCAAAAATTAGACAGATTTAATCCTAAAACAAAAAGAATTGTTGTTGCATGTTATTTAATGATGTTTTTATCACTTGCGGAAATGATTTTCACGATATTTATTTACTCTAATTTTTATTTTATTGGCATAATTACTTTAATAGTTGCTATGGCGATATTAATAAGAGCGGATAGTAAAGATTATAAAGAACGCATGGATAAATATGTGAGTTCATATAAGAAAAAAATTGAGATTTTAGAAGAAGTTTTGGAAAAATTTGATATAAAAGATAAGAAAAAAATAGAAGAGTTGATAGATATCTATCAAAAATATATAAATGAGGAAAATGACAAAGAGAAAAAAGGCAATCGTATTATTATGTATATTTTTTCTGCGCTTGCCGGCATTTTAACGCTTTCATTTAACAATATGGAAATTATTGGTATGGATTTTGTTAATTGGTTGCGTTTAGCTATATTTTTACTCTTGTGTGTATCTATAGCTGGAACTTTAATTTATTTATATACTTTTTTAAATGTACTAAAAAGAAAATATGAATTGATGATAAAGGATTTAAAGGATTTATTGTTTATGAAATATTAGAGAGTACATGGCTAGTGATTGGACTAATGGTGGTTTAGGAGAAAATAATAATTTAATAAGAACTTACAGGAAAGGAGGGATGTGCCATGTTATGGCCTCAGACCAACCGAAAAATATCAGAAGTATTCGAGCACGGAATCCTTCCGACCATGGTATACATGTACAAACAGGCATATGAAGTGCAGGAACTGAAGCGGCCTTTGCACAGACACGAGTCCATCTGTGAGTTGATCCTGGTTTACGAGGGATCCGGTGTGTATCTGCTGGAGGGCAAGGAATATCCCTGTAGAAAGGGCAGCGTCATTCTCTATAATCAAGGGGATCTTCATGAAGTGGCTAGTAATCCGGAAGAGAAAATTGGAACTTATTGTATCGGGATTGCTAATTTAAGAAAAAAAGGATATCCGGAAAATTTTCTCTATAAGAAAGGGGAATCCTTTGTTCGAAATAGTGGAACTATGTTTCCCACCTTAAAAAATATCTGTGATCAGATTTATATGTTGGAGGATGGGGGCGATTCCGGAAATCTGGTGGCCCAGCTTCTCTGCGCTTCCTTTATACTCCTGGCAGATCAGCTGGAAGACCCCCAGACAGAACAGGAGCTGGATCAGCATGGGGAAAATATGGTTCTTAGAATTAATGCGTATTTGAACCAGCACTTTACAGAACCATTGACTCTTGCGGAGATTGCCAAGGAACTTTCCTGTTCGGAGACCTATATTTCTCATCTTTATAAAAGAGTGACAGGAATGACCCCGATCCAATATGCCATTCGGCGACGCATTGGCTTTGCTCAGACCTTGCTTATTTCCACGGAATTAAGTGTAACCCAGATTTCCATTCGGGTGGGCTATGATAATGCTAATTATTTCAGTACACTCTTCTCGAAACAAGTGGGCATGAGCCCTGCCAAATATCGAAAGATGTATCAGAGTGAAGTAAAAGGTATGAAGAATCAAATTTGATACATTAGTAATCGCCCAGAACCCTGTGGAGTAAGGAATCAGTTAATCTCCCGAAATCCTGTAGGATCGAAGAATTTGCGGAAAATGGTAGGGGTGATACCGATATCTTTCTTAAAGGTCCTGATAAAATGGGAGGTGCTGGAAAAACCGCATGCTGCGGCAATGGATTCCACAGAAGCATAGGTGGTGGACAGTAGCTCCCTGGCATGTTTGAGCCGCACAGAAATCAGATATTCATTGGGGGAATATCCGGTTTCCGCTTTAAAACTTCTGGAAAAATGATATTTACTAAGGGAAACCTGATTGGCAATATCATCTACCTTGATGCTGCTCTGATAATTGTCCAGAATGTATTTCTTGGCCGTATTCACCATAGGGCTTGTGGTGGGCATACTGCGAATGGCCAGAATAGATAGGATGTTGTGTACCAAAAAGGAGAGTTTATGGTCATTGGGTGTCCCGCTCTCCAGCTCATCCTGAATATATTGAAAAAGAAAAGCACTTTCGGTATTGTCGTGATACAGGGGGCCGTACTTGGCATAGAGGTAGTCATAGTAGGCCTGGGAGGAGTTCCCAGTGAAAATAAAGTGCTGGAAGGTCACTTCTTTTCTTGCATAATAGTGATGGAATTTCTTACCGTCTAAAAGAACCACATCTCCATCGGAGGCAGTGAAAGACTTGCCGTCGTAATCGAAATAAAGAGTTCCCGTTTTTATGCGAAATAAAATAAACATGTGCATATTCTCTCGAATGACTTCGTAGGGAGCGGCACAGGTATAGACATCGCCCCAGATCACAACAAATAGATTTTCCTGGGCGAATACAGTGGGGGCGGAAAAGCCTCCTTTTTTGTGGGAGAGAATACCTACTTCCTCCAGAATAATGGCATCCTGTTGTAGCTGTTCTAATTTCATGAGAGTCTCCTTTTTATTGCCAAAGCACGATTTGTCAATTAGTAGCACAAAGCTGTATTGAAATACTGTATTTAACATTATATTATAATAAGCACAAGAGAGCAACTGGACGAAAAGGAGATATGATTATGACAGGAAAAGAGAAATTTAACCTTGCCCTGGGACATCAGGAAGGACCACTTTTATTTGATATCGGTGGCTTGAATACAACAGGTATGCATTGCATGGTTATGGAAGAACTGAGAGATTTCTATGGGTTGGAGAAACGTCCCATTAAGATTATTGAGCCGGTACAGCTGTTAGGTCTGATGGAAGATGACTTGAGGGAGGCCCTGGGGGTAGAGACCAAACCGCTTTGGGGTGCCAGAACTCAGTTGGGCTTTATGAGTGAGGACAAATATAAAGAATATAAAACACCTTGGGGACAGACTGTTCTGATCTCAGACCAGTTTATTACTAAGGTGGATGAGAAGGGAGATACCCTTCTGTATGCATGTGCGGATCCTAATTATCCGGCAGCTCAGAGAATGCCGAAAAATGGTGTTTATTTTGATAATGAAGATCGTGCTCCGGAATATGACGAGGATGATTACGATATCAATGACAATCTGGAGGAATTTGAGGTATTTCCACCGGAAGAGCTGGATTGGCTGAAACGTCAAAAGGATGCCCTAGATGAAAGCAAGGGTTATGTCATCACTTCCTGCATTACAGGCCACACTGGCGGCGGCACCTGTCTGGGGGATCATTCTATGGTAGCTGGTCCCATGCTTCGTGAACCTAAGGGACTTCGCTTGCTGCAGGATTTCTACATGGCAACGGCAGCAGATCAGGAATTGCTACAGGATATTTTTGATAAAGAAACAGACATCGGAATCAAAAACCTTGAAAATATCTACAATACTGTGGGAGATACCATTGATGTATTCCATGTTTGTGGAACAGACCTTGGCACCCAGAAGAGTCTGTTCTATAGTAAACAGGCGATTGAAGATATTTGGGTTCCTTATTACAAGAAGATTAACAACTGGATTCACGAACATACCCACTGGAAGACTTTTAAACATTGCTGCGGAAGCATCAAACCGATTATAGGAGACCTTATTGATGCTGGCTTTGATGTGCTGAATCCGGTACAGTGGACAGCAGAAAATATGGATAGAAATGAATTGAAAGCAGAATTTGGCAATCAGCTGGTATTCTGGGGCGGCGGTGTTGACACCCAGCATATGCTTCCGGAAGGAACTCCAGAGCAGGTATATGAGCAGGCTTTGGAATGCTGTAAAATCTTCGGAAAAAATGGTGGTTATGTATTTAATACCATTCATAATATCGTTCCCGGTGTATCTGCAGCCAATGTAGATGCCCTGGCAAGAGCTGTAAGAAAATATAATGAAGGCTGACTAGAATAAAAATAATTATAACTAGAAAGTTTACTCATACTCCATTCATAATCCTACTAATAAAATGAAAAGGAAGCAGGTTCGGAAATAATTTTGGACCTGTTTTCTTTTTTTTCTGTCAGGCATCCGTAGGGAGCTGCCGGTGGAAGTTCTGTAGGTGCAGAACAATAGAGTGGATAATTCTGCATAATACAATATAACGAAGGTATAACTGAAAATTATAGGGCAAACACAAGAAAAACGGGGAAAAGCCATACAAGATAATGAAGGTATAAAATGAAAATCGAGTTATACTTGATTCACAAGGAAACGAAGAGAAGAAAATAAAAGTAAAAGCTGCGGATTAGAAGCTAAATTAAAACTTGAAAAGAGGTAGAGAACATGAGCATGAATATTTGCGGAGCTCCAGCCAGTTGGGGTGTAGACGATCCCAAAAATCCATATCTTCCCCCATGGCAGAGAGTTTTGTCTGAGGCATCTCAGGCAGGTTACAGAGCTATTGAACTGGGACCTTATGGTTATCTTCCCATCGATGCGGATGTGGTATCTGAGGAATTGAAAAAGAATGGTCTGGCAATTGTGGCTGGAACTATTTTCCATGATCTGGTAGATCCAGACAATCAGGAAAGTGTACTGCAGGCAGTGGATGATATCTGTAAGCTGATCACCGATCCAAAACTTCCCAAACTTCCTCGCCATGAAGGTCAGAAATTTGCAACACCTTACATGACTGTTATGGATTGGGGCCATGATGAGAGAGATATCAATGCGGGAGATGTTGAGAATTCCCCACGAATGAACGATGAAGAGTGGGCAGCATTTATAAAAAATGTAAGAGCTGTTTGCGAGAGAGCAAATAAATGGGGTGTTCGTCCCGTCATTCATCCTCATGCCGGTGGTTATCTGGAGTTTGAGGATGAGATTGAAAAGTTGATTCGGGATATTCCTTATGAAGTGGCAGGTCTTTGCCTGGATACAGGTCATCTTTACTATGACAGCATGGATCCGGCAACCTTCCTGAAAAAATATGCAGATCGCCTGGATTATGTACATTTTAAAGATGTAAATGATGAGATATTCCACAGAGTGGTAAAAGAGCATATTCGTTTCTTTGATGGTTGTGGCCAGGGCTCTATGTGTCCTATCGGTACCGGCAATCTGAATTATCCAGAGATTAAAAAGACTCTGGAGGAGATTGGATACAGTGGATATATTACTATCGAGCAGGAAAGAGACCCGAGAAATGTGGAAACTTCTCTGCGTGATGTGAAGGCTAGTGTGGATTATTTGAAATCCGTAGGATATCAAATCTAATAATTATTTGGAGGAAATCATCATGATTAATGGTTCTAAAGTAGTTGAAAAACCCATTCGTTGGGCTATGGTTGGTGGCGGAAAAGGCAGTCAGATCGGTTATATTCACAGATCTGCAGCTTTGAGAGATAACAATTTTCAGTTGGTAGCAGGTGCCTTTGATATTAATCCGGAAAGAGGAATTGCCTTTGCCAAAGAACTTGGTGTAGCAGAGGATCGTGCATATCCGGATTACAAGACAATGTTCGCTGAAGAAGCAAAGAGAGAGGATGGCATCCAGGCGGTGTCTATTGCTACTCCTAATGGACTGCACTATGAAGTGTGCAAGGCAGCTCTGGAGGCTGGTCTTCATGTGGTTTGTGAGAAACCTCTTTGCTTTACAACAAAAGAAGCTGAGGAATTAGTGGCTCTGGCAAAAGAAAAGAATCGTATCGTTGGTGTAACTTATGGTTATTCCGGACATCAGATGATTCAGCAGGCTCGTCAGATGATCAAACATGGTGATCTTGGTGAAATCCGTGTCATTAACATGAGTTTTGCTTTCGGTGGATATAATTACAAGATTGAGGAGACCAATCCTGCAGCGAAATGGCGTTTTGATCCGAAAAAAGCAGGTCCTTCCTTTGCTTTGGCAGATGTAGGAACCCATCCTCTTTATATTATCGAGGCAATGATTCCAGATATGGAGATCGATAGCCTGATGTGTACCAGACAGTCCTTTGTAGAGGGTCGTGAACTGGAGGATAATGCCTTCACTATCATGAATCTGAAGGGCAGTAAGAGTGTACAGGAAGGTGCTCAGGTTTATGTATGGTCCAGCTCCATTAACTGTGGTGCCCGCCATGACCATAAGATTCGTATCGTTGGTTCTAAGGCTTCCATCGAGTGGGATGATGAGCGTCCTAACCAGATGACCTATGAGATCGAAGGAGAGCCAGTGCGCACTCTGGAGAGAGGTGCAGGTTATCTTTATCCGGAAGCAAGAGTAGAAGATCGTATCGGTGGAGGACATGCCGAGGGACTTCATGATGCTTGGGCAAATCTCTATCGTAGATTCGCACTTGCTATGGGTGGCCAGGACAGCAGTGAGTACGGAGATTTCTGGTTCCCAGATGTAGCTGCAGGTGCTCAGGGCGTAAAATGGATTGAGAAATGCGTTGAGTCCGCTGACAATGGCAGCAAATGGGTGAAGTTCTAAATATAGTTCTAAAAAACAATAGTTTTAATAGCAATATTCATCTATTAGCCGGTGGATATATGCTTCCTTTTATAGTGATACCTTTTTAATATACCTTTTATATACGGAAACGCCATCGATTCTCCCCAGAAGTCGATGGCGTTTTTTTTATTGCCATATAGGGAAATTCATTTCCATGCGAAAAAACATTTCACTGGGATGGGTACAGGAAGTATGATGCAAGCGCGTGCGTGTGAACGCGAAAATAGAAAGAAATAAGGAAGCACGATATGTATATAGATTAGCACTTGACGGAACTGAAAAATGTTAAAAAAACAGGTATAGTAATATTACCAACAAGAGAGACGGCCAGGGGGGTGGCCGAGAAAATAGGAGGACGAGATATGAAACGAAAAGTATTATCACTTGTGTTGGCTATGGCCATGGTAGCTAGTATGACAGCCTGTGGAACTTCCGGTTCATCAGATGGAAGTGCGTCAGAAAGTAGTTCTACAAGCAGTTCACTGCCGGAGGCTACTGCGGATCAGCCAACCTACAAGCTGGCAATCATTTCAAAGGGAATGACAAACTCTTGGTATCAGATCGTACTTAATGGTGTGAACGAGACAACAGAAGCTTTAAATGAAGAAGCCGGATATCAGATGGTAACCACTAGCTTTATTGGACCGGATACGCAGTCCGATGTGGCGGTTCAGGTGCAGGAATTGAATGATGCCATCAGCGCAGGTGCTGACTGTATCGGACTTTCTGCTCTGGACCAGGAGTCTGTATATGATGGTGTAAAGAATGCACAGGCTGCTGGAATTCCGGTGGTTGCATGGTGCGAAGCTCTGGATAACGCTCCGGAGGGAGCAGTTTCCTGTCTGGTAGGTACCGACGATTATGTAGCAGCAAATCTTGCAGGAGAGGAACTCTACAAGAAGCTGGCAGACAGAATCGGAGACGATCAAGTTCGTGTTGGTGTTGTATCCTGGTCTTCCGTTGCTCAGGGATTGATTAACCGCGGACTTGGATTCATCGATAAATTTATCGAGTGTGCACAGGCAGATGGCTATACCGTGTGCGTAACCGGTAATGAAAAATTTGTATCTGATGCCAAAGGGGCAGATGCAAGTGAGAAAGATGCAGATATTATCATTGAGGTACGTGTTCCTTCTCAGACAACCAGTGAGTTGGCAGCGACAGAGGCGGCAGTGCTCTTAAATGAAGCAGACACAATCGGTATTTTCGGAAATACTCAGGACACTTGTGAAGGTATTCTTACGGCAAATGAAAACCTGAACAAGTTGGGTATTGGTGATGATAATATCGTTATGATGGGCTTTGACGGCGGACAGGTTCAGACGGCAGCTGTTGAAGCAGGTACTGAGTACGGTGGAGTAAACCAGGCTCCTTATGATATCGGTGAGCAGACTGTAAGAACGATGTTGAAGGCTGCTCAGGGCGAAACCGATCTGGAAGATGTAGATACAGAATACACCTTCTACAATAAGGACAACCTGAACGATGAGGAAGTGCAGAAGAACTGCTACCAGTAATCGTTGCAGATGGCAGATTGAAAAAGTACATGGCAAAAAGATGAAAATCTGTTATCTGAGTACTACTCCGATGAATATGTTATTGTTCACTCTTTACACAGTAGCATAAGTACAATGAAAAAAGCAGGCCTTAGGGTCTGCTTTTTTCGTTGCCATGCATCCGGAAGGAGCTGCCAGTGGCAGGTCCTGTAGGTGTATGAACAAATCAAGATTATATACGAATATCCCGATATTTCTTTGGAGTAACCCCGATTTTGTTTTGAAAAACAGTAGAAAAGCTGGAAGTATATTCATAGCCCACCATTTGGGCAATTTCAGCAATAGAATAATTGCTGCTTTTTAAAAGCTCTTTTGCCCGGTTCATCCTTACGGTAGACAGGTATTCATGGGGACTGTAACCCAGTTCTGCTTTAAAGAGGCGAGTAAAATGAAAGCGGCTTAGATTGACGGCGGCAGCAATATCATTTACCCCGATGGCCTCACCGTAGTGCTCTTGAATATAAGAGATGGCTTTCTCTATGGAGGGGTTGCGGGAGCTGTTTAACACACCACTGCTGTCAGAGATGGCAAAAAGCATGGAAGCCAGCATGTGATGGATTCGGGAGGAAATCAGATCCTCCGCCAGAAGATGTCTGGACTCCTTTTCAGCTTGGCGGTTGCACTGGAGTAGCCATTGAATATCCTGATAAATGCTGCTTTGCTCCCCAATAGGAAATACTGCTTTATGGCGATCCAGAATATGACGATAGAATTTTGCAGTATTGCTCCCGTCAAAATGAAGCCAGTCAAGGATGGTTCCCTCTTCGTTGGCTCGGTAAGAGTGGGGGAGATGACAGTTGATGATACAGATATCCCCGGAATGGGCAAGGTAGCTTTTTCCTTCATTTTCTATTTGCAGACTTCCCTTTTCTATATAAAAAATTAGATAACTGTTAAAGTTTTTCCTGGTAATGGAATATTCTGTGGTGAGCAGATACCGTCCGCACCGGTAGAGGTAAAAAAGTACAGATTCCGCCAGTTTGGATGGGGTGGAAAAAAACACCTCTGATCCGGGAGTGACGCCCTGTTCCTGGTAATCATAAATCATAAATTTCCTCCTTCCTTTCCTGTACGTTTGATAGCACATATAAGAAAAAAACAGGCACAAGGGATTATATATTTTCGCTCTCTATATGCTTATTATATAGATATAGCAAGAAAATATATTTATTTTTTAGAAGATTGTTGGCTAAATCCATACTAACATGATTTAGCACAAATAAAAATAAAAATAGAAAATCGATCAAAGGAGGAAGCAAAATGGAACTTAAGATTGGAGTTGTAGGAGCAGCAGGATTTATTGGAAGAGATCACGTAAAACGATTGACCAGTGCAGTGAACCGGGCAAAGGTTGTGGCGGTGTCAGATCTTGACCCGGTTAAGACGCAAGCGGTGGCGGATAGCTGTGGTGCAAAGGTGTATGCAGATGGTATGGAATTAATTGCAGATCCAGAGGTGGATGCAGTTGTCATCACTTCCTGGGATCCTACTCATGCCCAGTTTGTCCGGGCAGCTATTGCAGAAGGAAAGCCTGTTTTTTGTGAGAAACCCTTAGCGTCTGATGCCAAAGATTGTCAGTTGATTTTAGAGGATGAGATGAAAGGTGGGAAAAAGCTGGTACAGGTAGGGTTTATGCGCCGGTTTGATCCCGGTTATGTGGAAATGAAGGAGATTCTGGATAGCGGGAAATTAGGCAAACCACTTCTGGTACATTGTAAGAGCCGTACACCCTCTACTCCGCCAAAGCAGACCACCAGTATGCATGCCACGGGGGTAGCGGTTCATGAAGTGGATGTGCTTCGATGGCTTTTGGATGATGAATTTGATCAGACCCAGGTTATTATGGGGCGCTCTAGTTGCTATGCCCCAGAGGGCTTACAGGACCCGCAAATGATGCTTATGACGACAAAAAGTGGTGTTGTTGTTGATGTGGAGGTTGCGGTAAATGCCCATTTTGGTTACGAAATTTGCTGCGAGGTGGTATGCGAAAACGGAACCGTATCTCTGCCCCAGCCCTCCCGTGCGGCAGTTTGCCTGGATAATCAGTTTAGTTATGGAATTATGGCAGACTGGTCCAAACGTTTCGTGGAGGCCTACAATAATGAGTTTCAGGCATGGGTGGATCGCTGTTTGGACGGAGGAGAATTTACAGGGGCTGATGCCTGGGATGGCTATGTGGCTTGTATTGTTTGTGACCGCCTGGTGGATGCCCAGGGCAGCAAGCTGATGGAGCCTGTAGAACTTCCTGAGAAACCAGAATTTTATAAATAAATTTTGAAAAAATCTGCCAATAGGATGCGAAATAATTGCGTTGTTTTCATAAGGCTGGGCATCTATGGTATACTAGTACAAAATAGTTTTGACATAATCTGTTGTGTTGGAAACAGATTATAACTCAGCAATATAAGAGGCGCAAAGGAGAAATATAAGATGAAACAGTTAAAATATGGAATGGTAGGCGGTGGCCTGGGGGCTTATATTGGATGCTGTCACAGACAGGGTGCCCGTATGGATGATATGTGCGAGCTGGTTGCCGGTTGTTTTTCCAGAAGTAAAGAGAAAAGCAGGAAAACCGCAGAGGCATGGCATCTTCCGGATGAAAATCGTGTCTATGCCACTTATCAGGAGATGGCAGAGGCAGAGTCCCAAAGAGAAGATGGCATTGATTTCGTGACCATTGCTACACCGAATGGAAGCCATTACGAGATTGCCAAATGTTTTATGGAAAAAGGCATCCATGTTATGTGTGATAAACCTCTGACCACTACAGTAGAGGAAGCAGAAGAATTACAGAAAATCGCCAAAGAAAAGGATTTGCTTTTTGGTTTGACTTATACCTACACAGGATATGCGGTGATTCGTCAAGCCAGAGAAATGATTCGCAATGGTGCCATCGGTGATATTGTCCATGTTCGTGTAGGCCATCCGGAGGACTGGGTCATTGAGTCTATTGATCCGGAACCAGGCAGTGAACTTCCTTGGAGATTTGATCCCAAGGTGGCAGGTGAGGCCCTGTGCACAGCAGATTTGGGCCTGCATGCTGAGCAAATGCTGGTGCAGTTTACCGGTCTGCATATCGAAAAGGTTTTAGCTATGTTTGATACCTATCCCAGATATTTGCCTTTGGAGACCAACACTACCGTATTGCTGCAAATGGGAAATGGTATTACCGGAGAACTTTGGGCTTCTCAGATTGCGGAGGGTACCGCCTGCGGACCCTATATTTATGTAATTGGTACCAAAGGTGCTCTGCAGTGGGATCACGCTACACCGAGTGTGCTTAAGTATACCAAAAGAGGGGAACCGATTCAGTATCTGGAGGCGGGCCGCAACTATATGTGCAAGGAGAGCTTGCGGATCACCCGGGTGGATACCCAGCATCATGAAGGATATTATGAGGCCTTTGGAAATATTTATCGCTCCTTTGCGGAAGTGCTTTTGGCGAAAATGGAGGGCAGAGAGCCTGATAGCTATACCTTCCCCACTATTGAGGACGGAGTAGCCGGTATGCGCTTTGTAAAGGCTTGTGTGGAAAGTAATAAGAAGGGAAATGTTTGGGTGACTTTATAATCTGTATTAGCAGATGAAATAGTAGATGAAAAATAGATAAAAAAGTCGATGTGACGCCAGTTTGTCTAGTGTCGCATCGGCTTTTTCCTTGTTATGTATTTATTAGTGCTTTTTAAGTGGCACCCATACATTGCCTTTGGCATTGCTTTCGATACAGGCATCTACGAAGTAGAGGCTGGCCAGTCCATCATCAATATCGAAAAAGCGCATGCTATTGTCTATGCAGCCTTCTTTTTTTGCCAGCAGGTGTGTACAGTAAGCTTTGTATACATTGGCAAATGCCTGATAGAAGCCCTCGGGATGTCCGGCCGGGAGACGGCAGAAATCCAGGCATTCTTTTTTATTGTAGGTGCGGTTGGCGGTAATGGTGCGCACCGGTTGATTGATGGGTGCGTATTTTAATTCCATAGGATTTAGATGGCACCATTCCAGAGAGCCTTTCTCTCCATAAATGCGAACTTTGACAGCACAGTCAGAACCGCTGGCAATCTGGGAGGCCCACATAATTCCTGGAATATTTCCTTCATATTCCAGAAGAATCTGGATGTCATGGTCCATGGGGGAGGCAGGTTCATAACCAATGAAACGTGCCAAAACCTTCTCTAATTTGAGACCGGTGGCCCGAGAAATCAGTGCTTCCAGATGGGTTCCGATATCAGAGACGCAGGCACTTCCGCCGGAACGTTTGGGATCCAGACGCCACATAGCCTGATCACTGGAGTCCCCCATCATAGCAGCCAGAACCCAGTCCTGAGGGTATTCAGCAACGATATTGAGGATTTTTCCGATTTCGCCATTGTCAATCATGGCCCGGATCTGCTGGATGGCATGGTAGGATCCATAAGTGTAGGTAACGCCGAATTCAAGATCCTTTTCCTTGGCGATCCGCTGTAAATCCTCGCCTTCGGCAGCGGTGGTTGCAATGGGTTTATCACAAACCACGTTGATGCCTTTCTCCATAAAATATTTGGCGATTTCATAATGGGTGTCCGTGGGAGTAACAATGACAACAAAATCAATGCCGTCCTGGCGAGCTGATTCTGCATCAGCCATTTCCTTATAGTTGGCATAGACGCGGGAAGGATCATCTACATCCCATGCCTGGGCTGTAGCCAGGTTCTTTTCCGGATTCCTTGTAAAACATCCGGCCACCAGACGAGCCAGATTATCTTCCGTTGCGCCACGGCGGTGAACATTTCCGATGAAGGCTCCGTTGCCTCCGCCTACCATTCCAAATTTCAATTTCATATCGTCACCTCGTTTATTAAACAAATAATATTTCTGTCTATGTTTAAATTAAACAATAGAAGGAAATGTTTGTCAAGATGCTACATTGATTGCAACATTAATTTCTTGCTTTAACGGTATCTCGGATGACCAGTTCGGTCTCCACATGTAAGTGATAACAGATATGTTCCTCTGGATGGACCATCATGTTTTCTAACATGCGGACTGCTGATTTTCCTAAGGCTTTTTTGTGGACTCTTGTGGTGGTCAAAGCTGGCGTAAAGTAGGATGCCAGATTCGAATCATCAAATCCGATAACGGAGATATCTTCCGGAACGGAATAGCCATGAGTTTTTAGGGCTCTGATGGCAGAAAGGGCAATCACGTCATTGTCTGCAATCAGGGCATCCGGAAGCTCCCTGCAATTTTCAAAAAGGGCAGAAAGTTCTGCCTCCGCCTCCATCAGGAAGGGGGGGACTGTGAAAATGTATTCTTCTTTCACCGGTTGGTTTAATTGGTCCATGGCCTTTATGTAAGCAGCCTTTCTTGTGGGAATGGCCCCGCAGTTTAAGGTGCTGTGAAGGTAGCCGATGGAATGATGGCCGGTGGACAGAAGATATTGAAGGGAATTGGTAATGCCCCCTTCATTGTCTACATTGACGGTGGAAATCCTTTTTCCTGGATAAACCGCATCAATCAGTACGGTAGGGAGAGGACTTTTTTGGAAAGCATCAATATCGGCCTCGGTGATTTCTGTTCCAAAAACAATAATCCCGGAATAGTTGCCGCTGGCATTTTTTAAGATGTTTTCCAGAGAGCTGATCTCGGCTTTTTCAATGCCCAGCTTATATCCAGAGTCAGCGGCTTCTTCCTCCGCTCCTTCTAGAATGCGCACGAAAAAATCATCTCTTGCCTCCAGCAGCTTTTGCCCACTGGAGAATTTTATGAATAAAAGAGAAGCTGCCCTGGTTGATCTTGTATTGCGACTTTTGTTATCGGAGTTTGTTTTAATGGTATATCCATTTTCCACCAATAATTCCGCTACTTTTTTTCTAGTGTCATCCTTTACTCCCGGACGATTGTTTAAAACAAGGGAAACCGTTGCGGGAGATACATTTGCGGCTTTTGCGATTTCTCTAACGTTCATTGCGATAAATGCCTCCTTATTTCGAAATCCATAAGCTCTTTCGTTTAATCTTTTACCTATACATAAGAGTATAAAGGAAAATGGAAAAGTGGTCTATGAAAATATAAAACAAACAAGTAAAAATATTTTAAACTTGACAATATTTTTAAAATAATGTTTAATGAAAATAAAGATTAAATTAATTATGTTTAATAAACAAAAAGGAGGGAGAGAAATGGAAATGATGAGAGCAGCAGTTTTTCGTGGAGATGGCATTTTGGAAGTGACAGATGTGGAAAAACCATCCATCACAGAGCCAGACCAGGTAATTGTTAAGGTTGTGGCTGCCAGCATTTGTGGAAGTGACTTGCATGTGCTGCATATTCCACCGGGACAGCATGCGGACCCAGGTACCATTATGGGCCACGAGGTATTTGGTGTGATCGATGAGGTAGGAGAAAAGGTGACTCATTGGAAAAAGGGCGACAGAGTTACATTCGATCCTATCCTAAAGGACAAGACCTGTAAGTATTGTAAGGCGGGAAAACCCAATCTTTGTGAATGTTACAAATCTTTTGGTCAAACCATAGATGGTGGCTTTGCTCAATATGTGAAAGTATGGCAGGAACAGCTGTACCGAATTCCGGAGGGAGTACCTTCTTATATTGCGGCACAGACAGAACCACTTTCCTGTGTTATGAACGGAATCAACAAGATTCATCCCACACCGGCAGATAACGTGGTGGTCTATGGCATGGGTCCTATTGGCTTAACTTTTTTGCGGGTTCTAAAATTATATGGCGTGAAAAATCTGGCGGTTTGCGAAACCTCGGAGAAAAGGCTGGAAAAAGCAAGAGAACTAGGGGCGGATCTAGCCATCAATTCCGCAGTGGAAGATGTAGAAAAGGTGATTACCGATGCCTGGGGGGACAGCGCGGATATTGTAATTGATGCGGTAGGGGCAGGCCCTATTATGAGTCAGGCCATTGACCTGCTGAAGGCCGGTGGAAGCTTGCTTCTATTTGGCCAGAATGCAAATGCCAAGGCCACCATCAGTCCGGCGAAGCTGGTGGTAAAAGAGATTACGATTAAGGGAAATTATTGCACTTTCAATACATTTCCACAGTCCACAAAATTAATCAAAAATCCAGCTCTGGGACTGGATCTTCTTGTGAGCCATAAGGTGGAATTGGAAGACATTCTTAAGGGAATCGATCTGCTGAAGAAGCAGGAGGCCAGCAGGGTAATCGTATATCCTAATGGGATTATGGAGTAGAAATCATTAGTTAATTTCCTTAAAAACTTAAAAACATAAATAGAATCCCCCTAGAGATTGAGATGGCAACTCTAGGGGAATTCGTCTTGACTCATGATAATGATACGAATATTTCTGTGATGGATATTAAGGAAAAGTAAGCATTTCTATTCAATTTTTAAGATCGTTTCACCTTATAATACATATTTTCCGCATTAGCTCGGGTGACAGCGATGACTTCGTCAGCGCTGACGCCCTTGATTCTTGCGATTTCCTGAGCTACGTATTTGATGTAGATAGAGTTGTTCCTCTTGCCGCGGTTGGGAACCGGGGCCATGTAGGGGCAATCTGTCTCCAGGAGAATAGAGGTCAGGGGCACATAATCCACCACTTCTTTTAACTTTTTCGCGTTTTTAAAGGTGACCACCCCGCCTACGCCGATATAATATCCCATATTCAGGTATTCTCTTGCCATCTCCTTGCTGTAGGAGAAGCAGTGAACGACACCTGTCAGTTCTCCAGGTCGCTTCATAAGGGCTTTCATCAGATCCAGAGTGTCTGCTGCGGCCTCTCTGCTATGGATGATGATGGGAAGTTTTTCTTCTCGGGCAAGTTCTGCCTGGGCTTCGAACCATTTCTTTTGCAGATCATGATTTTCCTTATCCCAATAGTAGTCAAGACCAATTTCACCAATGGCAACGGCTTTATCCTGACGGGAAAGACGACGGATTTCTTCTAAAAGTTCGTCGGTCATATCCCCAACTTCGTCGGGATGGAGACCAAAAGCTCCGTAAATAAAGGGATAGCTGTGCATTAATTCATCGACCTGGGCCAGAGAATCTTTTTCTGCACTGACATTGACAATAGTTCCCACGCCATTTTCCTGCATAGAAGCCAATAATTCCTGTCGATCTTCGTCATACTGGGAACTATTATAGTGGGCATGGGTCTCGAAAATCATTTCATTTATATTAGTTAAATCAGTTAAATCTGCTGCCGCCTCAGGGGAGACTGCAGCAGATTTGCTTGTTAACAAATTTCGGATCCTGCCGGTACATCTTTTTCCGGAGTCATGAGGGCCAGCATGCCGTCCTCACCTTCTGCACACAGAATCATACCTTCGGACAATACACCAGCCAGTTTGGCAGGTTTCAGGTTAACCAGAACCATTACTTTTTTGCCTACCATATCTTCCGCCTGATATTTGGGGCGAAGGCCGGAAACGATCTGTTTTACCTGACTTCCGATCTTCACCTGACTGCAGAGAAGTTTTTTGGATTTTTTCACCGGTTCACAGGAAATAATTTCTCCTACCTGGAACTGCATTTTTCCAAATTCATCGAAAGTGATCTCAGGTTTTGCTTCGATATCGATCACTGGTTCCGGAGCAGCGGCAGCCTCAGCTTCAGCCTTCATTGCCTCTACTTTTTCCAGAACTTCTTTAATGTCCATGCGGGCAAAGAGGATTTCCGGTTTGTCTGTTACTTTATTTCCTGAAGGATAGAGACCAAATTTGTCCATATCATCGTATTCACGTTTTTCAGCATTCAGCTGAGCCAGGATACGGTCTGTAGTTTCAGGCATGTAGGGCTCCAGAAGGGAGGCGCCAATGGTGATTCCCTCAACCAGGTTGTAAAGAACGGTAGCCAGACGATCTTTTTTGGCTTCATCCTTTGCCAGTGCCCAAGGCATGGTCTCATCGATATATTTGTTGCAGCGTTTGAAGAGGGAGAAAATCTCAGTCATAGCATCGGCTACGTGAAGACCTTCCATTCTTTCGGCAACTTTGTCACGGGTAGAGGTAACTACAGCCATCAGATCCTCGTCTACGTCTTCTTTTACGCCGGCATTGGTTACAACACCGCCGAAATATTTATTGGACATGGAGATGGTACGATTTACCAAGTTACCCAGAGTATTGGCCAGCTCGGAATTCATACGCTCTACCATCAGCTCCCAGGTGATGACACCATCATTTTCAAAAGGCATCTCATGAAGTACGAAATAACGTACCGCATCTACACCAAAGAAATCTACCAGATCATCAGCATAGAGAACATTTCCCTTGGATTTGCTCATCTTGCCATTGCCCTGCAGCAGCCAGGGATGACCAAAAATCTGCTTGGGAAGGGGCAGATCCAGTGCCATCAAAAAGATTGGCCAGTAAAGGGTATGGAAACGAATAATATCCTTACCAATCAAGTGTAGGTCAGCGGGCCAGAGTTTCTTGAAGAGATCGCTGGAATCTCCATTGCACTCATAGCCGATACCTGTGATATAGTTTGTCAAAGCATCCAGCCATACATAGGTAACATGTTTGGGATCAAAGGTTACCGGAATACCCCATGAGAAAGATGTTCTGGATACGCAGAGATCCTGCAGACCCGGAAGAAGGAAATTGTTCATCATCTCATTTTTACGGGATACCGGCTGAATGAATTCTGGATGAGTATTAATATGCTCAATCAAACGATCGGCATATTTGCTCATTTTGAAGAAATAGGCCTCTTCCTTAGCGGGGGTTACTTCACGGCCACAGTCCGGGCATTTGCCGTCAACCAGCTGTGACTCTGTAAAGAAGGACTCACAGGGTGTGCAGTACATTCCTTCATAATAGCTCTTATAAATATCGCCCTGGTCATAAAGCTTTTTGAAAATCTTCTGTACCTGTTTTTCATGCTCTTCATCTGTGGTACGGATGAACTTGTTATAGGAAGTGTTCATCAAATCCCAGATTCTCTTAATCTCACCAGCTACATCGTCAACGAACTCCTTGGGAGTTACTCCTTTTTCAGCAGCCTTCAATTCTACTTTCTGACCATGCTCATCGGTTCCTGTCTGGAAAAATACATCATAGCCCTGCAGACGTTTGAAACGGGCAATGCTGTCAGCCAACACAACTTCATAGGTATTACCGATATGGGGTTTACCTGAGGTGTAGGCGATGGCTGTCGTCATATAATACTTTCCTCTTTTGGACATTACTCATACCTCCTGAATTAAATTAAAGAAATAACTGAATCTATAAAAGGTGTGCAAACAAGGAAAAGACTCGTCTCTTCATATTGAAAATATTAGAAACAAGCCGAATATTTGTGTTGCCACTTTGTATCTCTTTATATAGGAAATTTATTTTTGTTACCTGTCTAGATTAGCATAAGAAGGCTTTTGTGTAAATACTTCAGAGTCTTTAGAGGGACGAAAATAAAAATTAGTGACACATAACTCGAAGTTAGCCTTGACTCATCTTATACTGGACAAGTATACTCTAATTACGATAACAATAATTATTATCAAAATCATGAAAGGAGTTAAGAAATTGGCTTCTATTAAGTATAGCCGACAGAGAGAATCTATAAGGAAATTTCTTATCTCCCGGAAGGACCATCCCAGTGCGGATACGATTTACGACAATGTTCGTAAGGAAGATCCTAAGATCAGTTTAGCAACAGTTTACCGGAATCTTACCCTTCTTGAAGAGTTAGGAGAGGTGATGAGGATTCGGGTGGAAGGCGGAGCTGATCGCTTTGATGGGAATGCCGATCCACACAATCATTTTATTTGTACTCGCTGTCAGAGCGTCATTGATCTTGAGATGGACAACATCGATTTCATCAAGGATGTGGCAGCAAAGAATTTCGATGGAATCATAGAACGCTATGTAACGAATTTCTACGGTTTGTGTGGAAGGTGCAAAGAAAGAGAAGACAAAAAAATGCATTTATAAGAAAAGGAGAATGAAAAAATGGCTAAATATGTATGTACTGTATGTGGTTATGTTCACGAGGGAGATTCCGCACCTGAGAAATGTCCAGTCTGTAATGCACCGGCTTCCAAGTTCATCGAGCAGTCTGATGAGATGACTTATGCAGCTGAGCATGTAGTAGGTGTAGCTCAGGGTGCAAGCGAGGATATCATGGAAGATCTGAGAGCAAATTTCCAGGGTGAGTGCTCTGAGGTTGGTATGTATCTGGCAATGGCAAGAGTGGCTCATCGTGAAGGATATCCGGAAATCGGTCTTTACTGGGAGAAAGCAGCTTATGAAGAAGCAGAGCATGCAGCAAAATTTGCAGAGCTTCTGGGTGAAGTTGTTACCGACAGCACAAAGAAAAATCTTCAGATGAGAGTAGAAGCTGAGCATGGTGCAACTGCAGGTAAGAAAGATCTGGCAGATCGTGCAAAAGCTGCAGGACTTGACGCAATTCATGACACTGTTCATGAGATGGCGAAAGACGAGGCTCGTCACGGAAAAGCTCTGGCAGGACTGCTGAAGAGATATTTCGGAGAATAATTTCTGCGAAGAAAATGCATAGAATATGGATTTTATGGGAGGAAATCACGAAAGTGGTTTCCTCTTTTCCTATATAAGGAAGTCAAAATCTTGAGTGGAATTCTCACTTCAGAGTCCACTCGTAGACCTTCTGTGTTTTGCCTTTCAACATGGCAATGACTCTTCCTGTGAAAATCATGCTGATAATGGTTCCGATGCCGATGCCAATGAGTCTTCCTTCACAGATAAAACAAATTAATAAGGAAATGACAATACAGGAGAGGTCCAGAAGATTTTTTCCAAATCCGAAGTCCTGTCCTAGTTTTATGCCTAAAACGTTGGCCAAGGCGTCAGCGGGATTGGCGATTAGCTTCATGGATACGGTGAGAGAGGCACCTATGGCGGTAATCACGATAGCTAAAATCAAAAGTAGTAGGCGCAGAGTCATGGAATTTGGGGATGGGATGATGAGGTCAAATACCTGGACGGCTGCACTGGTGATTAGGGCACAGATTGCCTGCATGAACTGGATATATTCGAAATCTTTTTTAAGAAGGAACCATTGCAGGAAGATTTGAAGAACATAGTAGATAAAAACGGTGACGCCCAAAATCCATCCCTTAATGGTGGCAATGTTATAGGCGATAGATATAATGGGGGAGACACCCAGATGGGTCTTGGTATTGAGATCAATGCCAAGGGCCAGAATAATGAGGCCTACTACGTATGTAAGGATGCGTTTCTTTTGAATCTTCATAAAATAAAAACTCCTTTCTTTTAACGCACAGATTCCCCCTAAAAGGACAACAGATGTCTTTTTAGGGGGTGCTGGTTTATGATATTTAATTACGGTTGTTATCTAAGATAACCGGCTACTACATAACCGCAGCGATGCAGCTTCGGTGAATATACCAGAGTATAGGTGTAATTTCCATTACGGATGCCTTTCTTTAGTACGGTTACCTGCTCGCCGTTGTAGAGGCGGCCAATCTCGGTCTTGTCTGAATAAGCGGCTTTCTTCCTCAGAGCCAGATAATGTTTTGTTCCGTATACTCTTGCTCCTCCGATTACCATTTCCAGTTCCATCTCGTTCATCAGTGTTCTCATAGTGTTTTCTCCTTTTCTTCTTTTGAAATCTTTCTTGTTGTTTTTTTATTTTTTCAAGGTTTTGTGTTGTTCCCTTTGATGAGTCTATAATACCAAGGGAATCTGAAGGAAAAAACAGATTTTCCATAAGGAATGCTTATTTAACCTTAAGCTAAAATAAAACGAATTAGTTAAGCTAAATACGATAAATTTGAAAGAAATAAAAGCTAATGAAGCGAAAAGGAGTTCGCAACAGAGAAATCATAGCACGAAATTATTATTGAAACAATGGGAAAGGAATTGCAAAATCCATAGGATTGCAAATTTTGCTGGCTTGAATCACTGATGGAACCTGTCTTTCGGAGTTGAAATGAAAAAGTAGTGCTAAGTCATAGGTTAAAACCT
>CAVBGA010000113.1:0-17894 GCA_963594675.1 Lachnospiraceae bacterium
GCCAAGAGACCTCCCATCAAGGATCCTACTGTGCTGAATCGATGACTCTTATTTTCTTCCTGATAACTTTTTAAACCTGTGAAAAATCCAGCGATTGCCATGAGAATGCCAGAAATTCCAAAAGCGCCCACAAAAACACCGGCTTTTCCTGAAAAAGCAAAGGAAATCAAAGCTGCAAGCACAAATAAAAGTGCGGAAATTCCACTCATTAAGGTAGCTGCAAGTCCCCCCTCAGCATCTTCGACCAGGGGAAGCTTGTATTTATATCTTTTTTTCAAAATTTGATCACTCTCCTTATTCGGTCACAAATCATAAAAAACACATATCCCACCAAGGTACCTAGCGTGTTCAGTAAAATATCATCTACATCAAAACTTCCCACTTTGTAGAAAAGCTGCATGCATTCTACCGACAGGCTAAAAAGAAAGCCCAAAGGAACCATGATCCAGATATGACGCATCTTTATCTTTACCACCGGCGGAATAAAACCCATAGGAATAAAACCTAGTATATTTCCCCCAAGATTCAAAAATACCGCCCAATTACCAATCACATTTCTATATGCTAAATAACGATGGATTTCTCGGAACAATACCAGATTGCATTTATAATCCTCCACCATGCTGGTCTTTCTTCCATACCATTCTGCAAAAAAAAGAAAGTATACCAAAAGCAGCATGTAAATAACAAAGAGAATCCAACCCATGACCCGTATGATTTTTTTTCTTTTTCTTCGTTTTTTTCTATCCATAGCTATTACTATTTCTATTCACTGCTTCGCGTAAAGCAAAAGCCACAGACGGGAAGCTTTCTATCGGCACTCCCTGTCTGTAGCTTACTTCACCTTACTGTTCCAGCAATTCATTTCAGATGTCAGCTGTCTTATATTGTTAATTTATATTTTTCTCTAATAAGACTTGCACCATTTACAATCATAAGAACACCCGTCACAATACCCGTCACAAGCACAATAATTCCCAGAGCAATATTGGCCGCACCAGTTCTGGACATCAATTTATAAGTTTTTTCACTCATAGGCCAACCTCCTTATTCTTCTGCACCATACTGCTCATAATAAGCATCTATTCTTCCTTTGATCTCATCATCAATAACGATTTGACCTTTATAGGCTTTGTTATAAAGATGTTCTGTAACCTCTGCCATGGTTACAATAGCTGTTGTCTTTAGCCCATATTTCTCTTCGATTTCTTTCAGAGCGCTTTTACTTCCCTGACCACGCTCCATACGATCAACAGAAACAACCAAACCAAAAACATCTACTGCACCCTGAGCTTTAATAATCGGCAAGGTTTCCTGAATAGAAGTTCCCGCTGTTGTTACATCTTCAATAATAACAACCTTATCACCATCTGCAATAGGGCTTCCCAAAAGAATCCCTTTGTCTCCGTGATCCTTTACTTCCTTACGATTGGAGCAGTAACGAATATCTGTGCCATACAACTCGCTGATTTCCATAGTAGCAGCTACAGAAAGGGGAATTCCTTTATAGGCAGGTCCAAAAAGCACATCAAAGTCCAAACCAAACTTATCATGAATGGCCTGAGCATAGAACTGTCCCAGTTTTCTTAACTGTGCACCAGTTCTATAAAAGCCCGTATTAATAAAGAAGGGTGTCTTACGTCCACTTTTCGTAACAAAGTCACCAAATTTGAGCACACCGCAGTCCACCATAAATTCAATAAAATCCTGTTTATATTGTTCCATCTCTTTATCCTCCTTCAGGCAGTTTAGCACAGCCTATTCTCTTTGTAAAGAAAGCGACATATTGCTATGCACTGCGTGTACAATAACAACATCTTCACCAATCAATGCACTGCGCCAATCAGGAAATTAATGTCGTCTACTTTCTGTCTTACCATATACTCCTCAATTCCATCCACAACCTTCTGGGCTGTAGCCGGATCTGCAAAATTAGCAGTTCCTACTGACACTGCTGTAGCCCCTGCCAAAATAAGTTCCAAGGCATCCTCAGCTGTGGCAACACCACCCATGCCAATAATAGGAATTTCTACGCATTGGGCACACTGATAGACCATACGGACAGCTACTGGATGAACTGCCGGACCGGATAATCCGCCTGTTTTATTCGCCAATGCAAAGCACCTGCGATTCACATCTATCTTCATACCGGTAATGGTGTTTATCATAGAAAGAGCATCCGCTCCTGCTGCTTCCACCGCTTTTGCCATTTCTGTAATATCTGTTACATTGGGACTTAATTTCATGATTACTGGCTGTTTTGCATGTTTTTTTATTTCTTTTGTAATCGCTTCTGCAGCCTTGGGATCCTGACCGAAGGCAATACCTCCTGCCTTTACATTAGGACAGGAAATATTAATTTCCAGCATAGCGATATCTTCATCCCCAAGACGTTCCACAACCTCGCAGTAATCTTCTGTGGTTTTTCCACATACATTAACAATTACCTGAGTATCAAACTGTTTAAGGAAATTCAGATCTCTCTCCACAAACACATCGATTCCCGGGTTCTGCAAGCCAATGGCATTTAACATACCACTGCTGGTCTCCGCTACACGAGGAGTAGGATTGCCTGGCCATGGTACATTTGCCACACCTTTCGTAACCACCGCACCTAATCGAGACAAATCCAGAAAGTCAGCAAATTCCATACCAGACCCAAAAGTTCCAGAAGCCGTCATCACGGGGTTTTTCAGAGTAACTCCTGCAATATTTACCTCTGTATTCATTACAGTTCCACCTCCCCTGCTGGAAATACCGGACCATCTTTGCAAACTCGCTTATTCTTTACATGAGAGTGTCCATCCACTTCTTTTGATTGACAAACACAGCCAAGACATGCTCCTATACCACAAGCCATTCTTTCTTCCAGAGAAAGCCAGCAAGCAATTCCTTTTTCCTGTGCATAAGTCTTAATTGCTTTCAGCATCGGTTTTGGTCCACATGCAAAAATCACATCAGCCTTCAGATTATTCTCTCTAACGGCATCCAATACATTTCCTTTACTTCCGGCACTTCCATCTTCTGTAGCCATGTAGAAAGAAGCGTGAGAGGACAGCTCATCTGTCAAAAACTGCACATCTCTATAACCTGCCACCACAATGACTTCTTCAGCCAGATTTTCAAGTGCAGATGCTGATGAGATCATAGGAGGTACACCAATACCGCCACCCATAAGCATCACTTTCTTTCCTCTTGCTTCTTCAAGAGGAAAGCCATTGCCTAAGGGGCCAATCACATCAATACTATCTCCCGCCTTGAGTTTGGAAAATTCCTCTGTTCCTTTTCCAACAACCCGATATACCATACGAAGGCGTCCATTTTCTTTATCAATCTCACAAATGCTGATAGGACGAGGCAGCAAACGGCTCCCTTCATTGCAATAAAGGCTTAAAAACTGTCCCGGAACTGCTTCATTTGCCATATCTGCACTTTCCAGCCACATGCTGAAAATATCGCCTGTCAGTTGCTTTTGTTCATATATGCTACATGTTTTCTTACTTTTCATCTAAACCCCCAAAAAAAGTGTCCAGGGAACTACTATCTTGCTGCCAAAGCAGATGCAATATCCTCTGTCATCACCTTAACTGCCTCTCTGGATGCATCAGCAAAATTCTCTGCACCAAATTTTGCATAAGCTTCCTGTTTATAAGCCGCAATGATACCTCTGGAAGAATTTACTATAGCCCCCAGGCCATCTTCATTGAAGAAATGTACCAAGTCTGCTCCTTTTCCTCCCTGAGCACCATAACCAGGTACCAAAATAAAGGTTTTCGGCATGATTTTCCTAAGAACCTTACCCATCTCAGGATAGGTTGCTCCCACTACAGCACCTACATAGCTATAAGAGTCGCCCATCAACTCATCGCCCCATTTGGCTACCATTTCTCCCACATGTTCATAAAGAGGACGACCATCTACTATACGATCCTGGAATTCCCCGCTGGAAGGATTCGAAGTTTTAACAAGAACAAAAATACCTTTCTTCTCTTTCTCACAAACCTTCATAAAAGGTTTTACTCCGTCAGAACCTAGATAGGGATTTACCGTAACAAAATCCTCATCAAATCCGCGACAGAAATTGTTGCCAATCTGCACGCCTCCGATATGTCCATCCGCATAGGCTTCTGAAGTAGATCCAATATCTCCTCTTTTAATATCACCAATAACTACCAAATCTTTTTCATGGCAGTAATCCACTGTCTTCTTAAATGCCTCCAATCCTGGAAGGCCAAACTGCTCATACATGGCAATCTGCGGTTTCACAGCCGGAATCAGATCATAAGTTGCATCTACAATGGCCTTATTAAACTGCCAAATAGCTTCTGCTGCTCCCTCCAGAGTCTCTCCATACTCTGCGAAAGCTTTTTTCTGAATATGTTCTGGTACAAAGGCTAACTTAGGATCCAAACCAACCACGATTGGCGCTCCTGTTTTCTCAATTTTGCTAATCAATTTCTGAATCATAATATAAACTCCTTACATATAAACTGTCTTTCGAGAATCTTTCTTCCTTTTCCACTTTACTTCTGCTCATCTGAAAAAACAATCTCACCATCACAAATCGTATATTTTACAGCTCCACTGACTTTTCTTCCGTTAAAGGGGGTATTTCTACCTTTACTCTCAAATTTAGAAGCATCAATAACATATTCTTCATTAGGATCAATAATTACCACATCTGCTATCTTTCCCTCAGCCAGGGATCCCTTATCAAGGTTGATTACTTTAGCCGGATTGTAACTCATTTTCTGAGCCATCTGCATGGGGGTGATTACTCCAGGTTTTACTAACTCAGAAATAGTGAGAGCCACAGCTGTTTCCAAGCCAACAATACCAAATGCAGCCTCCTGCATAGTTCCTGATTTATCTTCATAGGTATGCGGTGCATGGTCTGTACTGATTACATCAAAAATGTCATTCTTCAAACCTGCTTTTATAGCCTCAACATCCTTCTTCGTACGAAGAGGCGGATTCATCTTATAGTTTGTATCTCCGTGATGATAATCTGCATGAATATCTTCAGAGGTCAATGTGAAGTGATGAGGACAAATTTCCGCTGTTACATCCAGCTTTCTCTCCTTTGCAAAACGCACAAGTTCTGCACTAAATTCTGTAGAACAATGGCAAAGGTGCAATCTGCAGCCGGTAGCACCTGCAAGGAAAATATCTCTGGCACTGATAATGTCCTCCGCTGCATTAGGAATTCCCGGAAGTCCTAGTTTTTTGGCCACTTCATCATCATTAACACAACCACCTCTGGCAATATCTATATCCTCACAATGAGCCAGCACAGGAATATTCAGTTCCGCTGCAATCTTCATGGCATCTCTGGCGAGGGCAGAATTCATCACACTCTTGCCATCCTCGCTAATAGCCGGAATACCTGCTTCCACCATACCTTTAATATCTGCTAATTCTTCCCCTTTTTGCCCCTTGGTAATCGCACCTACCTGAAGCACATGAATAGGGGCACAAGCTGCCGCCTTATTCATAACATAATCCACTCTGGAAGCTTCATCAATTACAGGCTTGGTGTTTGGCATAGCTACAATCGTAGTAAAGCCCCCTCTTGCCCCAGCCTTAGAACCAGTTTCAATATCTTCTTTCTGTGTCAGTCCCGGATCTCTTAAATGCACATGCAAATCAATAAGCCCCGGCATAACATAGCAGCCACCGGCATCTATCACTTTGTCTGCAGCTGCTTCTATCTTACCACCTGTTTTCTTTATCAAACGATCATTGATCAACAGGTCTCCAATCTCATCCATCCCTGTATCCGGATCAATAATTCTTCCATTTTTTATCAATATATCCATAACTACCTCCGCTGCCAAAATTCCCATCGAAAAAAATTCTGTGATTACGGTTTCTAGCTCTTATCATACACGAATTTTTTATCGAAATAAAGCCCTTTTTATCTTGACTTTTGCCTATGAGAAATATATAATTTTTTTGCGGTTAGCTATTGGATGTAATTAATTTCGTCGGGATCATGCGATTATATTACTTATGCAATATAATCTGTTGTCCCGATTTTTTTATGTCTTCACAGCTATCAGACATTATATATTTAAACATGGAGGTTACCATTATGAACAACGGAACAGTTAAGTGGTTCAACGCTGAAAAAGGTTATGGATTTATTACAGGTGAAGACGGAAATGATGTATTTGTACACTTTTCAGCTATTCAAAGCGAAGGCTTTAAAGTTCTTGAAGAAGGACAGGCTGTAAGTTATGACCTCACAGAGGGTCCCAAAGGCATGCAGGCTGCCAACGTTGTAAAATTATAATTCAGCGTAATGGGTAAAATAAATTTGAGGCCATCGCAATGCGATGGCCTCTTTTTTTAACTTGTTTTATTATTCAGCACCGTCTGTACCAGTCTCTGCACTCGATGTATCATCTGTAGTTGCAGCGGATGCATCTGCATCAGCACTTTCATCACTTGAACTGTCACTACTTGCGCTCTCGTCGCTTGTACTCTCATCACTTGCAGACTCGCCTGTGGAATCCTCATCTGATGAAGAATCACTGCTTGAAAGATTATTTATATAATCATCCACAGAAGAGGTTACTATAGTATAGGTATTACGAACCTCTGGCTGAGCTTCTTCCCACTTCTGATAACAGGACCAAACAAACCATACTGCCAAAAGAACAAGTACAAGAATAACTGCCGCAAACTCCAACTTTTCACTAATCTTTTCTCGTCTTAATGCTTTCTCTTTGCTGGACTTATACTTCCTATAACGATCAACTTTTTGCTGACTCATGCCTCAATCTCCTTATAATTCATTTGGTTACCCATAGGCAACGCATAGGGGTATTATATCACATGACTTCATTAAAGTGAAGTAATTAAATCACAACGATGATACCACCATTATTTGCATACATGGTACTAACACCTGCCGTATCAAGAATAACCGCTTTTTTTACTTTCATTTTATTCAAAATAGCATCTCGAACAACCTCTGCCCTCTCCGGAGCATTACAATGGCAAATCGCCAACACTCGATTGGCACTGTCAGCGGTGCGTTCTACAACATAGTCCACCATTTTCACCAAGGCTTTGTTAATTCCTCGCGCCTGATCCAATTGACAAATAGTGCCCTCATCTGTGGAACCTAACACCGGTTTAATCTTAAGAGCAGAAGCCACCAATGCCTTTACAGTACCCAAACGTCCGGCTTTTCTCAAAGTGTCCAGATTCTCTAATACAAAAAAAGTATTCTGGCTGGCAATATAAGCTTCCACAGCTTCTACCAATTCGTCAAAGGGCATATCTGCTTCTTCACATTCCGCTATCTTCATAGCAATCAGTGTCTCGCCAACAGAAGCAGATTTAGAATTAAAGACATACACTTTTTTTTCTGGATTTTCCTCAAGAATCATATCTTTGGCAAGCATGGCACTATTATATGAGCCACTCAATTCAGAAGAAAGCGTAACTGCATATACATGATCTGCCTGACAGTCAAATGCGCTTCTATAAGTCTCCGGTGAAGGACATGCGGACTTAGGTGATTCCGGTGATGCCGCAATTTTTTTCAAAAAAGATGCCTGATCAAATGTCTCATCATCCTTAATATCTTCTCCATCTACTTCAAGTGTCAAAGCAGCTGACTGATATCGTCCATCTGCCTTCATCTCCGGAGTCAACTCTCCGCAACTATCAACAACGATTTTATAATTCGTCATATGTTGTTCATTCCTCCACATAACAGTGTTCAAAGTTAAGTTATCTGTTTTTATATTTTACATCAAATAGTTTTCAATACTATATTATACTAACACAGTTATGTGAATTTGGAAAGTTATTTTTCTAGCGTTCTTCCACATCCTTAAATTCTCTGTGCGTGCCCACATATTTATAAGCAGGACGGATAATCTTTCCCGCATTAACCAATTCTTCCAAACGATGGGCACACCAACCAGAAATACGAGCAATCGCAAAAATAGGGGTAAACATCTCTTTAGGAATGCCCAGCATGGTATAAACAAATCCACTGTAGAAATCCACATTGGCACAAACTGGTTTAAACAGCTTGCGTTTGTTCATAATCAATTCCCCTGCATTCTTCTCCACCAGCTCATGAAGATTAAACTCATCCATTAAGCCTTTTTCTTCTGCCAGACTTCTTGCATATTTTTTCAAGATAACGCATCGAGGATCAGACAGTGTGTATACGGCATGTCCCATACCATAAATCAAACCGGAATGATCAAATACCTTCTTGTCTAGAATCTGATTCAGATAATCTCTTATGAAGGCTTCATCTGTCCAATCTGGGCAATTCTTCTTAATATCCTCAAACATATCCTGGACTTTTAGATTCGCACCACCATGTCTCGGGCCCTTCAAAGAGCCAATGGCAGCCGCAATGGCGGAATAGGTATCCGTTCCACTGGAGGTTACTACATGAGTTGTAAAGGAAGAGTTATTACCACCACCATGCTCTGCATGAAGAATCAATGCGGTATCCAATACCTTCGCCTCAAGTTCAGTAAACTCCCCATCCTCTCTTAACATATAGAGAATGTTCTCTGCCACAGAAAAGCCTTTTTCAGGATTGCGAATCAATAAGTTCTTATCCATTCTAAAATGCTGATAAGCATGGTAAGAATACACCGCAATCAGAGGAATCTTACCAATCAGCTCTAATGATTGACGCAATACATTGGAAATTCCAATGTCATCCGGTGCTTCATCGTAAGTATAAAGAGTAAGAATACAACGTTGCAGGGCATTCATAATATTGCCATTAGAAGCCTTCATGACAACGTCACGGATAAAACGTCCGGACAATTCCTGCATATCTTCCAAAATATTTAAGAAAGACTCCATCTGTTTTTTATCTGGAAGTCCACCAAACATAAGAAGATATGTCACTTCCTCAAATCCAAATTTTCTATCCTTATAGCTCTCAATCAGATCCATAACATTATAGCCCTGAAAATAAAGACGTCCATCAGAAGGAATCTTTCTTCCATCCACCATATCATAGGCCACAACATCAGAAATTTCTGTAAGTCCTGTAAGAACACCTTTACCGTTAGAATCACGGAGTCCACGTTTTACGTCATACTCCTGATAGAGGTTGGGATTAATCTTACCAGATAACATGCAATACTTTAATAATTCTTCAAAATCCTGCCTTTTAATGATGTCATTCGTTCCATGCTTATGTATTTCCATTCTATCTCCTCCCATAAAAATGTAGGGTTTTTACCGTAATTGTGACCTATTATACTGGAAAGCCAGTGATTTTTCAATAGCATTCCCTAGACTTTGCAAGTTCTTTGTGTATTTCTGTCATTTTTCACTGTTTTTTCTAGAAAGTTAATGGTTCATTTGAAAGTTTTTCATTATTTGATTTCACTCTCTTACTAATTGCCTGCTTACATGGACTGATAAAATCGTTTTTTCTATATTTGACTTACCCATTAGCTCCGTGGTAAAGTTTCTTTGAAGGAGAAGAATCCTATGAAAGCATTTCTAATTACCGAAATTCGAGATTTCATGACAAAACTATTACTCAAAGACTGCTTTGATGATTTTCGCTTACTAGAATTAAGTGTAACTACCCATATAAGTTATCATATTGACGGCAAAGAACATCCTGCCTACTACGATACTACCGAAAATGAATCTTCAAAAGATCAGCAGGAAGATCATGTATCTTGGAAAAAGCTCCGTCCTCTCTGCTACTCTTTGATTCGGGGAAAACACACACCTCTTCAAATGAAAATCGTCTTTATGCAAAACCGCAAATACATCGAAGAGATGCTTGCACACACTTCCCTTAACTTTGATCCTCAGGATATTAAAGGGCTCTATCTAAACTGCCAATTTGACCATGGTGCACTCATTTGCACAAGTGGAAGTTCCTTGGGGATATTTACCATGGATAAAAGTCTGGATTATGCCTGGGATAACTGGATAGAAAATTTCTTTAAAGAAAATCAAATTGATTATAGTGAAGCTTAAAAAGCGTCGGTGACACTAACTTTGTCATCGACGCTTTTATTATCGTATAGGAAACTCTTTATTATACCCTGCTTGACTTACTCTTTTGTAAGAAGAAGCATAATTTTATTACTTCTTTCAATAAACTGAGTCATCTGCTCAGGAGATAATTGACTATGACTCATCATAGCCAGATCATAGAGCTGTTTACAAATCATCTCTGTAGTATCTCCCTCTTTATGTGCCTCCACATACTGAACTAGAGGATGAGCTGCATTAAGAATCAGTGTTACCTGTGTATCAGAGAACATAGCTGGATCCATGCCATACATTTTCATCATATCCTGCATTCTTCTATTATCTTCTGCAAGAGTCATCATAGAAGAAACACTCTCATCTTTTAATTTTTCTACCTTTACAGTCAGATTGTCTTTTCCAGTCACCTTTCTGAACAGTTCTTCCATACTCTTGGTAAGCTCTGTCATATCTGTGTCGTCATCTGATTTCATACTAGAAGACAAATCAGCATCGATTCTCTGGAAATGTACATCTTCTCTCTTCTGTTCTACATGAGAAATAAATGCTGTATCAATATTATGTTTCAAGAGTACAGCATCCATTCCCTCTCGACGGAACATATTAATGTACTGACTTTGCTGGATTTCATCTGTTACATAGAAGATATCTGTCTTTTCTACTTCTTTATCTTTCTCATTCTCATTTTCTGTCTGAGCGTCAGCAGTTGTCTCCTCACTGTCCGTCTCAACCTTTTCCTCTTCCGGTTTCTTATTCTCATCAAGGCAATCCTGAAGAGTCAGATATTTGCCATCCAGGTTTTTGAAAAGTATATAATCCATCATGCGGTCTGAGAATTTTCCATCTCTAACGCAACCGAATTTTACAAATGGACTGATGTCATCCCAGCAAGCTTCATAGGAATCCCGAGCTGTCTTGAACATTCCTGCTAATTTGTCTGCCACTTTCTTGCTGATATACTCAGAAATTTTCTTTACAGAGCCATCATTCTGAAGAGCACTTCTTGAAACATTCAAAGGAAGATCCGGGCAATCAATTACACCCTTGAGAAGCATCAGGAAATCCGGGATAACTTCTTTAATATTATCAGCAATGAATACCTGATTATTATACAGTTTAATTTTTCCTTCGATAGAATCATATTCCGTATTGATCTTCGGGAAATATAGGATTCCTTTCAAATTAAAGGGATAATCTGTATTCAAATGAATCCAGAAGAGGGGCTCCTTATAATCCATAAAGACTTTACGATAAAATTCTTTATAATCCTCATCAGAGCACTCATTGGGATGTTTCATCCACAGAGGAGCTGTATCACTGAGAGATACAGGACGCTTATTGATTTTAACCTGATCTTTAGCAGGAGAAACTTCGACGATTTCTTTTTCACCTTTTTCGTTTTCTTTCTCCTCAGTTTTCGCATCTTCGTGGATATGCTCCACAACGACATCATCATCTCTTAACTCACTCTCATCAATTGTCTCATATTCCTGCTCTGCATTTGCCTTTGATAAAAATATTTCCACAGGCATAAAAGAACAATATTTCTCAATAATCTCACGAGCGCGATATTCATTAGCAAACTCCAGACAATCCTCATTCAAGAACAAAGTAATCTCTGTTCCTACTGTCTCTTTGTTTCCTTCGCCAATCTCATATTCAATACCGCCATCACATGCCCAATGTACAGGAGTGGCATCTTTTTTCCATGAAAGTGTCTCAATCTGCACCTCATCAGCTACCATGAAAGCAGAATAAAATCCCAAACCGAAATGTCCAATAATCTGATCATCATTGGTTTTATCTTTATATTGCTCCAAAAACTGTGTTGCACCAGAAAATGCAATCTTAGCAATATATTCCTCTACCTCTTCTGCCGTCATTCCCAGACCTGTATCAATAAATTTTAAAGTCTTTTCTTCAGGATTTACAATTACCTCAATTTTACTTTTATAATCATCAGGTAAATCATATTCCCCCATAATTTCCAATTTCTTTAATTTTGTGATTGCATCACAACCATTGGATATCAATTCTCTGAAGAAAATATCATGATCGGAATAAAGCCATTTTTTTATTATCGGAAATATATTGTCGCTATCAATTGACAAATTACCTTTTTTTACTGCCATTTTGATTGCCTCCTTTTACATAATTCACATAAAAATTTCTTTACTAAGAAATATTAATACCCCCTAGTGGAAAAGTCAAGAAAAAATTAGCACTCATCAAAAATGAGTGCTAATAATGTAAACGCTGTCTATTTATGTAGATTTCTTCAAAAAAGAGATGGCTTTTATCCTTCCACAATTAAATAGCGGCCATCCGGAATCGGAAAGACTTCCGCTGCCCCTTCCAAATCGTCGTCAGACATTCCACTAACATCCATTCCGGACTCATCCAGATACTCTCTCACCTCGCCAATAGATTCCACTACAATTGCCATGCAATCCTCTAGAAAGGCCTCCGCACCTTCCTGAGAATCCGCCACATTTTCATCAAACAACTGTCCCTGTAATTTTAAAAATGCATTAAGACATTCTTCATCATATTCCTGATTTCCCATGTTTACCTCCCTATTTTCTCCAAAGCATTTTTCTCTTTGCAGAAGCTTAAAATTTCTTCTGGATTTGATACGATAAGTTTTGCATCATGTTCTGCTAATTCCTGCCTGTCTCTGAATCCCCAGAGTACACCTATAGAAAACATACCTGCTGCATTCCCTGTATCCATATCAGTTCCAGTATCTCCTACATATAGACATTCTTCAGGATGCACCTTTAACTCTCTTGCAATAGCCAAAGCCCCTTTCGGAGATGGTTTTCTATCAGCATCAGACTGCAAGCCCCTAACCATTTTAAAATAGTTTTCTCCATAAACCCCTTGCACTGCTCTAAGTGCAGCTTCATGAGGCTTATTACTCAAAACTGCCAAGGAAAGTCCCTCTTTCTTCAATGCCGACATTAATTCTGGAACGCCCTTACAGGCTTTCACTTGATAAAGAGAATTCTGTGAAAACAACTCATTATAGCGTGTCACAGCCTGATTCAGCAATCCCCTAGGTGCCCCTGCTCTTTTCAAGCAACGAGTCATAAGCATTCTTCCCCCATCTCCGGAAAAATAGCGATAATCATCTACAGGAAATGGCGGCAATGACAATTCCTTCAGCACTAGATTTGATACATATGCAATAGATTCTAATGTATTCATAATCGTACCATCCAAGTCAAATATACATGCTTTAAACATAATCCTCATCCCACTCCTGTAGTTTATTCATGCAATCCCTTAAATATCTTTTTTATATAATTTAGTATACCTTTCCCAGAAATACATGGCAATCATCTTTCAAACATTTTCCAAATTTTCTATTTTTATTTTCTATCTTCCTTTTTTTCTAAAAAAGTATTACAATAATCTTAATTCGAGAAAAAAGGAGAATAAATTATGCGCAATAATACAGTCGTTAAAGTTCTGGCTGCACTGACTGCACTTGGTGCTCTGATTGGGGTTTTAGTAATTTTGGTTAAAAAATTCCTAGGCAATTCCGACGAAGATGAATTCTTTGAGGATGATGATGATTTTGAAGATGACGAGGATTTTACTCCCGTAGAACGCAACTACACAACCTTAACCGGTGAGGAAATTGAGACTACTAAAGCAGATGAAGAAAAAGCTCCTGAAGATGAGTCCAACACATCTGAAGGAGATAGCACAGAAGAAAGCTCTTCTGACTCTGAAGCTGAATAAGTTTCCAAAAGGACAAGTAATTAAGCTAGTCTTTATGGATGAAAAAAAGGAGCCTAGGCTCCTTTTTTTCTACTTCTGCTAATAATTCAATTCTTAGGAAGTTTAAATGAACTCTTTAGAGAAACAATTCTATTAAATACCAAATGTTCAGGTGCACTATCTCGGGAATCCACACAGAAATAGCCATTTCTTACAAACTGAAAACTGTCATATGCTTTCACATCTGCCAAAGAAGGCTCAAGATAACACTCTTCACATACCTGCAGGGAATTAGGATTCAAATTAAGTGATCCATCCTCATTATAAACGCCTTTTTCTTCATCAATAATATTTTCATAGAGACGAACCTTTGCTTTTACAGCAGTCTCTGCCGATACCCAATGAATCGTTCCCTTTACTTTTCTTCCTGTAAATCCACTACCACTTCTGGTTTCCGGATCATATGTACAATGAACAACAGTCACATTGCCATTCTCATCTTTTTCATAGCTAGTACATTTAACAAAATAAGCATTCATCAAACGAACTTCATTGCCAGGATAGAGGCGGAAATATTTTCTCGGAGGTTCCTCCATAAAATCTTCCTGCTCAATATATAATTCTTTAGAAAATGGCACTTTTCTGCTTCCCAACTCTTCATTTTCCATGTTATTAGGAACATCAAAATATTCCGTCTGACCATCAGGATAATTGTCAATGATCAATTTCAAAGGATGCAAAACCGCCATAACACGAGGATCCTTCATTTTCAGGTCTTCTCGAATACAATACTCCAGCATAGCATAATCCACAGAAGAATTAGCTTTGGACACACCACACAATTCAACAAATTTCTTTATTGATGCAGGCGTAAATCCTCTTCTCTTAAGCGCTGCGATCGTAACCAGACGCGGATCATCCCAACCGTCTACAATGCCTTCTTCAACTAATTTTTTTATGTATCTCTTACCTGTTACCACATTAGTCAGATATAATTTGGCAAACTCAATCTGTTTTGGCGGATGCTCAAATCCAACTTCTTGAACAACCCAATTATACAAGGGTCTGTGATCTTCGAATTCCAGAGTACAGATAGAGTGAGTAACACCCTCGAAGGCATCCTCCAATGGATGAGCAAAATCATACATAGGATAAATGCACCATTTATCTCCTGTATTATGATGCGTCATTCTTGCCACACGATAAAGGATTGGATCACGCATATTAATATTAGGAGAAGCCATGTCAATTTTAGCTCTCAATACCGCTTTACCATCCTCAAACTTGCCATCTTTCATATCCTGAAAAAGCTGAAGATTTTCTTCTATGCTGCGATCACGGTAGGGACTATTCTTGCCCGGTTCTGTCAATGTACCACGATACTCTCTAATTTCATCAGCAGAAAGCTGACACACATATGCCTTTCCATCTTTAATCAGCTTTACAGCTGCCTCATACATTTTGTCGAAATAGTTGGATGCAAAATATAATCTATCTTCCCAATCGGCGCCCAACCACTCAACATCACTTTTAATAGAATTAACAAATTCCTCTCGCTCTTTTGTGGGATTGGTATCATCAAATCTAAGATTGAATTTTCCATGATACTCCTGAGCAAGACCATAATTCAATAGAATCGACTTAGCGTGGCCGATATGAAGATATCCATTCGGCTCCGGCGGAAATCTGGTACATATCGTATCATAGGCACCCTCTGCAAGATCCTTATCTATTATCTGTTCAATAAAGTTTTTGGAAACTGTTGTATTTTCCTTTTCCACTTATCTTTTCCTCCTGACCTGCACAAAATAAATTCAGGGCCTTGGAGAAAACTCTGTGCCCTAAACATCTTTGTCTGAAAATGATTAGTTCTATTCTATCATAATTTCCCTTCTTGTCAAAGGTGCTTTATTTCTTGTGACCATTTCTCGTGTTCCAGAATTCTATCGGATTCCATTGTTAAATGTTGAGAAAATATAAATGTTGAAAAAATTATTTTTTTCTTGACAACTCATGTAGCTTTTGGTAAAATTTCTAAATGTAGCGAGCAATTATCGCACAGGCTGCCGTGGCACAGTAGGTAGCGCGCAACATTGGTAGTGTTGAGGTCACGGGTTCGACTCCCGTCGGTAGCTTAAAAAGCAACAACGTAAACGTTGTTGCTTTTTTGTTTCCAGAATTTCTAAATATTAACCTACACCGTTTCTTTCACTTTTTTTCGAATTCTTTGCAATGCATTATCAATAGACTTAGGACTCTTCCCTGTCTTTTCCGAAATTTTTATGTAATCATTTCCTTCCAGATAAGCACTAAGTACGATATTTTCAAAATCACTAAGTCTCGCTCTGATTTTCTCCTCAGTTCCCTGCGCACTCTCCAGATCGATCAAAATCGTTTCCGGATTCTCAGAACTGGAGCTTTCCAATTTTTGACTATAATCATCTAAAGATAACGATGTATTCAACACATGATTTTTTTGCCGATTTGAATGCTGAATGGCCTTATACATCTGCCGATCAATGCAAAGGCCAGCAAAAGTCGCAAAAGATGCCTTCTTAACAGGATCAAAATCTCTAAGAGCCTTAAACAGTCCCAACATGCCTTCCTGAATCAAATCCTCTGTCTCACCACCGGCAAGATACAGGACATGGGCCTTTTTTCTCACCATTGGCTTATATTTTCTCATGAGATACTCTGTAATCTGATCTTTAAATTCTCCATTTCGCATTCGCAGAATCATTTCTTGATCATCCCAGGACTCCCACCTATCCATACATCTTCTCCCAATCTGTCTGACTCAACCTGTCGCCTAGCAGAAGTCAAATATATCTCTATGATCTTTGTCTTACAATCTCAAAAGCAAGAACACCAGCCGCTACTGACGCATTCAATGAGTCGATATCTCCCCTCATAGGGATAGATACTGTAAAATCGCAAGCTTCTTTTACCAAACGGCTGATTCCATTTCCTTCATTGCCTATAACGAGTCCAATAGGTCCCTTAAGGTCCTGTTGATACATAGACACTCCATCCATGTCCGCACAGGCAAACCAAAGCCCATCTTTCTTTAAACTCTCCATAGTGGACACCAGATTTGTCACTTTCGCCACAGGAGTATAATTAATCGCTCCCGCCGAAGCCTTAGCTGCTGTTGCCGTCAGACCAACTGCGCGTCTTTTAGGTATAATCACCCCATGTGCACCTGCCAGATTTGCCGTACGTATAATCGCACCTAAATTATGAGGATCTTCAATTCCATCAAGGAGAATAAGGAAAGGCGCCTCCCCCTTTTCTCTAGCATTTTGCAGCATATCTTCTACCGTACTATATTCAAAAGAAGCCACATAAGCAATAACTCCCTGATGTTTTCCTGTTTCAGACAGCTGATCCAAACGCTCTTTTTTTACAAAATTCACAATACTTCCTTGTTTTTTTGCTTCCCGAAGTATCGTATGAATCGGGCCATCCTTGCTTCCTTCCAAAACAAAAAGCTTATCTACGCTTCGTCCAGAACGATAAGCTTCCAAGACAGCATTTCGTCCTTCCAGGCGATTATCCACTCCCTGTTCATCTTCTGCCTTTTCACGATTGTTCTTATCGTCATTTCTCTCATGATACTTATTCTTTGCCATTCTTTACTCCTTCAAGCCCGACTTTCATCAAGTCAATCGCTCGTTCCATTTGATTCGTAAGATACAGATATCCCATCAAGGCTTCGAAGCCAGTAGCTCTGCGATAATCATTATGGGATGCATGTTTTGCCACCGTATGTGGTTTTGCATTGCGCCCTCTTTTGTAAACAGCCTTTTCTTCTTCATTGAGTACCGGCTGAATAAATTCCATCATTGCCGACTGGGTTGGGGCTTTTACCAGAGCACTGGTTTTTCTATGAAGCTTTTGCACTGGCATATTCCCTTCACTCATAACAATCGTTCTGATCAGAAGATCGTAGATGTCATCACCAATATAAGCCAAAGAAAGTCCGGAATAGCTTTTTACATCTACTTCCCGTAAACAAAAACTTTCTTTTAAATATTTCAGGCTCTCTTCCATTGAACTCCCTCACGAGTATCTTTCAAAATAATACCTGCAGCCAAAAGCTGATCACGAATCTCATCTGCACGTTTGAAATCTTTTGCCTTTCTCGCTTCCGC
>CAVBGA010000114.1:0-5773 GCA_963594675.1 Lachnospiraceae bacterium
ATCTTATAACGCTCACCCATAATAACGTTAAATACAGCCTGTGTACCAACGATCTGTGAGGAAGGTGTTACAAGTGGGCACTCTCCCAAGTCCTTACGAACACGAGGTACCTCTTCCAGTACATCATAGAACTTATCTTCTGCATGCTGCTCCTTCAACTGTGAAGTCAGGTTAGAAAGCATACCACCTGGTACCTGATACAGAAGAGTCTTGATATTAACTCCCAGGTTCTTCGGATTGAGAAGGCCACTGTCAATTGCCTCGTCACGAATAGGACGGAAGTAGTCAGCAATCTCAGCCAAAAGATTCTGATCAAATCCTGTATCATAAGGTGTTCCCTTAAAGGTTTCAACCATTACTTCAGTAGCCGGCTGTGACGTACCCATAGCAAATGGGGACATAGCTGTATCAATCACGTCAACACCTGCCTCAACAGCCTTCAGATATGTCATTGAAGCAACACCTGAAGTATAGTGGGTATGCAACTGAATAGGAAGGCTGGTTGCCTCCTTCAAAGCTGCTACCAGCTCAGAAGCCTTGTATGGAACAAGAAGACCTGCCATATCTTTAATGCAGATAGAATTTGCACCCATCTCTTCGATTCTCTTTGCCATATTGGTCCAGTAGTCTAGTGTATAGGCATCTCCTAAGGTATAGGAAAGAGCAACCTGTGCATGGCCCTTCTCTTTATTTGCTGCAGTTACTGCAGTCTGAAGATTACGAAGGTCATTCATACAGTCAAAGATACGAATGATATCGATACCATTTGCAATAGATTTCTGTACGAAATATTCAACAACGTCGTCTGCATATGGCTTGTATCCCAGAATATTCTGTCCTCTGAAAAGCATCTGCAATTTTGTATTTTTAAATCCATCGCGGAACTTACGAAGACGCTCCCAGGGATCTTCCTTCAGGAAACGAAGAGCCGCATCAAATGTTGCACCACCCCAACACTCTACGGAATGATATCCAACTTTATCCAGTTTTTCAACCATAGGCATCATCTGCTCTGTGGTCATTCTTGTGGCGATCAAGGACTGATGTGCATCACGAAGGATTGTCTCAGTAATCTTGATCGGTTTTTTTGTTGTATCAGACATGATATACCTCCAAATTATTTAACTCCAAATGTTGCCATAAAGGTACCTGCAGCTACTGCAGTTCCGATAACACCGGCAACGTTTGGTCCCATTGCATGCATAAGCAGGAAGTTTGTAGGATCCTCCTGCTGTCCTACCTTCTGAGATACACGAGCCGCCATAGGCACCGCAGATACTCCGGCAGAACCGATCAGCGGATTGATTGCACCATGAGTAAGCTTGCACATAATCTTACCAAACAGGACACCACCTGCTGTACCTACTGCAAATGCTACCAAACCTAAAATTACAATTTTGATGGTGCTGACATTCAGGAAGTTCTCAGCACTTGTCGTAGCACCAACCGATGTTCCCAGCAAAATAACGACAATATACATCATGGCATTGGAAGCTGTCTCTGTCAGCTGTTTTACTACTCCAGACTCTCTGAAAAGGTTACCCAGCATCAGCATACCAACCAGGGGAGCTGTTGTAGGCAGAATCATACAAACAACAACTGTAATAACAATTGGGAAAAGAATCTTCTCAAGTTTAGATACAGGACGAAGCTGTTCCATCTTGATTCGACGTTCTTCTTTTGTTGTCAGAAGTTTCATAATAGGCGGCTGAATAATAGGAACCAAAGCCATATAGGAATATGCCGCTACAGCAATGGGTCCAAGCAGAGTGGTCTGGCCCAACTTTCCTGCAAGGAAAATAGATGTAGGACCGTCAGCTCCACCGATAATAGAAATTGCAGCAGCAGCCTTGGGACCAAATCCCATGAAAATAGCCAGGAAATATGCGCTATATATACCCAGCTGAGCTGCAGCTCCAAGAATAAAACTCTTAGGGTTGGCAATAAGAGGACCAAAGTCTGTCATGGCACCAACGCCCATAAAAATCAGCGAGGGAAGGATACTCCACTCATCAAGAACATAGAAATAGTGAAGAAGTCCGCCCGCATGCTCGATACCTGTTGAGTCAACATAAGGATCAGCAATAATATCCGGATAAATATTTACCAGCAACATACCAAATGCGATAGGAACAAGAAGCAATGGCTCAAATCCCTTCTTGATGGCAAGATAAAGGAAGATGCAGGCTACAGCAATCATAATCAGATTGCCACCGGTGATATTAAGGAAGGCTGTCTGTTGAATCAGGTTTGATACTGTATCTAACATTTCAGTAACCTCCCGTCCTTAGTTCATAGTTGCCAGTGCGTCTCCGGATTCAACTTCTGCACCTACAGCTACATCAATACTTGCAATTGTTCCATCCTGAGGAGCAACAACCGGAATCTCCATTTTCATTGCCTCAAGGATCATAATGCTGTCGCCAGCTTTCACCTGAGCACCAACACTTGCTTCAATTTTGAATACTTTTCCAGGTACGGATGCTGTTACTGCAACGGAACCTGCACCTGCACTCTTCTTAGCAGCTGCTTTTGGAGCTGCCTTTGGTGCTGCTTTTGGAGCTGCAGCTGCCTGAGTAGCACCTGTATTTACACCTTCTTCAACTGTTACTTCATATGCAGTGCCATTCACTGTAATCGTATATGTTTTCATAATGATCCTCCTATGATCTCTTCCAATTATTTCTTCTGACTTTTTTTACAGAACGAACAACAAAACTATCTGTTGATGTATTTTCTGATGCTGCGATAGCGGCAGAAATAACCGCGATCAGCTCCAGATCATCTGTCAGCTCTTCTTCCTGACTGTTTACCACCGCAGGAGTCTGTACTGCATTGCCTTTACTCTTATCCTCTTTCTTACCACCCTGAGGGATGAAGCGGAAAAGAGAAATCACCAGGGACAGGAAAATAAGAACGATAAATACAATAGCAACACCTACAACCGTATTCTTAGCTGCCTGTGCCATTTTCTCACCAAGAGTCTGTTCTGGCTCCATGGTAAATGATGTGGGCTGGTTACTATCTGTATCAACCATAACGTTGATGGTACAATCCTTGTTTTCAAACTGAGCAACTACCTCAACAGATACTACCGTACCATTCTCTGAATATACGGAGCTCTCAATTCCTTTATAATCACCGAGCTCTTTTTCATAGCTCTCCCAAACGTCAGCGGCATCCTGGTAGAAATCCATTCCACTATTGGTAGCAAGGGATTCCTTTTCCTCATCGGAATAGCCAGCATACTCTTCGACAAAATTCTCAATAGTCTCCTTCCACTGTGCTTCGGTCTCATCCTCTGTAGAGTCAGATGAAGAAGAACCACATGCACACAAGCTTGTCATAAGGAGTGTCAAGAGAAGGAGGGCAGCCAATCTTTTTAAAGTCTGCTTCATAAGTCCTCTCCTCTATTAAATTGTATTATGTTTTTTAAATGGGCGCTCTTCACGTTTTGTAAATAACATTTCAAAAGCACCAATTACATATTTTCTTGTATCTTCCGGATTGATGATGGTATCAACATAGCCTCTTCTTGCAGCAGATACTACATTATTCTGAAGTTCCTCATATGCAGCAGCTTTCTCATTGATCACATCCATGCCATCCTCTGCATACATAAGTTTAGCAGCAGCTGAAGCATCCATCATACCGATTACAGCATCCGGCCAAGCATAAACCATGTCTGCACCAGTTGCTTTGCTATTCATAACTGTATAAGCACTTCCTAAAGCTTCACCAATCACTACATTTACCTTAGGAACGCTAGCCTCAGCAAATGCTGCGGTAAGACTTGCAACAGATTTTGCCATATTCATCTCAGCACACTTCGTTGCTTTAAAACCTGTTACATTGGTAAGTGTCAAAATTGGAAGCTGGAATGCATCACAGAACTTAACAAAATCAGCAGCCTTTCTTGCACCTCTGGCTGAAATAACCTTACCATAACTTTCTTTTTCATTACCTTCATCATCATATCGAACGCTACAGTTCGCAAGAACACCTGTAGTCGCACCATTCAAACGAATAAAACCAACAACCATATCCGGGGCAAAGTCTTTCTTCACCTCGATGAAATCCTGATTGTCTGCAATACGAGCAATCGCAATGCTAGTATCCTCTGTACAATTAACGACATCATCAAGTACGCGGTTAAGATCATCGCTGCATTCTACATAGGAAGCATCATCCTCATTGTTCTGAGGAAGAAAACTAATGAGTTTTCTCATCTGAGCAAGAATCTCATCCTCACTGCCAGTAAAATCAACAACCCCTGTCTCACTTGCTGCGAAATCTGCTGCAGCAGTGTCGCACTTGGAAGCACTATTGCCATCCAAAGTATTAGGTGCGTTTACAAAAAGCTGTCCCTTACTGCTTTCCATAAATGTAAAATCTGTCAATCCCGGAACAAATGCCAAGCCGCCACCACAGCTACCAAAAACTGCTGTAATCTGGGGAATAACACCAGAAGCCATTGTCTGGCTATAATAAATCTCGCCCAGTGCATTCAAAGCATCTGTAGATTCCTGAAGACGAAGACCCTTGCAATCAATCATTCCGATGACGGGTGCTCCTGTTTTCATTGCCATATCATACAGACGTTTTATTTTTTTGGCATGCATCTCACCAATTGTTCCGTTCATAACGGACGCATCCTGGCTGTATACATATACCGGATTGCCATCGATCACTCCATAGCCGGTTACAACGCCGTCTGAGGGTGTCTCTTTGGCAGATAAATTGAAGTCTGTGCTGCGTGCAGTAATCTGGCCGCCGATTTCAACAAAACTATTTTCATCGACCAGCATGTTGATTCTCTGCAGAGCTGCACCTGTTTGTGTGGTACTCATATCAGGCCCTCCATTACATTAAATTTTTTCAAAAAACTTGAACAAACATACATGAAATATTGTAATGGATTTTTGTTTTTATTTCAATACTTTTTCAAATTTGACAGGCAAATCCTTAATATTGCTAGCCCCTATTATTCCTTTATGTTAAAATATCTCTGTTGTGTTTAAAAAAGAAAAAAAGGAAAGAGGTTGAGTCATGAGTTCAAAATTAATTGATATGAAACACATTTCAAAGTCCTACAATGGGCAGCTTGTACTTGATGATCTGAATCTATACATCAGGGAAAATGAATTTCTCACGCTTCTCGGCCCCAGTGGATGTGGAAAAACCACGACATTAAGGATATTAGGCGGTTTTGAGACACCGGATCAAGGACAGGTAATGTTTGACAACCAGGATATTACCCAACTCCCAGCTAACAAAAGGCAATTGAATACGGTATTCCAGAAATACGCCCTTTTTACCCATATGACCATAGCAGAAAATATTGCTTTTGGACTTCGTATCAAGAAAAAAAGCGATTCTTATATTCAGGACAAAATCAAATATGCCTTAAAACTGGTTAACCTTGATGGCTATGAAGATCGTATGCCGGATTCCCTTAGTGGAGGACAGCAACAGAGAATCGCTATCGCAAGAGCTATTGTAAATGAACCCAAGGTGCTGCTTCTCGATGAACCCTTAGGTGCTTTGGACCTTAAACTACGACAGGATATGCAATACGAATTGATTCGCTTAAAAAATGAGCTGGGCATTACTTTTGTTTATGTCACCCATGACCAGGAAGAGGCATTGACCATGTCTGATACCATCGTAGTTATGAATCAGGGATATATTCAGCAGATTGGTAGTCCCGAAGATATTTATAATGAGCCCCAAAACGCTTTCGTGGCCGACTTTATTGGAGAAAGTAATATTC
>CAVBGA010000115.1:0-6270 GCA_963594675.1 Lachnospiraceae bacterium
TAATCTATATCATTCTGCTGACGGCTTTACTGGGTGCAATTCACACCTTATACAAAGAAAGGAAAGGAAGCACAAAATGATTTTATTTCAATTATTTCTAATTTTTTTTCAAATCGGAGCCCTAAGTTTTGGTGGGGGCTATGCAGCTATGCCTTTAATTCAAGCACAAGTGATTGAAAACTATCATTGGCTTACCCAAAAGGATTTTTCAGATTTAATTAGCTTATCTGAAATGACCCCTGGTCCTATCGCTGTAAATTCTGCTACTTTTGTAGGAAATATGGTTGCAGGTATTCCCGGTTCTTTTTTCGCTACTCTGGGTGTCATCCTACCTTCCTGTATATTTGTAACTCTACTTAGCATAATATATACAAAATATCGCAATCTGGCTCTTATGAAAGGGATATTAAAATTCCTTCGTCCTGCCGTAGTAGCTATGATTTTCACCGCTGGCTTAAAAGTGTTAATCCCAGCTCTGTTTGACAGTGGTTATGTAAGTCTTGATATAGAAAATTGCAATATAAGGCTTGCTATTTATTTTATTGTTTCTCTCATTCTCCTTAAAAAATTTAAAACAGGCCCTATCAAAATAATGTTTGCCTGTGGCATAATGGAGGTGATCATCAATAGCATACTTATTTATGCCTAGAATTTCTTGTATATATCGAAAAATCCCAGTGAAACATTACATTTCACTGGGATTCTTTAATTATATGACTAGGTGACCAATAATTTAACTAAGGCCCCTACTATTATGAAGATCCTATCCCTGAACATGCACAGACGGGAAAAGTCTCGTGTCTGTATGCGGCAGGAAACAACATGCAACAAATTCATCCATATAGGAAGGAACAGTACTCAACTCCATATATGTCATATTTGCTGCTACTTCATAAGTTTTCTTCTCTGCCTCTCTGGAAAGAAGCATCGAATATGCTCCTGAAAGTGAAGAATTGCCGATATAATGGAATTTGTCCAAAGGAATATCTGGGAACATTCCAATATTAACCGCATTCTTCATATTGATACCACTTCCGATACCGCCAGCAACATAGACATCTTCAACCATAGATATATCAAAATCAAGAGATTGCAACATGGTTCGAATTGCAGAGAAAATAGCACCTTTAGCACGAATAAAGTTATCAATGTCAACCTCAGTAATTTCAATATCTTTTACAGAAGCTGCATCTTCCTGGAAAGCTATGACATAAGACCCCATACCATATTTATCATGGCGAACCCTTTTGCCTTCGCGAATAAAGATACCTTTTTGATTAATAATGCCACATCTAAAAAGTTCGCTAATCATGTCAATCAATCCAGAACCACAGAGTCCTACAGGCTTCTGACCCTCATCGCCAACAATCTTGTAAGTGGGCTCCATAGTTTCCGCATCTATCGTCACAGCCTCAATTGCTCCATCTGTAGCACGCATACCACAGCTGATATCGCCACCTTCGAAAGCCGGACCAGCTGAACATGCACAACTCATCATAAAATCAGAGTTGCCGAAAACAAGCTCTCCATTAGTACCAAGGTCAATAAAAAGTGAAAACTCAGGCTTGTTCCAAATCAAACTAACCAATGTACCTGCCGTAATGTCTCCACCTACATAACTTCCAATATTAGGAGCAATGATAATATGAGCATCATGATTGATATGTAAATTCAAATCAGATGCATACAATGAATTTGTCTTAAAGAAAGCAGGAATATATGGCTCCATTCTTAAATGATCTGCATTAATGCCTGCAAAAAGATGATTCATTGTAGAGTTTCCTGCAACACACATTCTATAAATATGATCGGACTTAAATTTTGCAGATGCGCACATGTGATCAATCATGGGATTGATTGTCTCTTGAATCACTGCATCTTGCAATTTCTGAATACCGCCAGGCTTAGTAGATTCAATAATACGGTTAATAACATCTGCACCGTACCGTATCTGACCATTTCCACTAGACCCCTTTGCAATAATCTCACCATTCAGCATATTGATCAAAACACCAGAAACCGTTGTTGTTCCAATGTCAATCGCCAAACCTCCTACAATAACCTCTTCATCTTTAGAAAATATGTCATATACAAAAGCATGATTATTTTCGGAAATCTGTACCACACACTGAACATCGAAATTACTGTCTCTAAGAGCATCCGGAAGTTTCCTCATAACGTAATAAGGGAGTCTAACCACATCAGTGTTCAACTCCTTCTTCAATGCTCTCTCCAGTCTCTCATTATCCGGCATAGTATCATCTAACGATGGGGCATCCAAAGTAATAGCTACAACCCTCATACTGTTGTTAAGATTAATTCCTGCCTCAACGAGACCTTTTTTTGTATTTTCAAATATTGCAATTTCATCAGGAGAACTAAGATCCGCAACCTTCATTCTGCTCTTATAAGCAGAAGCAATATCCGGAACCATTACCTCAACATCAGCCTCAATTTTGCTGACACAGGCGAGTCTCCATCCCTGTGCATATTCCTCATCAGAAATATGTGCTGTCTTCTTGGAATCCAGTTCGCCACCTACAAGCTTAACACGGCACTTACCACATACGGCATTGCCGGAGCAGGGAGCGTCGATAGCTACATTTGTTTTTCTGGCTACCTCCAGAAGGCTTTCGCCGGAAGTGGCGAAGGTTTCCACCGCCTCGCCACTTTCAAACTTAAACGTTACATTAAACATATATAAGTCTTTTCTCCGGTTTAAGGTCTAACTCTTAATTACAGTTCAAGATAAGAATCTGCATACAGAGTATTGTTCTTGAATACATCACAAGATTTGATTGTCTCCATAAGTCTAAGGTCACATGGATTAACAATAGCAGATGTAAGACCCTGCATCATGCACATAGCAACCAAAGCGGAGTCCATAATCGGACGAATATTCTTAGGCATACCATTGGAGTTGTTGGAAAGTCCACCTGTTGAGTTCAATCCCATATCACTGAACATCTTAATTGCCTCAAGAACTTCCATCTGTTTGTCCTGCATACCTTTAACTACTACAAAAAGCGGATCGAACCAAAGATCTGTAGGCTCCATACCAAGCATCATACCATGCTCAAGCATTGTCTGGCAATGAACCATACGCTCATCATTGTCAGCAGCAATCGGTCCATTAGAGCAAAGTGCAACAACAATAGCATCGTTAGCTGCAGCAAGATCGATATAGCTCATTCTGTCACCTGCATCAGCAGAGTTAACGATTGGTTTACCTTTTGATCTGTTATACACATCAATACCAGCCTCAATAGCAGCCTTATTTGCTGTATCCAGTGCCAGAGGAACATTGTCAAAATTCTCCTGAATTGTCTTAACAGCCCACTGCATCAGTTCCGGTCCATCATTTTCAGCCGGTCCGATGTTAACATCAAGATAGGTAGCACCTGCATCAAGCTGTTCTTTTGCACGTTTCAGAATAGCTTCAGGATTACGTGTAGCCATAGCCTCTTTGATTGCTGGTGAGATACAATGAATTCTTTCACCAATTGTAACGAATTTTGCCATAGTTATTCTCCTTTTATTATCATTTGCATCTGTAAGACGATTGCAGAAAGAAGATAATCTACTCTCTGCAATTCGTCATAAACAGTTACGCTCACTTACGCCTTAAGGGCACTGAAGTTATTAAATCTCGCCGTTTTCCTTCATGTCTTTCAGGAATTTAACCAGCTGAACTGCCTCATTAGGAGCTACAATTACCTGCCAGCCCGGAAGCTTAGCCTCGATATCACCCTTAAGTACAGCAACCTTACCAGGAATGATAAGTTTTCTGTTTTTAATCTTACCTTCAACTTCCTCTGTGATGAACTTAGCAACAGATGAGGAAGAAAGTTTACCAGCAGCCCATGCAGTAAGTACAGAAAGTCCGCCTGCATCGCTGATCAGCATATTAATCGGCACGCCAGATCTCTCCAGCTCACCGGATACAACGAAATATGTAAGAGCAAAGTCAACAGTTGTAAGACAGATAGAATTCTCATCTGCACCGTTGATTGGATAGATACCAGGAGCAACCTTCATTGGCTTCTGTGGGTCAGTATATACATTCTGACGCAGGCCGAACAGAGGAAGTGCCTCAGCATATCCAAGGTCCTCAAGAACCACGATAGAACCATATTTCAGTGTGAATACAGAAGTAAGTGCCTCCTGCATATGTTTGTCGCCTCTTGCGAGTTTTGCAACATTAACGATAGATGGATAACCAAAAGTTCTGTTCTCATCTTTCAGTGCAGAACGTCTTACCATAACTGCATTAGCGAAAGTCTCTTTTACAGTAGCACCTGTAACATCAAGAACGAGATCTTTATTATCAAGTTTCTCAAGAGCAGCTACTGTATCATAAAGCTCATTAATGTCTTTTCCTGAAACACCAAGTACAACTCCAGCCTCTTTTGCAACAGCACTCATTGCCTCATAATTAGAAGCATTTGCACCATTCAGAACCGGTTTTGCATCTTTACATACAGCCAAAGCAGCCTTAGCAACCTCTACATCGTCTACACCGAGAACCAGTGTTCTTCCTGTTGCAGCAGCTTTCTTAACAAGGTCAACATACTTATCAGCACCTGAAGCTGCATCATAGTTAACATATACAAGCTCTACATACATTCTCTCACCGATACGCTCATAATCAACTGTAGGGATTGCAGCGATTTTAGCATCGATTGTAGCATCATCCATGCAACTGCAAAGTGCAACAGCATATCTTGTTCTGCTAACAAATGTTTTCTCATGTCTGTAAAGAACAGTCTCTCCACCCAGTGTGAATTCACCATCACCTGTACCGATTTTAACGCTCTTCATAGGCGGTGCAGTTGCAGCAGACAACTGAGCCAATGCGTCGTCGGACATGTGTGGGCAGGCTGAAATATCAACAGCACCCTGAGCAACTTTCATTGAGAAAGCCATACATGTCGGGCTACCGCACTCTTTACAGTTTTTCTTTGGTGTCAATTTAAATATCTGAATACCTGATAATGCCATGTTTTATATCCTCCTGTTCATCTATTAATGTCTAAAATCAGATAAGTTCTTTAATCATTTTAGCAATAGTTGCAACAGACTGAGGATGCTGTAAAACAACAGCATTAGATCCGGATACCAGGTCAGCAGCAGCTGTCATAATCTCCATGGAGATTGCTCTTTCTTCTCTGGAACCCCATTCAGGCATATCTTCCTCTGATGCAACGGACTCTTTTACGTTCCATGTCTCTGTAGCTACCGGTGTAAGAATCGGCATCTGAAGCATAGCATCATCCTGAGATAATGCAGCAGCTTTAATTCTGTCCATGGTAGATACAACATACTCATAACCATATCCAGCTGCAGCTGTACCGACGTTCATAACGATGCTTTCCGGTTTAACACCCAGCTGAGTTGTAACAACGTTCAACTGTTTAGCCAGGTTGATATCTACGGCTGACTCTGCACCAAGTTTCTGGTTGTAAGCAAGACCTGCTGCAGCACCAACTGCCTTATAGTTCTCTTCTTTTGCAGGCATAATAACAACATTTTTGCCCTGAAGAGCCTCAGCAACTTTAGGAAGAAGTTCTGAATCTTTATCAACATTCTTTGAGCCTGCAACAACCAGTGGAAGATCGGTAGCATCAGCTACATCTTTAGCAAGTGCAACCAGCTCTTCTGTTGATTTGTTCTCGCCATTGGGATCTCCGCCCTCAAGGCTAAGATAGATAAAGTCAGCGCCTTCCATCTCAGATACTTTTTTAGCCATATCTACTACGGATGCACCCTCACCATAGAAGTCTGTCAGACCCTGTGTGGGGTTAAGAAGTCCAAGATCAGTAAGAAGCACACCTACCTTAGGTGCATTCTCGATAGGAGCATCAAATGTGTAAAATGGAAATACATTCTCTCCTCCCAGTGTGATTGCTTTGTCACCAACACCGATCTCTACTGCTTTGATCGATGCATTAAACTTTTGTGGTTTAGAATTAAACGGCATTCTATTAATCCTCCTTTAGATTTGTAAGAATAATTATACAATACAATTGCCTGTTTTGCCACCCCGCATGTCAAAAATATATCAAAAAATACGTTATAAATACAAAATTTTTGGTTTCATTGCTTACTATTTTATGATTGTATACAGAAATTGTATCATAATTTTCAGATATACCAGATGATATCTATGTAACCGATCATCTATTTACATCATCGGGTCAAGTCCCAGAGCCGGATGGCCTTTCTCTGTAAGGAAAGCTACCAGTGTCTCAGGATCTTCAGCGATGGTCT
>CAVBGA010000116.1:0-2087 GCA_963594675.1 Lachnospiraceae bacterium
GCCTATCTTAGAGCCAAGGAAGATTATCTTATGGGCATCAATTTTTCCCGACTCTTAACTTTGAAATATGGCAATAGTCTCGCTTCATTTCTGAAAACCCCCTATCAGGTGGTTTCTGTAGGCCGTGTAATGACCTGTGTTTTGGGCATGGTTGTTCGCAGAGAAAAAGAAATTCGCAATTTTGTAAAAACTCCCTTTTATCGAATCATAGCCGGACTAAAAGCAGGGGAGGAAACCATTGAAGGCGAGTGGCGGGTAAATCCGGAAAGTCTTTTCTTTAACTCCCCAGCACTATATAAAGAAAATGGTTTGAAGAAGAAGGAAGATGCGGAAAAACTGATTCAGATGCTGCAGCAGGTCAATCCTCAGGAAGCTTCCGTTAAAAACCTGGAGAGAAAAACAGAGAAGAAAAATCCCCCCCTTCTATACAATTTGGCGGAGTTGCAAAATGATTGTTCCAAGATGTTGAAAATCAGTCCGGATGCTACCCTCAAAATTGCTCAAGAGCTATATGAAAAGAAATTAACCACCTATCCTCGTACGGATGCCAGGGTGCTCTCTTCGGCAGTGGCAAAGGTGATCACCTCCAATCTTCGCGGCCTGGCAAATAATGAGGACTATAGAGAATTTGCCACAAATATTTTAAATAGCAAGTCCTATCTTAACCTGGCTAAGACTCGATACGTGAATGATAAGCAGATCACAGACCATTATGCGATTGTTCCTACGGGACAAGGGCAGGGAGCCCTTAGAAGTCTCTCTGAACAGTCACGGAAGGTATATGAATTGGTGGTTCGACGCTTCTTAAGTATCTTCTATCCTGCAGCGGAATATAAAAAAATCAATATGTCAACAGCTATTGGAAAGGAAACTTTCTTTGCCAGTGAAAGAATCTTGTCTAAGGAGGGCTATCTTGTTGTAGCCCGTCCCTCCTTTCTAAAACAAAAAGCAGAGGCGAATAATAGTGCTCTTTTGGATGCCCTTTCCCAATTAAGAAAGGGACAAGCCTTGGAAATAAAGGGATATTCTATCAAAGAGGGAGAGACCAGTCCGCCGAAACGTTACAATTCCGGATCTATGATTCTGGCTATGGAAAATGCAGGTCAGCTGATAGAAGATGAAGAATTGCGGGAGCAGATTCGAGGCAGCGGTATAGGTACCAGTGCTACCAGAGCGGAAATATTGAAAAAACTGGTAAATATCAAGTATATAGAGTTGAATAATAAAACTCAGGTGATCACGCCAAGTCTCTTAGGAGAAATGATTTTTGATGTGGTATGTGCATCAATCCCATCTCTTTTGAATCCCGAGCTCACAGCCAGTTGGGAAAAAGGTTTGACCTATGTGGCAGAGGGCAGTATTACGGAAGAAGAGTACATGATGAAACTGGAGAAGTTTGTCAGTGACCGAACGACTCGGGTGAAGGGCCTGAATAATCAATACCAGCTGAGAGCTTATTATGAAAATGATGCCAAGTATTATAAAAAAAGCGCGGTGACGGGAAGAACTCGAAAGAAAAAAACAGTAAATAAGTTACAAAAGCAAATATTTTCTTATGAGCCACAAAATAAATAAGTGTCCCGGATAAAAAAGATAAAAGAAATATTTCGCTGAGAAACCTCTTTTATGATTATAAAGATTGATAGGGATAAATGCCAACATTGCCGGGGCTTCCCATAAGAGGGAGACACAGCCAGCCAGTGTCATAAGGGCTGGTGTCAGGTGAAAGAGATAAAGAACAACAATAAGCACAATTCCCTTATAGTCATAATCTGTTTTTAATAACCAGGCTAGCCCCATACCTGCAGCTACAGTTAATGCCTGCAGGTATGGTTTGTTTTGAAAATATTCTAAACCCCATAGCACCATAAAACCGATAAATAAAGTAAAAAATACATTTTGGTGTGTGAATTCAAAAAAACTTTGCCGAAGTGCCAAGTCAAAGGGAATTTCAGAAATCAGGCAGAAAAGAAAAAGTCTTAGGGCATATTTCTTCCTGTTGGAAGTGTAAAGAAATCCTTCTACCAAAAGAAAACAAAAAATTGGGAAGGCAATTCGCCCAATTTTTCGCATAATTTGATAGAGAA
>CAVBGA010000117.1:0-14931 GCA_963594675.1 Lachnospiraceae bacterium
TAAACGGTGTCAGAGTGCGATATAACAAGACCTTCCCAAATGGATGTAGATATCCTGGGGACCCTTCTGGAAGACCAGAGAAAGTATACAACTGTCGTTGCACTATGGTAGCGATCACTCCTAACGCAAGCCAGAAGAAAAGGACAGGGAATACAGTAGACAGTTATAAGAAGTGGAAGCAGGAAAAGAGAAAACCAATCCCCAAAACGATAAATTTTGAAACGGGTGATGATGCAAATAATTATTTTAGCAAAAAAGAAACATATAAGACTTGGAGCAAAAACTTAACTGATGAGTCAAGAGATGTAATAAAAGAATATACATATACAGATTATCAAGATATAAATTATAGGTTGCGGAAAGCAGGTGTAAAAGACGAAAATGTGCTTTTAGACGAAAGATTACATGGTGATAAACGCAAAAACCAAATAGACTGTTTGGATAAAATTATCTCGTCTTTTGAATTAGAAGATAATATAATAGTATATAGAAATGTAGAATCTCAATTATTCGCTGATTACTTTGATGATTTAAATAGACTTGTGGGCCAAAGAATTTCTGAAAAAGGATTCACGAGCACAGTTTGTGTGGAATCAGGAGCATCGGCAGACTGGGAAAAAGATTGTAAAATCAAACTTAAAGTGCCAGCAGGAAAAGGGCGAGGGGCTTATATAAATGACTACTCTACCTATGAAAACAACGAGTATGAATTTTTGATCGCACGGGATAGTACATTTAAAGTGATAAAGGTGGATGAAACAGAAGATAATTTGATTTTGGAGATGGAGATGATAGTATGAGTTACCACGTGACCTTTTATAATTACATAATTGATGATGTTAATTCAAAAGATTACGATAAAAACCTCCCGTTTGGTGGGATAAGAAAAGACACTCCTGTATTGCATAAAAAAAGATATGAAGAGTTCTGTAAAGAATACGAAGCGAGTGTAGAAAGGCTTGTGCGGAACGGAGAAACGAAAGAAGAAGCAGAGAGAATTGCGGATCGATATGTTGCATGGAAGAAAAAACAAATACTAGGAAACGGTTGAGGTGATATCATGAAAGTAAACTGTGGTTTCAAAATCACAGCCGACAATAGAAAACTGGTTAAGAATGCTACGGATGAGCAGATTAAGAAAGCTTTAGAAGAGTGTGGACTTACTGCAGAACGCTATGCAAAAGAGAATTCTCCTGTTGATACGGGAAACCGGCTATAACAGCAGACCACATAGACGAGTACAACAATATTATTAAAGAAGAATCTCAAGGGGTGACTAATATGGTTACTTCTTTTTTTATACCAAAAACTGACACACCACGGAGTTGAAACTATTATAAACATCTTAAATCACTGCAGTCTAGAACCTTGACAAGAAGAAAATCCGGATATATAGTTAGGATAAACTAATTGTTCGTAAAAAATACATAACATGAGCATAAACTGTTTATTATGATCACATCAGGGCTAGGTATAAGATTATGTTTCTGGAAATTCCGGACTATGTGGAAATCACAGCAGATGCCAAGGACTTTGAGTTGTCTTTTACTTCTACGGTGGTGACACCAGGGCTTTTGCAGGAAATGGAGGATGATGACCTGGATGATATTCGGGATATGACAGAAGATATAAAGGAATTGGCAGATGCTACCGATGAGTTGACAGATGGAACAGGGGAAATGACGGATGCCTTGCAGAAGTTTTATTCCTATCTGCAGCAGTATCAAAGTGGTGTGGAGGCTTTAGATAGCGCGCAAAGCCAGATGGTATTAGCCAATTTAATGAAGGGATCGGTCAGCTTTACAGTGGCTCCCTTCAAATGAGCAGTGTGCGCTTTGTGATTCAGACAGATGCCATAGAAAAATAAAGGCGAAATAGACATAAAAGAAAATAGGGTTAAAGGATAAAAGCAAAAGGCAGGTAGCAGGAAAAATCCAGTTGTCTGTCTTTTGCTATATTCATAAGGTTTAGGCACCATTATGGAATTGCTAATTATTGGTTTGAAAGCGATTCCGGTATTGCCTGGGGGAAATGCCCTCTCTTTTTACAAACATATTGTTAAGGCTGCTGGTGGAGGAATAGCCTACCTTATAGGCCACCTCTCCCACTGGCATATTGGTTTGGGCCAGAAGTTCCCGGGCTCTTTCCAATCGGGTATTGATGATATATTCCATAGGCGCAAATCCTGTTTCCTCCTTGAAACAGTGGGCAAAATAGAAAGTGCTTAGATTGGCTCTCTCAGCCAGATCCTGCAGGGAGATATCCTTGCCTATATTTCCACGGATATAGCGAATGGCAGAGGCAATAGGATCCTCCGTATGGTCCTGAAAATGCAGACGATCCTGAGTTAGCAGATGTTCAAAAATACGATGAATTCGGGCAGAACTTTGAATCATAGGTTCTAAGTCATCTCTCTTATAGAATTCCACCATATCATAAAGTTCTTTTCCAATTAGAAGATTGCTGTCCTGGCGGATCAAGGGGCCGGATTTGTCCAGAATATAGTGGCAGATTTCATGGGAATTTAAACCGTCAAAATGGATATAGAGAAATTCCAGACCGTCCTTTGCGTGATAATAATGAGGTTCGGAACAGTCTAAGAGGACCACATCACCCTTTTGGGCATCGAAAATATTGCCCCGGTATTCCACATGTAAACAGCCCTGGCGGATAAAAATCACCAGGTTAGGTGGGAAATAATCCCTTCGATAATAATAGTCAGAGGTGCAATAGCAGTGTCCACACCAGGTAGGATAATAAAATAAGCGGCGGGCTGTCTCCGAAGGGGAGATGGCAAAATTTAAGGTTCCTGGAAGATAACCAGGGTTGTTGGATTGATTTTGCATTTGGAAGCTCCTTTTTTGACGTACGCATTTAAGCAATTGTTCAAATGCTGTTGTCTCAAATATGGTGCAAGGCTTTGATTCACCAACACACATAAAAGCAAGAACTACGAAGTTTTGAACAAACAACGGTATTTACTATAACAAGATTATACATTACAATATAATCACAGTAAAGATAAAAAAAGAAAAAACCTTGATTTAAAAGAAAAAACGATAATTATTTATAAATCAAGGTAGTAACAAGAATGAGAATGCCGGCATAACAAAATCAACGAAAAAGCAAAAGGAGTAATAAAAATGATTAATGGTGAGAAACATATTGCAAGACCGTATAGATGGGGAATCGTTGGTGGCGGACGTACAAGCCAGGTAGGATATAAACATAGACTGGGTGCCCTTATGGACAATACCAATTTCCAACTGGTAGCTGCAGCATTTGATATTGATCCGGATCGTTGTGTTGATTTTGGTAAGGGCTTGAATATGGATCCTTCCCGTTGCTATCCGGATTACAAGACGATGTTTGCTGAAGAGGCAAAAAGAGAAGATGGTATTGAGGCTGTAGATATTGCAACTCCTAACTTCGCTCATTACGAAGTGGCTAAGGCAGCTTTGGAGGCAGGCCTTCATATTATTTGTGAGAAACCTCTCTTCTTTGAAGTAGAGCAGGGTGAGGAAATCAAGAAGCTGGCTGAAGAGAAAGGCAAAGTGGTTTGCGTAACCTATGGATTCTCTGGATGGCCAATGCTTAAACAGATGCGTGCTATGGTAGAAGGCGGCATGCTGGGTAAGGTAAATATGGTAGAGCTTCGTTACACTCATGGATTTGGCTGCGATGCAGAGGCTGATGTGAAAGCAGAAGGCCAGAGATGGAGAGTGGATCCTTCAAAAGTTGGTAAATCCTTTGTTATCGGTGATCTTTCTACTCATACCTTCTACATGTCTCAGCTGGTGTGCCCGAATCTGAAACTGAAAGAAGTGCTTTGTGACCGTCAGGCATTTGTAGGATCCAGATATCCCTTAGAGGATAATGCCTATGTTCTTATGCACTATGAAGGTGGTGCGGTAGGTCGTATGTGGGCTTCTGCAGTAAATGCGGGTGATATGAGTTCACAGCATATTCGTATTGTAGGTTCCAAGGCTTCCCTAGAGTGGAATGATTATGAGTGTGATAAAGTTGTCTATGAGGAGCAGGGCAAACCGGCTCAGGTGCTGATTCGTGGTATGGAATACCTGGATGATCTGGCAAAAGAGGATGAGAGATTGGGCGCACTTCACTATGAGGGACTTCCTGAGTCCTGGGCAAACCTTTATACCAGATTCGCTATGGCGATGGATGCTAAGGATCGTGGTGATGAAGAGACTTTGAAGAAAATCATCTTCCCGGGAATTGATGCAGGAATTGATGGAATTCGTTGGATCAATGCTTGTGCAAAATCCGCTGATGATGGAAACGTTTGGACAGAATTTTAATACCAAAGAATGACATAAAAAACAAAAAGGAGTAAATCCTCAGGGATGAGGGATTTGCTCCTTTTTGTTCGTTAGTTAGTCTGCGTAATCATCTAAGTGAATACGTTTATAATATAACATGACTTTCGTAGTCTAGATTACTGACAGGACAAATGGACACTTTGACAGGACGAATGGATTTTTAGAGACTTGTATTGCTAAAGGGGTATCTCAAAAAGGGATACCCCTATCGGTAACTGATTCTTCTCCTGGCTCTTTTTCTCCCCTAAAATGTAACTAATATGAACATGGAGGGAAGATTAGGGGGACTTATGAGAAAAGTGAAAGCAGGGAGAAAAAATTTAGACGCGATTTTTTATATTTGTCTGTTAATAATTTTATTTTCTATTGTTTTAAGTGGATGCGGGAAAAAGGCAGATGCGGCGGCAGAAGGGAAGACTCTAAAGATTGCCTCTGGGCAGACCTGTGAGAGTCTGGATTCGACCAATGCCTATGATGCCTGGTATCTGGTGCGGTATGGCGTCTGCCAGACCTTAACGAAGATGAATGATGATCTGTCGGTTTCTGGCTGGCTAGTGGAGGATGGTTATTCTTCCAATGATGACTACACGGTATGGACTTTCCAGATTAAGGAGGGAGTGACCTTTTCTAATGGGGATGCCTTAACTGGAGAAGCGGTAAAAGAATCATTAAGTTATGTGTTTGCCAACAGTGTGCGGGCCAAGGATTATTTTTCCTATGAAAGCATTGAGGCAGAGGGACAGACGGTTACCATTACCACAAAGGAGGCGGAACCCATACTGCCCAATAAACTGGCGGATCCTCTTTTTTCTATAATAAATACCCAGACAGATACAAATGATATGGCGGAAAATGGTCCCATTGGCACAGGACCCTATATTGCGGAATCCTTTGACAGCACCAGTCTTTCCTGCACCGTTGTGAAGAATCAGAATTATTGGGGCGGAAAGGTAAAGACAGACCGAATTCAATTTATCTATACAGAAGATCAATCGACTCTTACTAATAGCTTGCGCAGTGGCGAAGTGGATGGGGTATATAATCTCAGTATGACAGATATTGGGGCGTTTGAAGAGGATTCTGATTATACCATTGTTCAGACGGCCAGTGGAAGAACCACCCATGGATTTATGAATCAAAAGGGAGCTTTAGGAGATCAGGTTTTGCGAGAGGCTATTTTGCAGAATCTGGATAAGGAGACCTATTGTAGCACTTTATTGGAGAATCAATATGTGTCGGGAAAAACCTTGATTACCTCATCTGCGGATTATGGATATGAAGAATTGACAGATCCCAATGCATACAATCCGGATCATGCTGTGGAATTGTTGGATGACAATGGCTATAAGGACATTGATGGGGATGGCTACCGGGAGACACCCCAGGGGGAGAAGCTGGAGTTAAGCTATACCTATTATAGTGGTCGTCCGGAACAGGAGCTTCTGGTGGAGGCCACATGTCAGGAAATGGCGAAGATTGGCATTAAAATAATTCCTGATCTTAAGGATACAGCAAGTGTTATGGACCAACTGGCTTCCGGTGACTATGATTTATTATGTATGAGTATAAATGTCTTGAGCTGTGGAGACCCGGAAAATCATTTACGCAGCTATTTTGGAGAAGGAGGAAGCTATAGCACATCAGGTTGGAATAATACGGAATTTAACAGCCTGTTGGACCAGCTTAGCATGACCGCAGACCAGGAAGAGCGAAAAGAGATAACGAAGGAGGCAGAGCAGCTTCTTTTGGATGATGGGGTTTGTATTTTTTACTGCTATCCCTTGATGAATTTTGTGACAAAGAGCAATATATCAGGCATTAGCTGCACGCCGGCAGATTACTATTGGGTCAGCGAAGATACGGAAATCTCCTGATCCGCAATTTGGTGCTTCCTATGTTTTTGATTCTGCAATTGCCTTTATTTATTATATTTGCTAAACTGCAAGTAATTGGGGGCTATTTGCCCTTAATTTAACGCAGTTGGCGGGCAAGACTCGGGAGGTAGTCTTGATGAAATAGGGAGTTAACATATATGGAATTGAAGCAGTTGCGGTGCTTGGTGGCATGTGCTCAGACGCGGTCTTTTAATAAGGCAGCAAATCTTTTGTATACAGCACAGTCCAATATAAGTCGAACCATCAGAAATCTTGAGGAGGAACTGGGGATTGACTTGTTTGAGCGTAAGCATTATGGCATTGAACTTACGGAAGATGGACGAAAAATTTATGAATATGCCCTGGCAACCTTGAAAAGTGCAGAGAAAATAGAAGAATTTACAAAACTAAAAATTAGGGAGGAACTTAGAATCGCTTCTAATCCTAGCTCCTGGATGGCGGCAGCCTTTCGGGATTATTTTCGAGAGCATGAGCGAGAGGATGTCAGTTATTATTTCATGACGGCCAGTTCAAATGATATTATTCGCCGCTTGGCCAGCGAGATTGATCAGATCGGGTTTGTCTATATAATGGAAGCGCAGATGGAAGATTTTAGGGCAAGGTTAGCCAGAAATCACATTACGTTTATTCCATTGAAAGAGACTAGTGCGCTTTTGTATTTTGGAAATGAAAAGGCCAGAGAATCTTATGAAAATCCGAAGCCTGATGAAAAGAGGCCGGCTTTGGTGCAATGCTACGAGGATGAATTTACCCTGCAATCTTTTTGGCACCAGGAAGAAAGAAGAAATGCTGAGGAGTGGAGGCGCAAGTCTGATATAGAGACTCAGGAAGAATCCTATCCCCGGGTGGCGGTAACCACCAACAGCGATTATGTCATGAGTGAATTGCTTCGTTATACCCGCCTGGGCAACATCAGCGGCGGTTATCTATCAGGACATACCGAGAGAAAGGATCGCTATGCCCTGCCTCTCTATGAGGGACAGGAAGGTGCCTGGTTTGGCTGTCTGATTCGCAATGATCGTGAGTTGGGAAAGCTGCAGTTGGACTATTTGAGTTTTATAAAGGAGCGCTTGCAAAAGGATAATTAGAAGTGGTAAGATGCTACTGTAAAGTGCGTCTTGAAAAATTATATAAAGATATGGATAAGCGAAGCAGACAAGGGAGCCTGAAAGGGTGGAATTGTCTGCTTTTTTAAGCAATTAGGGAGAGTTTATTATGAAGTATGGATTTGTGAAAACGGCAGCCATTACCCCGGAACTTAAGGTGGCAGATGTAGATTACAATTGTGAAATAATCGCAGCGGCTATGAAAGAGGCGGCAAAGAAGAAAGTAAAGGTTGTGGTATTTCCAGAATTATGTATCAGTGGCTATACCTGCCAGGATTTATTTCTGCAGGATCTGCTTCTGGAGAAATCAAAAGAGGGTTTGGTAAAACTGGCTAAGCTTAGCGAAAATCTGGATGGTCTCTTTTTTGTGGGCTTACCTTTCATGATTAAGAGCAAGCTCTATAATGTAGCAGCGGCTATCAGCCAGGGAAGGATTCTGGGTCTGGTGCCCAAAATTTATCTGCCAAATTATAATGAATTTTATGAAGTAAGACATTTTACATCAGGCAAGGATTTGGATGCGGATGTCATGCTGGATGGGCAGGATGTGCCGGTAAGCAGCCAGCTGTTATTTACCTGTGAGGAAATGCCTTCTCTTCGTATTGGGGTAGAGCTGTGTGAGGACCTTTGGGCACCGGAACCGCCAAGTATTCAGCATTGCCTGGCGGGAGCAACGATGATTGTGAATTTGTCAGCTTCTAATGAGATTACAGGGAAAAGCAGTTATCGAAGAGACCTGGTCAAGGGACAGTCTGCCCGTCTGGTGTGCGCTTATATTTATGCTTCTGCCGGTGGAGATGAATCCACTCAGGATCTGGTATATTCCGGTCATAATATTCTGGCGGAGAATGGCAGCCTTTTGGCGGAGTCAAAATTATTTTCCGAAGGCATTACGTCAGCTGATTTTGATATGAAGAGAATCGAGTCAGAGCGGAGACGGATGACTACTTATGAGTATCGGTCCGAGGAAGTCTGTTTTCCTATTCCATTTTCCTTGAAAATGGAGGAGACAGCTTTGGAGCGCTATATAGATCCTCAGCCTTTTGTTCCCTCTAAAAAAGAAGAGAGGGATCGAAGATGTGATGAAATTATCAATATCCAGGCCATGGGCCTTAGAAAACGCCTGAAGCATATTGGCTGTAAAAATGCTGTTATCGGTATTTCCGGAGGTTTGGATTCTACCCTGGCACTTTTGGTTACTGTTCGGGCTTTTGACTTATTAGGCTTGGACCATAGTGGTATTCTGGCAGTTACCATGCCAGGCTTTGGAACCACGGACCGTACTTATAATAATGCGGTGAATCTGATCAAATGCATAGGAGCTACTTTCAAGGAAATTAGCATTGTGAAGGCAGTAAATACTCATTTTGCAGATATTGAGCAGGATCCGGAGCTTCACGATGTGACTTATGAAAATAGTCAGGCCCGTGAGAGAACCCAGCTGCTTATGGACTTAGCCAATAAAAATAATGGTATTGTTATCGGTACAGGGGATTTGTCGGAGTTGGCTCTGGGCTGGGCCACCTACAATGGAGATCATATGTCCATGTATGCGGTAAATGCTTCCGTGCCAAAAACTCTGGTGCGTTACTTGGTAGCATATTTCGCAGATACCTGTCAGGATACTTTGTTGGCGGATACCCTCTATGATGTTTTGGACACTCCAGTGTCACCGGAACTACTTCCTCCCAAGGAGGGGAAAATTTCCCAGAAAACCGAGGATTTAGTGGGACCCTACGAGCTGCATGACTTCTTCTTATATCATATGCTGCGTTGTACCAGCAGTCCCCAAAAGATTTTCCATCTGGCGAAAAAGGCCTTTGTCGATAGCTATGATTCGGAATTTATTTTAAAATGGGAAAAATCCTTTTATCGTAGATTTTTTGCTCAGCATTTTAAAAGAACTTGTCTGCCGGATGGTCCCAAGGTAGGTAGTGTTGCGGTTTCTCCAAGAGGGGATTTGCGCATGCCAACGGATGCCAGTGCAGCAATCTGGAGCAAGGAATTGGAGGATTTATAATAAAGGAAAAAACCTCTGGGCGACCTCCTTTTTTGCAAGAATAGTTAAGTAAGAAATAGGGAAATGTGCTATAATTTTTGAAGTATGATTTCTATGGAAAGAGGGGTTGTGATTCAAAATGGGCACAGTGGCGACATCATCATTTTTTTCAAAAGACCGCACCTTTTATAAGCGGTTATTTACGATTCTGTTGACCGTATCTTTGCAGAATGTGATTGCCTACAGCGTCAACATGGCAGACAATTTGATGTTGGGAGGTTATTCACAGGTGACACTGTCGGGAGCGGCTACCGTAAATCAGATTTTCTTTATGGTGCAGCAGCTTTCGGTAGGTATCTGTGATACCTTGGTTATTATTGGATCCCAGTATTGGGGCAAAAAAAATGTAGAATCTTTGCGGAAGGTTGGCGGATGTGGTCTGAAGCTGGCGATTGGTGGCGGCATTCTGATCTGGTTGATTTGCTTTTTATTTCCTTCCCAATTGATGGCGATTTTTACAACAGATGCGGATATTGCCTCAGAAGGTATGGCTTATATGTCCATTATTAAGTATACCTTTATCCTGTTTCTTATTACTCAGGCAATTCTGGCTACCTTGCGTTGTGCAGATACTGTGCGTATTGCCTTTGTGGTATCCTGTATTTCCTTAGTGGTGAATGTAGCTGCCAATTATTGCCTGATTTTTGGTAAGTTCGGTGTTCCAGAGATGGGAATTCGGGGTGCTGCCATCGGTACTATGATCGCTAGAATCGTGGAATTGATCATTGTTATTGTATATGCTTTGAAGATCGATCATAAGGTGAAGCTGTTTTCTGGAAATCCCCTTAAAAAGGATAAGGGAATCAGCCATGATTTTTCTGTTTTGGCTACCCAGATTTTGATTCAGGAGCTTTTTTGGGCAGTATCTATTCCTCTTCAGAGTGCGATTTTAGGCCATTTGAGTTCGGATGCCATTGCGGCAAATTCCATTGCTACCACATTTTATCAATATCTGAAGGTAGTTGTCCGCGCTATGGCTTCGGCTTCGGCTGTTATGATCGGAAGTGCCATTGGCCGGGGCAATATGGAGGAAGTTAAGGCGGAGGCTCGCACTTTGGGACTTATCGATTTGATTATTGGAGCCATTCTGGGATGTGTGCTTTTCCTCTTGCACAAACCTTTGCTTAGTATGTATTCCTTGACAGATTCTGCCTATGTTATGGCAGATCAGCTGCTAATCCTTATGTCCATTTTGATGGTAACTATGGGTTACATGATGCCGGTGATGAATGGTATCCTTCGAGGTGGTGGAGATGCCAAATTTACTCTTTGGGTAAATATGATCAGCACCTGGGTTGTGGTTGTTCCACTTTCCTTTATCAGTGCCTTTGTATGGAAGCTTCCAGTGGTCTGGGTAGTATTCTTCTCCCAGTCTGACCAGATTTTTAAGGCCCCCATTGCATTTCTTCGCTTTAGAACCTATAAATGGATGAACAAGCTGACAAGAGATGCGTAAGTTACGGACTACGGCAATTAGGAAAAACATTGATTATAGGGGGCCTTATTTTGTATAATAGGTCTGTTGACAAAATAAATAAGTAGAAAACTATTCTGGAATAATTAGGGAGAAAAATATGTCCGAATATGTATTTGACGCAAAAAAAACAAAAGAGGATCTTGTTGCCTGGATCAGAGATTTCTTTGAGAAAAATGGCAAGGGTTGTAACGCAGTACTTGGTATTTCCGGAGGAAAAGACAGTTCCGTATGTGCGGCTCTCTGTGTAGAAGCCCTGGGTAAGGACCGGGTGTTTGGTGTATTGATGCCCAATGGAGAGCAGTCGGATATCGATATGTCCAGGCTTCTGGTGGAGCATCTGGGAATTGCCTATACGGTAGTGAATATCAAAGAGGCAGTGGATGGTGTATTGCATGGCATTGCTGGCAGTGAAATGCACGGCATGAAGGTGGAGATTAATAATCAGACAAAGGTAAATTTGCCACCTCGTATCCGTATGTCGACGGTATATGCCATCAGTCAGAGTATGAATGGCCGTGTGGTAAATACTTGCAATCAGTCAGAGGACTGGGTAGGGTATTCTACTCTTTATGGAGATGCAGCGGGAGATTTCAGTCCTTTGGGCAAACTTACCGTGCAGGAAGTAAAGGCAATTGGTCGGGAGCTCCAGCTTCCGGAGGTTCTTGTAGATAAGGTGCCTTCCGATGGCCTTTGCGGCAAGACAGACGAAGATAATTTGGGATTCACTTATGCGATGCTGGATCGATATATCAGAGAAGGCGTTTGCGATGATCCAGAGAAAAAGATTTTAATTGATAACAAACGGAAATGGAATAAATTTAAATTAGAGCCTATGGCCATGTATCAGTCAGGACTTCCGGTTTTGGCGAAGGATCAGGATTGAGACTGAGCCATTTTGACAGGGGGATATCATGAGCAAGAAAATGAGGGGCAATATCATGCTGCTGACCACAGCCTTAATTTGGGGGGCAGCATTTGTGGCACAAAGTGAGGGAATGAAATATATAGGTCCCTTTACCTATAACATGCTGAGAAATTATATTGCTTTTCTTATTCTGATCCCTGTGACTTATCTTCTTGGAAAAAATTCAGCAGAAGAAGACCAGAAAAGAAGCTGTGAGACAAATCTGGAAAGCAATAAAGAAGCGTATATAGGGGGCCTGAGGAAAGGTATTGACAGTACTACATTGAAAGGTGGTATTGCCTGTGGTTTGGCCTTGGCTGTAGCTAGTGCCCTGCAGCAGACAGGTGTCAGCATGACAAGTGCAGGAAAGGCAGGTTTTCTTACATCCCTTTATATCATTTTTGTTCCGATTCTTGGAATATTTTTAAGAAAACGAATTCCAAGAATTGTCTGGCTTTGTGTTTTTCTTGCCATTTGTGGTTTTTATCTTTTATGCGTTAAGGACGGATTTTCGATTTCCAAGGGAGATCTTTTTTGCCTTGGCTGTGCTGTAGGGTTTTCCGTTCATATCATGGTGGTGGATCATTTTGCCGAGAAAAATACAGATGGAATTCTCATGAGCTGCATTCAATTCCTGACGGCGGCGGTTTTCTCCAGCATATTGACTTTCTTGTTTGAAAATCCTACCTGGGAGGGAATCCTGGGGGCAGGAATTCCAATTCTCTATGCGGGCGTTCTTTCCAGTGGTGTGGGATTTACTCTTCAGATTATCGCTCAGAAAGATACGAATCCAACTGTAGCCACTTTGCTTATGAGTTTAGAATCGGTATTTTCCGTACTCTTTGGTTGGCTGCTTTTGCATGAGAGTCTAAGTGGAAGAGAATTATTGGGCTGTCTCTTAGTATTTGTAGCGGTGATTCTTTGCCAGATTCCATTACCAGAGAAATCGTGATAGAAGACAATGCGATCTCTATATATCTATACGTGAGAAACAAGAAAAATAAAAGAAGACCTGGATCTATTGGGCTAATAGTTGATCTGGGTCTTCTTTTATTTTGATGCGATGCATCTAAAAAGAGCTATTGCTAGCAGTTCTTTAGGGTGGCATGCATCTGACTCTGCCAATGGCAAGTCATGAGGGTAAATTTTTTACGCGTATAAGCGTCTAGTATAAGGAAGGATAAGATGCGGTCTCGTTATTGAACTCATATGGAGCATAAGCTCCGTATAGGGGTAATGAAATAAAGAGTTACGAGACCGGTCTCGTAACCTGAAAATATAGTAGCACACAGAAAAAAGTATGTCAATATAAATTATGAAATATTACCCATATGAAATTTGGCTTGCAATGTGAAATGAAAAAAGAGGGGGGAGTTCCTTGCTAAGTCCTAGGAATTTCGCTAAAATAAATGTAATTATAAGAAGATAAGCAACTAATAGGGAAGGAGCAGATATGGGAAGTTATTTAAATCCAGGGAGTGAACGCTTTCGCACTAGTCTGAGATCTCAGATTTATGTAGACAAGAGCTTACTCATTGCTCAGATTAATCGTAATGTAAGAACGGAACAAAAATATGTCTGCCTTAGTCGTCCCCGTCGTTTTGGTAAATCCATGGCTGCTGATATGTTAGCAGCGTATTATAGCATAGGGGAAGATACTTCTGAGTTATTTGATAATTTAAAAATTGCTAAAGAAGAATCCTATAGTGAATATTTGAATCAGTATGATGTTATTAAAGTGAATATGCAGGAGTTCCTAAGCATCAGCAATGATGTGGATGAAATGTTGGACATGCTGAAACGATATATTTCTTTTGATCTTTTTGAACAGTATAAGAATGTTCGTTTTAGGGATGAAAAAAATTTTATTCAGGTGATGAAAGATATTTTTGCAGTAACCGGCCGTCCTTTTGTTATCCTAATTGATGAATGGGATTGCCTTTTCCGTGAATACACCCGCAATGTTGATGCTCAAAAGAAATATCTGGATTTTCTGAGAGCATGGCTTAAGGATCAATCCTATGTGGCTTTAGCCTATATGACAGGTATCCTTCCTATAAAAAAATATGGCTCACATTCTGCTTTGAATATGTTTACCGAGTATTCCATGACGAATCCAAGGGAATTGGCAGAGTATTTTGGATTTACAGATGACGAAGTTGAGGAGTTATGTAGGGAATATCAAATGAATTTTGAAGAGGCTAAGGCCTGGTATGATGGATATGAGTTGGTAACTTTGCGTCCTGGGGAGTCTAAAGCGCATTCCATGTATAGTCCAAAATCTGTTGTAGATGCCATGCTTAGTCACGCTTTTGATACCTACTGGAACCAGACGGAAACCTATGAAGCACTGAAAATCTATATTCAGATGAATCTGGATGGGCTAAAAGATGCGGTTATCCGAATGTTGGCGGGGGAAAGCATTCCTGTGGATATTAGTGGATTTGCCAATGATATGACGACTTTTCATTGCGCAGATGATGTTTTTTCGCTTTTGATCCATTTAGGTTACCTTTCCTATGATAGGGAGAAACATTGTGTATCCATCCCCAACAAAGAAGTCAGTGAAGTCTATATGACCTCTATCAAACGTATGGAGGGATGGGGCGAAGTAATTCGTTCCGTGATGGCATCGAAGAAGTTATTGGAAGACTTGTGGAATATGGATGAAGAAGCCGTTGCTGAGGGAATAGATCGTGCACATGAAGAAATATCTATTCTCCGATATAATGACGAGAATTCCCTTAGTTGTACGATTAATCTGGCTTTCTATTTTGCTAGAGAATACTATACAATAATTCGGGAGTTACCTACAGGTAAGGGATTCGCAGATATTTGTCTGATTCCTCGGCAATTATATGCGGACAAACCAGCCGTAGTTATAGAATTAAAAAAAGACAAAGATGCACAGGGAGCTATTGCTCAAATAAAGCGGAAAAATTATGTGAAAGCTTTGGAAGATTATAAAGGAAATCTTTTACTGGTTGGTATTAACTACGATAAAGATAAGAAACATACCTGCGTAATTGATAAAATGGAAATGTGAGTCACCCAATAGGGTGGCTCTTTTAGTTTATCTTAAGGTTACTTAAGGGAGCCTTATGAATGATGTATTTTTGCCTTTAGATTGGATTGTTATTATAGACTCAT
>CAVBGA010000118.1:0-4546 GCA_963594675.1 Lachnospiraceae bacterium
GCTTTCAGAAGTGACAAAAGGAATTCAGGATCTCATTGCGTTGCCGGATCCTTTAGGAAAGGTACAGATGAAAAAAGAGCTGGATGAGGGCTTGATTTTGGTTCGGCAGAGCTGCCCTATTGGTGTGATTGGTGTGATTTTTGAAGCCAGACCGGATGCTATGGTACAAATTGCTTCACTATGTATCAAAAGTGGCAACTGTGCTATTCTTAAGGGTGGAAGTGAAGCGATGACAACCAATAAGACCCTGTTTGAAATTATGCATAAGGCAGTTGTGGAGGCAGGACTTCCAGAGCATTGTATGTTCCAAATTGAGGCCAGAAGCGAGATAACGGAATTGTTGGACTGCCATGAGTCGGTAGATCTCCTGATCCCCAGAGGCTCTAACCAGTTTGTTCAATATATTATGGACAATACGAAAATTGCAGTTATGGGTCATGCGGATGGGATTTGTCATGTGTATGCAGATAAGGAACTGGATGTGGATTTGGCTGTGAAGGTAATCATTGATTCCAAGACACAATATACAGCGGTATGTAATGCTACAGAGACTCTTTTGGTTCATAAAGATATTGCAGCAAAATTGCTTCCGGCTTTGAATGAAGCCTTTCAGAAGAAGGGCGTTGAGGTAAGAGGTACAAAAGAGGTACAGGCTTTGATTAGCTGTGAAAATGCTACAGAAGAAGATTTCCATACAGAATATCTGGATCTGATTATTTCAGTGAAAATTGTGGATTCCATTGATGAGGCCGTTAACCATATTAATAAATATGGTTCCCATCATACAGACTGTATTATCACTACAGATGATGCAGCAGCGGAGCGTTTTATGCAGTATGTGGATTCTGCTGGTGTGTACAGAAACTGTTCTACCCGCTTTGCTGATGGATATCGCTATGGCTTTGGAGCCGAGGTAGGCATTAGCACTGGTAAGCTTCATGCCAGAGGACCGGTAGGATTGGAAGGCCTTTGTACCTATAAATACCTGCTGAATGGTAAGGGACATATTGTAGACGATTATGCCAGCGGAAGAAAGCAGTTTCATTTTAAAAATCTTACTATATAAGTAATAATAAAAGACCGAAAGGGAAGAAGAAATATAAGCTTCTTCTTTTTCGGCCTTATTTTTCATTTCTTTATAATCTATATCAGATATCTTCTATTACATTTCATCTTAGATCTTTTTAGATTATTATCTCGTTTATCTCTTGATCGAGCCGTCTCTGGTGTCTTGGATCCATTTCACTACGTGCTCTGTAAAAAGCTGGATATCTGGTCCTGGTTCCACGCCTTTGCGGAGAAGAAGATAAGGAGTCCAATAAAAATTCTCATCAAAAGGAATTTTTACTGTGTTCTCTGTCTTCATATCCTCGTGGAAGAAATCTGTTGTCAAAGTAACGCCTTTGTTTTGGTCTACCAGGCGATAGCAAAGAGAAAAACCACTGGATGTAAAAACAATATTTGGCGTAAAATTCAGTGCCTTGCATCGATCTAAAAAGAGGTGATGTACCTGAAAATCGCTGTTGACCAGATAAAAAGGTTCGTCTTTGATATCGGAAAAGGAGACTTTTTCTTTTTTTGCCAGGGGATGGCTTTTGTGTACCACAAGACTAATGTCAAAACTCTCCAATTTTTGTTTGTTAAGTCCGATAAAATCTGAGGGACCTACGGAGAAAGCTACATTGCCTTGGTGGTTGATGAAGCGTCGTTCCACCTCCAAATCAGGATACTCCCTGTAATTCACTTTGATCTCAGGATGCTCTTTTTTAAATGAAATAATACATTCTGGGGTAACCAGACGGAGAATTCCGTAAGCAGAGATCATGTCAATTTCGTGATTCTCTTTTTGGGTCAATTCTTCGATGTTTTTGCGAATGGACTGATAGTGTCCTAGAAAATCCGGGAGCTGGTCATATAGATATTGCCCACTGGTGGTCAGGGTGACACCGGAGGTGTTTCGATTCAGCAGGGTGGTATTAAAATCTTTTTCTAGATTTTTAATGGTTTTACTTAAACCCTGGGGTGTGATGTACAGTAACCGTGCCGCTTTTGTAATACTTTTTTCCGTGCATGTTACACGAAAATACTCTAAATCTTGCAGAGTCATTAGATTTCGCCTTCCTCTTAGCTTTTTCTAGACTGAAAATGTCGAATTTATATGTATCAACATTCTATTGATGGCGAAAATACCAAGCTACCAGTATAATTATATTGAATTCACTTTTATTACAACTAATATTAGGTATTTTCATACATAATATTAGCAAAAATTGCCTGGATTGTCATGTATCCAGGCTTTTTTTGTAAGAATTGCATAAAAGAATTATTGATGGGGTACAATTTTTATTTGATACTTACATATGCCTATGGATGTTATAATATTAACAAGTGACACTGGTTTATAAAAATATTTTATTATTACGTATAGGGAGGATACGCAAAATGAGTGAATTTAAGTTAGGCACACTTGAGGAGTTTGAAGCGGCTGAAGAGCGACTTCTGCAGACCGGAGAAAAAGTTGGCGCTGAATCATGGCAGCTTCGTGCATCAACACAGAAAGCACATTGTAAATTTGGTGAAGGTGGAGTCTGTTGTAGAATCTGTGCAATGGGACCTTGCCGTATTACACCAAAGTCACCCCGTGGTATTTGCGGATGTGATGCTGACGGAATGGCAGGAAGAAACTTCCTTAGATTTGTAGCAGGTGGTGCTGCAACTCATTCAGACCATGGACGTGAGATCTGTCATACATTGACAAAAGCTACACCAGGCGGAGCATATCAGGTAAAAGATCCTGAGAAACTGAAACGTATTGCCGGTGAGTGGGGCGTTGAAACAGAAGGAAAAGATATTTATGATTTGGCTCATGAGATGGCAGAGCTGGCTCTGGAAGAGTATGGTAAAACTCATGGCATTTCCAGATGGCTGAGCCGTGCACCGAAGCATACCCAGGAAGTATGGCACAGAGAGGGAATTGAGCCAAGAGCAATCGACCGTGAAGTATCTACTGCATTACATATGTCCCATATGGGTAACTCCTGTGATCCAGAAGCGCTGATTCGTCAGTCTTTGAGAAATGGTCTGTCCGATGGATGGGGCGGTTCCATGTGTGGTACTGAGTTCTCTGATGTTATGTTTGGTACACCAAAGCCTATTGAGACACAGGCGAACCTTGGTGTTATGAAAGAGGACATGGTTAATATCATCGTTCATGGACATGATCCGTCACTTTCCGAGAAAATCTGTGATTATGCAGAAGATCCTGAGATGATCGAACTTGCTAAGTCTGTAGGAGCAAAAGGTATCAACGTTGCTGGTGTATGCTGTACATCCAACGAGGTTACTATGAGACGTGGTATCCCTATGGCAGGTAACTTCCTGCAGCAGGAAGCTGTTGTACTGACCGGCGCTTGCGAGGCAATCGTTGTTGACGTACAGTGTATCTTCCCGGCATTAGGACCTCTGTCAAAATGTTTCCACACAAAATTCATCACAACATCACCGATCTGTAGAATTCCGGATTCTGAGTTTATCGAGTTTGATCCGTCTACAGCAAATGACAATGCTAAGAAGATCGTAGAGATGGCTGTTGAGAACTTCAAGAACAGAAAACCGGATCTGGTTTATATTCCTGATCAGGTACAGAATGCAACTGTTGGATATTCTGTTGAAGCAATCATCAAACAGCTGGATACTGTAACAAATACTCAGGTAGACGTTACAGGAACAACCAAACCGCTTGTTGAGTGTATCACATCTGGTGTTATCCGTGGTGCAGCTGCTATGGTTGGTTGTAATAACCCACGTGTTCGTCATGACTATGGCCATATCGAGCTTATGAAGAAGATGCTGAAGAACGACGTTATCCTTATTCTGACAGGTTGTTCCGCACAGGCTGCTGCTAAGGCTGGTCTTATGGATAAACGTGCAAAGGACATCTGTGGTGCAGGTCTGAAACGTGTATGTGAGCTTGCTGACATCCCGCCAGCACTTCATATGGGATCTTGTGTAGATATCAGCCGTATGATGATCCTTGCATCTGAGATTGCTAAGGATTCCGGACTGAACATTTCTCAGCTTCCACTGGTAGGATGTGCTCCTGAGTGGATGTCAGAGAAAGCTGTTTCCATCGGTAACTACGTAGTAGCTACTGGTATCGAGACCTTCCTGGGAGTTGCTCCTCAGGTAACAGGTGGCCCGAAGGTTACAGAGATGCTGACAAGTGGTATTCGTGATTGGGTTGAGGCTGCTTATACAGTTGAGACAGATATTGAAAAACTGGGCGACTTGATGCTGGAGTCTATTGAAGCAAAACGTGCCGCTCTGGGAATTTAATCTGAAGATCAAAACTGACAGGAGGAAAATACAGTGACATTATTTGAACGTGTATTCGGTGGAAATGATGCTGTCTATGGCCTGACAGAAGGTGCTATTGACGGTGCAATTGCAAAATATGGTGAGGAGAAAGCCGTAAGCTTTCCTAATACAGCATATTCTCTTCCCTGCTACTATGGTGTAACAGGAACAAAAGTAACAAATCTGAAAG
>CAVBGA010000119.1:0-11009 GCA_963594675.1 Lachnospiraceae bacterium
GTCCATAAGTAACCTATCCATTCTTTCCTTTTTCTCATTATCCGATTCCTGTCTTTTCCATAAAAGCAAAACCACCGTAAAAAGCAGGAGTAATAACATCATCTGACTTCCCCTGTTTTCGCTGGGCAAATACCAGGATATTTCTTCTCCCAGTACCTTGTCTGGAAAATACAGTTTTTCTTTTTTTGTATCTTTGTTCAACGTGTAAAAGCTGTCCTTCACTGCCTGAAGCCAACCTCCGCCATCTGTAGCCGAAATTGGATAAGCCTTAACCAAAATGCTAAAATCACGGCTTTCCTCCTGACATGTTATTTGCGCATAAAGTTCTACACTTTCTCCTTCCTTAGAAATTGCATCACCCAATTCTCCCTCCCAGTCTATAATCTGCGAATCTTCACTGGTCCAAGATATTTCCACTGGAAGTCCTGAAATGTTTTCTACAAGCTGTAAAGGATATTCCACATGATCCAAGGATTTATTTTCTCCAAGAATTAAATCTGGCAATTTCTTTTCTGTCTGGTCAAACCATTTCCTAATCTGCTTTTTAGAATAACTTTTTTCAGGTATATCAAAGGTGAATTCCTGTATGCTGCCATCTTCCCTCTTGCCTTCTACTGTCAATTCGTATTCCTCATCCTCATTTCGGCTAAGCTCTGTAATCTCTTTTACTGCCATCTGATCTTTCCAACTTAGCAGAATTCCTAAGCTGTTTCCTAATAGCAGAATAAGCAAAAGACAAGAGGCTGTCCTAGGAGAAATATGGATATGCATCCGCCCACAACAATCGGAAATCATTTTCCCAGATCGTCTGAAATATTTGCATTCTTTCGATGCCTCCCAGTTTCTAGACAAGAACAACACCATTCCCAAACCCAGCAATACCAATCCGTATAAAATAAGCACTCCTACACCTCAATCCTTACAATTTGCCGTCCCAAACAAAATGCCGCCAGATACACTAGCAAACATCCACTCATAACTATTGTTCCTGTCAGGCTTCCATAAAAAATATCAAGAAATCCAGGGGAAGATATTTGCATGTAGATGATAATTCCACATGGTACTGCTGCCATAATAGATTGTTCCATTTTTTTTGCTGCAATACATGCCTCAATCTCTTTTTCTACTTCAATGCGATCTCCCAAATTACTTGCTGTGCTTCTCAGAATTCTCGTCAAATTTCCTCCACTGCGTCTGGCAATCCTATAAATTTCTGCAAAGCTTCGAATATCCTCCACCCCACTGCGTTCTCCAAAATCCATCAATAGATCTTCCACAGGTATGCTTACACCAATCTGACTCCTTATATAAGCAAACTCACGAACAATCGGAGACTCCTTTGGATAGAGTTTTTGAAGATCCCTTAAACATTCCGTCACCGCATTTTCCATAGAATATCCCGCCTTTAAAGCCACTGAAAGCGAATTCATAGCATCTTTAAAAGCATAGTTCAGCTCCTTCTTTCTTCGTTTTATCAGCTGTATTTTCTTGATTTTCAAATAGATATAGGGCCAGGGAAGCATAGGAAGAAAGGCCCAAAAGCTTCGATAGCACATATAGTTGACTGCCACTGCAATCAAAAGACTTTCTCCTAGATAGCGAAGAATTTCCCTGAAACGAAAACCATAGCTTTCGTAATCAATTCTCATAATGCAACATCCTTTCCAGCTTACCCTTCCTTGTCATTTCATTTACCTTTTCCAGCACTTCCTTTTTATCATTCCACAGGTAAAGAGGTCTCATAACGACTTCATTATTTTCAAATCCCACTATTTCCTGAATTTCCACCACACGTCTTTTTCTATCTCTCATACGTTCCAGATGGACCATAATATCAATTCCTGATGCAATCTGTCGGCGAATCGCTTCTAGAGGAAGCTGCATGCCCATGAGCACCATAGTTTCCAATCGAGAAATCATGTCCAGACAGCTGTTGGCATGCGCAGTTCCCAGACTTCCATCATGTCCGGTATTCCAGGCTTGAAGAAGATCGATTGCCTCTTCTTTACGAACTTCCCCAACAATAATTCTGTCGGGCCGCATACGAAGAGCCGTTTTTATCAGATCTCTAATGGTAATTCCAGTCGAACCTTCCATATTGGCACTTCGTGCCTCCATTCGCACCAGATTTTCGATGCCCTGAATCTGTAGTTCTGCCGTGTCCTCTATAGTAATAATTCTTTCTTCTTTTGGGATATAATTAGATAAAGCATTTAGAAATGTTGTTTTTCCAGCGGATGTTCCGCCTCCAATCATAATGGAATAACCGCTTTTTACCAGCAGTTTTAAAAGCTTTGCTGCCTCCTGTGAAATACTTCCATATGCGATTAATTTTTCCATAGTAATGGGTTCATCAGGAAATCTTCGAATTGTCATCACAGGCCCCCCAATACAGGCTGGTTCTACCACAACATTGACTCGGGAGCCATTTTCCAATCGGGCATCCACAATTGGCATACTTTCATTGATTACTCGATTACATTTGCCCACAATCTGGTGCACCACATCCTCCAATTTTTCTTTAGACGAAAACTGTTTTTCATAAAGAGAGATTTTTCCGGAACGTTCTATAAAAATCGCATCCGGACCATTTACCATAATTTCCGTCACACGAGAATCATCTATGAGATCCTGTAGCACATCTAACCCTCGAACAGAGTCAAACAACTTTTTTTGATAGGCTATCTTTTCTTTCAGGCCTAATCCCCGTCCTCTGCCACGTTCCATAAGAAGCTCGTTGATAAGTTCCCGGATTTCCTTATCCGACATATTTCTTCTGCCTTCCAGTTCCTCCATCAACTCTTCCCGCATCGCATCATAAGAAATCATAGCATGCCATCCTTCCGCATAAGATTTCTCACATAATCTCCCAGCTGGCTCCATACCAGATCGTCAAAATAGTCTTTGCCTTTCTTCTGTGTTCGATAATACGGTAGCTGAATCTTTCGTAATCGTTTCAGTAAGCCACCATAATCCCACGCCTTCATCAGTTCCTCAAACTGACGGATTTTCGCCTGAGACATCACATCATTGCGAACCGGCATATAGACTAGATTACAACGATTCAATAAGGTATACAGATCCCTTACGCCATCACCGATATCCATAATCACTGTCTCATACACGCTATCCTCTGCTATTACATCCAACAGTTTCATCCATTCTCCAATGTTGGTATTTTGAATATCCAAAGGTGACATGGCTGGAGGAATATAATCTAAATTATTCATATTATGTACCATCGTACTGAGTTTTAAAGATAAATTCATCTCATCCTGTCGTATGTAATAAATCAAGTCCCCAATATTCTTTTCATAGTTGCATTCTAGAAGCTGTTCGAAACCGGCATATTCCTCCATATTTAGATAGATAGCCGGATGATCCTTTGCCAGCAGTTGTCCCATGGTCAATGCAAAGGAGGTTTTTGCTGTCCTCCCCACAGGGGAATAAATGCCAATAATTTTCTTTTTCACAGATACCTGCGTGCTTTCCATCGGCACTGAAACAGAATAATAACTCAAGGCCTCCCGGATCACCTTATCTGAGGATTGGTATTTATAAACTGCCGGCCACTGAACATTCCCCGTATGCACTCCTTCTTCTGTCAAAAGCACAGTCTGGCCTATATTCATCTGACCGATAGCTTCTGTCGCCATTGTCTCCGAAATCAAGAGTAATTCAATTCGATTTTCTTTGCTAAAAGCACCCAGGGATTCCATAGAGGTAAAAACCTGATATTCAAAGGGCAGATTGCTCCTTCGATTGGCATACTCTACAAAATTCACTGCATATTTTTCTTCTCCGTCACAGATAGCAAAAATATTCTTTCTCCTGCCCATTAGTATAAACCTCCCATATGAAGCAATACCGAAAATAAGATAGGAATGGTAAAATGGATGTTTTCATACCTGTTTCCTTTTCGGTAATATGCTTTTCTTTTTTTACTGTAGTAGAGATTAAGGAAATAATCGGTGAAATACCGTAAACGTTCCGACAAACTGCCGGTGGCAAGCAGAATTGCTGCCGATAAGATTGCTCCAGTCAAAAATGACCAGATGATACATTGTAAAATAATACCCGGACCCATAACTCCGCCTAAAGCTGACAAAAGTTTGATATCTCCCGGGCCCAGCATGCGAAATACAAATAGGAATAAGAGAAGGCAGATAGGTACTACCGCCCCTGCTAAGAAACTTAGTATCCCTTTTCCTCCTTCGCAAGTGATCCTATAGCATAAACCCAAAAACCAAAAAGCATACAGCATTTGATTCGGAATCCGCATCTGTTTCAAGTCAGAAAGAACAGCCGGCAATGCCATAGACAAGAGGAGTATTTGATAAAATGACACGAATATCACTCCTTATCTTTTTGTGAGTAATCATTCAGAACCGGTATCCGTGTTTTGAAGATAGGTACATTAAAGCATAGATTTTTTCTCAAGTCCAGACAAATTTACAAATGCAACATTTCGTGTCATTTTCTTACTTTTTTTAGTAAAAATGTCATCAAACCGTTGCATCATTTTGCTTCCCTATCCATCAAGACTAGCTCTTAAAACAGAAAATACTTTTTTCTTCCTTGCAGAATATTTTCATTGGCGGTAAAATAGGCTGAAATAAATTTGGTAACATATCAACATTACCAAACATATATGGGAGGTTACTTACTATGGGAAAAGAAGCAAAAACAAATGTGCTACGGATTCTCGATAAAAATAAAATCAAATACACTTCTGTTAGCTATGAATGCCATGAATTTATTGATGGTCTTCACAGCGCGGCAATCACAGGAACACCTGTAGAGCAAACCTTTAAAACACTGGTAGCCCAAGGCAAAAGCAAACAATATTATGTCTTTATTATCCCCATTGCCAAAGAAGTAGATTTAAAGAAAGCAGCAAAAGCAGCTGGCGAAAAGTCTTTGGAAATGCTTCATGTAAAAGACCTAACCCCAGTTACTGGCTATGTAAGAGGAGGATGCAGTCCCATTGGAATGAAAAAATCTTTCCCTTCCTTCCTTGATGAAAGTGCCAAGAATTTTGAAACTATATATATCAGCGGTGGGCGAATCGGTCTTTCGGTCTGCCTAGCTCCTGAAGATCTGTTACCCTTGATTCGGGGAAGCTATGTCTCCGTCTGTGTATAAGCCAAAACTTGGCTTATACACATCTTCCCTCCTTCTATATCTTTGTGATAAATTCATTAACTTTTTATTCTTTTCAGATAATTCATGCTATTCGCGTCATATATTCCATCTTACGTATCGTTCTTTTGTTCTTTTCTAAATTTTATGTTGACAAAATCAAATAAACAGGCTATAATAAAACCATCAAAAGAAAAGAAAAATATTAAGGAGGACGGACCACCGAAATATTAAAGAAACACCCCGCATTCTAGAAGAAAGGAAGGTACAGACCACCAGAGTAAGTAGTAATTATTAAAAATCTAATGAAAGAGGTAAAGTCCAATGCACAGTGACATAAGCGATTGAAAGGGATATCAGAGGTAATTCATCTGATATCCCTTTTCTGCTACTTATAATTCTTATAAACGAAATATTTTTTGCGATAGCCAGCACCAACTCATGGCAACTACAAACCGCGATATCCCTCAGGGCGATAGCTTCCCGTCTCTTCCACTCGGTCCAACTGTGCAAGCATAGCCGGTATATCCTTATTCAAATCTCCCTTTAAAGAGATGTAGTTTGATGCATGATTTGCCCTGAATACCGTTCCTGGGGAATCCACATTTGACAAAAACAATCTCATCTCTTCTGCCACCTCATCTGGTCGCAGAAGTTCCAATTCGCCTGACTGAATCTGACAATAGATTTCCGTAGACTCATCGATCATCAAGGTTAAGAATCCAACATAGTCCGGATTAATTTCCGATATTAATCTGGCAGACTCAATAGCATGCTCTTTTTTTCTTTTTCTTCCTCCAAGCCCAGAAATCAAAGTAATAGAAGAAAGTATTCCGCATTTTTTTAACTTTCTTCCAGCCTCCACCAGCTCTTCCCTGGTAACGCCCTTATGAATATTTTCCAAAGTTACAGCGTCTCCAGATTCCGCTCCCATATAAACCATTCGAAGACCTGCTGCTGCCAAACTCTTTAATTCCTCTTCGGATTTTCGTAGAATATCTCCTGGTGTACCATAGGAGGTTACTCTTTCAACATACGGCATCTCTTTTTTTATAAAATCCAAAATAGCAAGAAGCGTTTCTGTCTTTACCACCAGAGCATCGCCATCGGCTAAAAATACTCTCCGAATTCTATTGCCATATAAAGCAGCTGCTTCCCTGAAATCTTCAAGGATTTCTTCTTTGCCACGAATTCGAAATTTCTTCTCCTTATACATAGTACAAAACGTGCATCGATTATGTGCACATCCTACAGTTACCTGAACAATCAAGCTAGAAGCCTCACTTGGCGGCCTCCAAACCATACCCTCATATCTCATTATTTTACCTCTCTTCCTCATCGACAAGAATTCTCTCTATTATAGTCAGAAAAAAGGGGAATGTAAAGCAATCTTTGCCATATTTTCACAATGCATTGCTAATAAGAATCATCAAAATAACCATAATATAATTATAAACTCTTTGCTTTTTCGTCTATTTTATGATAAAGTAAAGCTATAAATATTAAAATTATAAGATAAAAAAGGAAAGATAGTTATAAATGGATTCGGTACTTATTAAACAGGCACAAAAATATTGCCATCATTTTGAAACTTTGTTCAACATCCAATGTCTCCCTGTAGATTGCACCAGTAATTCTCTCTATATGGAACAGGATGTAACCAATGAAGTCTGTAAAGCCTGTGAAAAATATATTGGCACAAAGTGCTATGGAATTAATGCTTTTATTCATGGATGTCAAGAAGCATACCGTTGGGACGGAATGTATATTTACTTTTGTAATCTTGGATTAGTTCTTGTCTCCACCTTTATTTCTGATGAAAAAGGCAATCTCACCGGTGGTATCGTAGCGGGCCCCCTGTGTATGGGCAGCAAAGATGACTCTCTTGCGGAAATCCCAAGTGCAGAGGTTCGAAAAGTGGTTTCCACCATGGAATCTCATGCACCTGAAAAGATTCAAAGTCTGGCTGAGGTGATGTCAGCTATTACTTCCTACATCTCCGGTATTTCCCATGGACGTGCAGGAAGATATTTCTACAGTCAGGAGTCTTTACTTAACAATATTTACGCAGAAAAGATCAAGAGTTTCTCTGAGTCAGACTACTATACCTATCCTATTGCTCAGGAACGAAAGCTTCGTTCCGCCATTAGAAATAGAGACAAAGAAGAAGCAGAGAATGTTCTGAATCAGATTTTGGCTTATATTTATGTATCAAATAATTCTAATCTGGAAGCCATCAAACCTCGTATCACTGAGCTTATGATTGTTATCTCCAGAACAGCTTTGGATGCCGGTGCTGATTTGGAAAAAGTAGATTTGATTACCCAGAATTCTCTCAAGCACATTGACAATTTCACTACTATTGAGGATTTGAGCGCCTGGGTTTCCAACGTCATGCATAGTTTCATTTCTACAACTTTTGATTACGAACGTCTGAAACATGCAGAAACCATTCATAAAGTGGATAAGTATATACAAAACCACTATATGAACAAGTTGACCTTAGACGATATTGCAGCGAAAACTTATCTTAGCAAGACCTACCTTTGCAGTATCTTTAAAAAAGAAACAGGGGAGACCATTACCAACTATGTAAATAAGGTCCGTATTGAAAAAAGCAAGTTACTTTTCTCGGATGAGAAACTTAGCATTGTCCAAATTGCTAATATGTGCGGATTCGAAGATCAATCCTACTTCACAAAAATATTTAAAAGCTATGTAGGTGTTACACCAAAGAAATACAGAGAAAGCCGCAAACGCTAATTTCTCCCTAATAGAATAAAAGGAATAAAAATGCCCTTGTCTTAGAATTACCACTGTTCAATCACAGATATAAGATAATTCCTAGACAAGGGCATTTTTCTTTTTTATCTTTCCGGAAGCTGCTCCAGAAGTTCATGCATCGTCTTATGTAAAATCGGATGTCGCATGTAAGGTGCTATTTCGTCCATAGGTTTCAATACAAAATCTCTGTTTTGCATGTCTATATGGGGAATATGCAAATTCTCCGTGTCAATAATCGCATCGTCATATAACAGAATATCCAAATCCAGGGTTCTTGGGCCCCAGTGAATCAATCGCTTACGATTTGCTTCTGCTTCCAACTCATGTAAAAGATCCAAAAGTTCCTCTGGCGTTAAAAGTGTCTCCACCTCCAAGGCTCCATTAAGGAAGTCCTCCTGTTCCACCTCTCCATAAGGCTTAGTTACAATAATACGGGACACTTTTTTCACTCGACAATCTTGGTTCGCTTTCAAACCTTCAATTCCCTGTTGGATATAAGCCCTGCTATCTCCCATATTCGATCCAAAAGCAAGAAAAGCCCTATGCCAGCTTCTGCTGATCTCTACAGAAACAGTATCCAATGGCAAGCCTACCGGCGCCCAGGGTTTCTTAATCTCAAGAGTCACTCCCTTTACCAGATCGTATGTCAAAAGGATTTGACTAGCCAAATCCTCCGCCACTTTCTCCAGTAGACAAACCGTATGACTTTTCATATAGTCATAAATCATATGGCTAACTTCCCCATAATTTACGGAATCCCCAAGTTCATCACTTTTTCCGGCCTTGCGAGTATCTGTATACAAAACAACAGATACCAAAAACTTTTGTCCCAAAGTATTTTCCTCAGAATAAACCCCGTGATTTGCATATATTTCCAGATCTTTTATCTTAATTTTGTCCATAGTATTGCTCCGCACTCAAATTTTTATATGGCACAATTCAAAGCTTTCCAAGAATTGCTTCCGTCATCTTGATTGCCCTCATATTTTCTTTTACGTCATGCACCCGAACAAACATACAGCCGGCCTGAGCTGCCATAACACTGGTTACCAACGTACCTTCTACTCTCTGATCCGCCGGAAGATCCAGGGTGATACCAATCATCGATTTTCTGGATGTACCTAAAAGCACAGGATATCCCAAATGGCAAAAGTCATCCAGTTTTCTCATAACTTCCAAATTATGTTCATAGCTCTTGCCAAAGCCAACACCAGGATCAAGAATAATTTTCTCTGGTTTCACGCCAGCCTCTCTAGCGATGTCCACACAAGCCAAAGTCTCAGCCATCATATCCTTCATAAAATCTTCGTAAACAGCCTCGTCCTTGTTATGCATAAGACAACAGACCGCATCATGCTTTGCAGCCACCTTCGCAATATCCTTATCATACTTAAAGCCCCAGATGTCATTTAAAAGATCTGCACCTGCGCTTAAAGCAGCATCCGCCACAGCAGATTTATAGGTATCCACAGAAATAACAGTATCAAAGCGCTCTTTCACAGCTTCGATCACTGGTGTAACTCTGGCAATCTCTTCCTCATCCGAAATCTTGGTATAGCCTGGTCGAGTAGACTCACCTCCAATATCGATCACAGATGCGCCCTGAGCAATCATCTCCTCTGCATGACAAAGGGCCTGATCCATACCATTCCACTTTCCACCATCTGAAAAGGAATCCGGTGTCACATTCAAAATTCCCATTACATATGTCTTCCCACCGCTATGATCAAATTCTTTATTTCCAATTCTCATGAATATCCTCCTTTAATCACTGATAAACATATTTTTCTTCTCCTCTGACCAATTGCATTCTTTGATTGCCTGGCAGCAAAAACAAAGACGGGAAGCCTTGTCTGCCCGGTAAAGCAACTGTCCCAGGAGGGATTCTGAACCCTGATTCCGATGGTGACCTATCGCATCTAAAATTTCTTCTCTTTCTTTTCGCAGAAATCCACACTCCTCCAACACTTTTTCCGCAATTCTACAACTTGCCTGGTCGTGGGGAATATTTTTTTCATATTGAAGTGCCCTGCCTATATCATGAAGAAGAGCTGCACTATAAATAACTTCTTTGGAAATGTCTGCCTCTACTTCCGCTGCATATATGCGAATCAACCTAGCCACATCCAGAAAATGGTCCGGGGTATGACGGCAAAAAAATCGATCTTTTTCCGCCTCAAGAATTCGCCTCAGATGATCCTGGTATACGGGATGTTCCCAAATTTGCTGCACTCTTTTCATAGAAGAAATCATTCCTTCACCATCTGTAGAAACAGCTTCTGCATTTCATAATTATCCTTAAAGCAACCTCTGGTCACAGTGGTAACCGTTTTGCTACCCGGTTTCTTAATGCCTCGCATCGTCATACACATATGCTCCGCTTCAATCATTACCATAACACCACCGGGATTTAAACTCTCCTCCAATGCATCTGCAATCTGAGCCGTCAGCTTCTCCTGTATCTGTGGTCTCTTTGCATATACTTCCACAGTTCTTGCCAACTTGCTAAGGCCTACCACCTTTCCCTGAGGAATATAGGCAATATGCGCTTTTCCATAAAATGGAAGAAGATGATGTTCACAAGAAGAATAGAAAGTAATATCTTTTTCAATCACGATCTCATTATTGTCAACAGTAAACTGTTTTGCCAAATGCACAGATGCATCCTGGGTTAAGCCGCCAAAGATTTCTTCACACATTCGAGCAATTCGGTCCGGTGTCTCCAGCAAGCCTTCTCTGTCAGGATCTTCCCCAATCCCTTCTAATAACATTCGCACGGCAGTTTTTATTTTCTCTTTATCCACAAAATACTCCTTTCCTTAGGGGAGTTAAAAACAAACGCACCCCGTATATGCGAGACATATGACTATACCAGTCCTTCACAATACGAGATGCGATCTTATACTGTAGCAACGGGTGCGGATTTCATATCGTAAGACATGCTTTTCGTTTCGGCGGCAACTCCCCATCCACTGAACACTTGACGCATGAAATCCTATTTTGCATATTATCTTTTCTTTTTTATAAAAAAATTATATCATATACCACCAATTCTGCAAGGAATATCCCGATCTTTTTTCAAT
>CAVBGA010000120.1:0-10198 GCA_963594675.1 Lachnospiraceae bacterium
AGCGATTCCGAGGATTCTGATGAAGATTATAGCAGTGACTCGGATGACAGTGATTCCGATTCGGATAGTAGTGATTCGGATGACGACAGCTCCGATGAGGACAGCAGTAGTGATTCCGAGGATGAATAAATAGTAAATAAACAGGCAGTTTGCCTGCCGGAAATGGGAGTAAAAATTATTTATGAAAAAACGTATATTAGCAATTATGCTTAGTGCAATGCTGGCAGCAACTATGTGTACCGCTTGCGGAAGTAAATCATCAGAGGATAGCAGTTCGGAATCTGAAGATAGCAGCTCTACACCTCAGATGCCGGATATTACGGGTCTTGATGCAGCAAAATATGTGAATTTGGCGGAATATAAAGGACTTACTCTGGAATCTTCTACCACAGAGGTTACAGATGAAAATATTGATTCCGAGCTTAGCTATGAATTGTCTATGATGCCTATGGAGGTAGATGATGAAAATGCTAAGGTTACAGAGGGCGACACAGTCAATATTGATTATGTAGGCAAGATCAATGGCAAAGAATTTGATGGTGGAAGCGCAGAAGACACAGATTTGCGGATTGGCTCTGGGCAGTTCATCGATGGCTTTGAGGATGGTTTGGTAGGTGCTGTAAAAGGCCAGACGGTAGAACTGAATCTTACCTTCCCGGATGATTATTCTGATGAGGAATATGCAGGAAAGGATGTTACCTTTACGGTTACCATCAATGCTATTAAGCGTCCTTTGGATGAGATTACCGATGAATGGGTTCAGGAAAATTCTGATTATGAAACAGTAGACGAATACAGAGAATCGGTTCGTGAGGATCTGGAGGAGTATAATGAAAATCAGGCCAGTTCCAATCTGACTTCTTCCGCACTTCTTCAGGTGGTAGATGCCTCTGAGGTAACAGATTATCCGGATGATTTGGTAAAATATGGTGAGGATGTATATACCAACCAGATTATGTCTTATGCGGACAGTGCGGATGAAAGCTTTGATGAATATCTGGAAGATCAGGATATGACAGAGGATGAGTTTAAAGAGCAAAGAAAAGAATATGCTCAGAATGTATCAAAGCAGATTTTAGTGGTGAAAGCCATTGCAGATGCGGAAGGTTTCAGCACAGAAGATGATGATTATCAGACAGCTCTTGAAAAATATGAGACGGAATATAGTATGACAGAAGATGAGCTATATGAAAAATATGGTGAAAGCAATGTCTACTTTAATATTATGGCAGATAGAGTAGCAGAAGTTGTTGTTAATAATGCTACAGTGACGGAAAGTAGTAGTGAAGATTCGGCAGATACGACAAGCACAGACAGTACAGATGCCGCAAGTACAGACGGTACAGATGCCACAAGCACAGATGCTGCAAGTACCGATGGCACGGATACCAGCGATGCATCGGCAAATACAGATAGCACAGCCACAAGTGAGGCTAGCCAGGGCGAATAAAAAGATTCCCTGCAAACCAGAAAAGGTTTGCAGGGAATTTTTATTACCATGCATCCGAAGGGAGCTGCCAGTGGCAGGTCTTGTAGATTTTAACAGAAAATCATTCTATAGATAGAATTTATTGATGTCCATATTTCTGGGCAAGTTCTACGATCAAATCGACACATTTATCATAGCCTACCACTCCGGTATCCAGACTCAGATCATAATCGTGATAGTCACCCAAAGTATGTTTTGTATAGGTTTTGTAATAGGTAGCTCTCTGGCTGTCTGTTTTGAGAACACATTTTTTCGCGTCTTCTTCGCCGTTAAGGCCTAATTCCTTCACGTGTTCGATACGAGCATCCTGATCTGCATACAAGAACACATCCAAACTGGGAATGCCAGCTTCCTGAAGAATAATATTGGAACAACGACCCACTAAAATGCAATCCTTCTGTGCAAGTTTTAATACCAAATCCTTCTGTGCATCGTAGATAGCATCGTGAGAACTCTGGTAACTGGCAGCATTGTTCAGGATATTATCAAGAAATTTACTCTTGAGACTTAGATCTTCTCCTTCACGTTCCACATCTTCAACAGAATATCCGCTTTCTGCAGCAGTCTGTTTTACAAAGTCTTTATCAAAAAAAGGGATACCAAGTTTTTCTGAAACGGATTTGGCGATACTACGTCCACCTGCGCCAAACTCTCTGCTGATGGTGATGACTGGGTATCTGCGATTTGACATATTCTATCCTCCCAAATATACATTTAATGTAGTGTTATTGCTTTTTCAACAGCAATAGTATAGTTTTATTGTATCGTTTTTAATAAGCTTCTTCAATAGGATTTTCATTTTGCAAGATTTCTGGTATAATTATGCAAAATGTGCAAATATGGGAAGGAGAACGCCTATGACAAAGAATAGAGATTCTATCTCAAAGGGCAGGAAAAAAAGAAGAGGGCTGAGCAGGCTGTGTGCTTTGATTGCTGTGCTTGCATTAATGGCCGGACTTTTAAGTGGCTGTTCCGGGGGAAAAGAACGTATGATGTTCGGCACCGGTGGTACATCCGGTACCTATTATTCCTACGGTGGAGTCATTGCTCAGTATATGACTAATTATTCAGATGCAAAGGTAACAGCGGTATCTACTGGTGGTTCCAAGGTAAATATTCAGTCTATTCAGGATGGAGATTTCCAGTTAGGATTTACCCAGTCTGACGTTATGGCTTATGCCTGGGATGGTGTAAGAGCATTTGAGACGGATGGAGCAACGCATGATTTCCGTGTGCTTGGTGGCCTTTATGCAGAGACTGTACAGCTTTTCACTATGGATCCGGATATTAAAAGTGTTGAGGATCTGAAAGGCAAGAGCGTGTCTATCGGTGCCGCAGGATCCGGTGTTTACTTTAATGCAATGGATGTGCTTTCTGCGGCAGGACTTACCATTGATGATATTAAACCTCAGTATCAGTCTTTTGAGGATAGTAAAGAATCTTTGAAGGATGGTAAGATTGACGCAGCATTTATTGTAGCAGGTCCGCCTACGACAGCGATCACAGAGCTGGCTACGACCAATGGCGTATATTTCATCAATATTGATGGTGATGTGAGAGATTCTATTCTTGCAGATTGTCCTTATTATACCTCTTATGAGATTCCGGCTGGAACCTATCCTGGACAGGATGAAGCGGTTCAGACCGTGGCAGTGCAGGCAACCATCATTGTATCAGCATCTATGGATGATGATATGGCTTATGAATTGACGGCAGCGATCTTCGATCATACGGAGGATATTGCCAATGAAAATGCCAAGGGTGAGGAATTATCTTTGGAAAATGCAACAGCAGGTATTACCGTTCCCTTCCACGAGGGAGCAGCTCGCTACTATAAAGAGCAGGGCATCACAGTCGACACGAAAGGGGAGTAAAGAGTATGAGTAAACATCTGAACACTAATGTGAACACATCTCCAGCAGAGAATACAGCTTCCCAGGCAAGTGCCGAGGCAGATGTGGACGCAATCATGAAAAAATATGACAGAGAGTCCAATATTCGTGTATGGACCGGCAAATATAAGCTGGCGGTTCGTATCATTTTAACCGTATTTTCTCTCTGGTGTATCTATGTAACATTATTTGCCACCTTCCTGGAAGAGATTCGTCTGACCTCATTTTTAGGTTTGATCGTTCTGATGGGATTTTTGACATATCCCGCCAAGAAGGGGGACACAAGAGAAAATTATATGCCCATATCGGATATTATCTTTATGATTCTCGGTACAGCATCTTTTCTCTATTTTACCTTTAATGCAAACCAGATTATTAATCAGGGAACCAGATTTGAGACCTATCAGATCATTATCGGCATCGTGGGTATTGCCGCTCTTATTGAGCTGACCAGACGTTGTGTGGGTATTCCTATTTTGGTGGTGGCAGGATTTTTCCTGATTTATGCCCTTGCTGTAGGACTTACCAATCCAGAATTTTTGGGACGAGTGAAATATCTGGTACGAAACCTTTTCTATACGAAGGAGGGTATTTTCTCCACCCCGGTAAATGTATGCTCCAAATATATTGTGGTTTTTATTATCTTTGGAGCCTTTTTGGAGAGAACTGGAATTTCTAATTTCTTTATCCAGTTGGCAAATTGCGTTGCCGGAAAATATGCGGGAGGTCCCGCGAAGGTAGCAGTTATCAGTTCTGCTCTTTGTGGTATGGTATCTGGTTCATCTGTTGGTAATACGGTAACTACAGGTTCTGTTACCATTCCTATGATGAAAGATACGGGTTATAAACCGGAATTTGCAGGTGCTGTTGAGGCGGCTTCCTCCACAGGTGGACAGATCATGCCTCCTATTATGGGTGCAGCAGCCTTCCTTATGGCAGATTTCGTAGGTGTGCCCTATTCCAATATTATTGTGCGAGCAATTTTACCGGCTGTACTTTACTTTACTGGAATCTTCATTTCCGTACATTTGGAAGCGAAAAAACTCGGTTTGTCAGGTATTCCTAAGGAAGAGCTTCCGATTTTCAAGATTCTGATTAAAAAGATTTATCTCTTGCTTCCTCTGGTTATGCTGGTTGTCTGGGTGTCTGGAAACTTTATGACCATGCAGAAGGCAGCAAGTTATGCGATTGTACTTTCTATCATTGTTAGTTTGTTTGACAAGGAGAATCGTATCTCCCTGACAAAATGTATTGACGCCTTGGAGGCTGGTGGCCGCAGTGCCATTACCGTAGCGGCAGCCTGCGGTGTAGCAGGTATCATTTCCGGTTGCATCACCATGACTGGTTTAGCAAATGAGCTGATCAATGCCATCATTTCTGTGGCAAATGGACAGCTGATTATTGCTTTGCTTTTGACGATGCTTTGTTGTATCGTACTTGGTATGGGTGTTCCTACTACAGCTAATTACTGTATTATGGCAGCAACCTGTGCTCCGATTTTGATTCGTATGGGTGTTCCTACATTGGCAGCACACTTCTTTGTATTCTACTTTGGTATTGTAGCGGATATTACACCGCCGGTTGCTTTGGCAGCTTATGCTGGTTCAGCTATCGCTAAGTCGAATCCTATGAAGACGGCATTTACAGCATCGAAGTTGGCGATTGCGGTATTTATTGTACCCTATGTATTCTGTTTCAACCCGGCTATGCTGTTGATTGATACCACAGCGCTTAGTGTAGTACAGATTTTCATCACTTCCCTGATCGGCGTCTTCGGATTGGCCGCAGCCTTGGAGGGATATCTCATGGTGAAGATGCCAGTATTCACAAGAATTATGATGGCTGTAGGTGGTCTGTGTTTGATCGATCCGGCTCTGATGACAGATATTATCGGTATTGTACTGATTGCAGCAGGCTGCATCATCCAGAAAGGACTTCAGCAGAAAGCAGCAAAACAGCTAGCTTAAATCGTTACCGCTAGTTATTATAAGACGCAAAAAGGGTGTCACATCAATTTGGTGTGACACCCTTTTATTGCGCATATGAAATAATATTTAATCGCGTCGGTTATTGGCCAAAATAACTAATCTCAGAAGCTGCAAAATAACAGATGCAGCACTTGCCACATAGGTTAAAGCTGCAGCACCAAGAACCTTTCTTGTCTTTTTCAATTCATCCGGGTGGAGTAATCCTGTCTGTTTAAGAATGGCTAGGGCTCTTCCGGAAGCATTGAATTCTACCGGTAAAGTAACCAGTTGAAAAAGCACAGCAAGGGAGAAGGCCAGGATTCCTAAATTGATCAGGAAAGTACCTGTGTGTCCAGTAAAGAAAAATCCTATGATAATCAAGGGCCAGGCGATGGTAGATCCGAAATTCGCTACAGGAACTAGCTGAGAACGCAAGGTCAGGGGAAGGTAGCCCTTGGCATGCTGGGCTGCGTGTCCACATTCGTGAGCGGCTACCCCAATGGCTGCTACGGAGGAAGAGTTATAGGTGGAATCTGACAGACGCAAGATCTTGCTGGATGGATCATAATGATCTGTCAGATTACCGGAAATATGCTCTACCCGCACATCATAGATGCCGAAATAATGTAGAATCTGTTCGGCGGCTTCTCGACCGGTAAGACCAGATGCGCTTCGCACTCTGGAATATTTTTTGTAGGTACTATTGACATTGGCAGAAGCCAAAAGACAGATGACAGCACCAATCACAATAAGAAGATAGGTGGAATCAAAATAGTATGGATAATACATAAAATCCCTCATTTCCATATAAAATAATTAATATTACAAACATTATATCGAATTTGCTATGAAATACAAGCGAAAGCCTATGGACTTCATGAAGATTTCACACCTGTAGTTTAAATTTATCTCCGATGCAAAGCTGTTCACTTAAGGTGATGACGGATTCGGTTTCATCCCAGGTAATTGCTGAGATACGAAGAAGGGGATAACCGGTTTTGACATGTAAGAGTCTTGTCTCTGCAGAGGAAGCAAATACTATATCAATGGTGCGGGAGGCCTTGGAAAATACAATTCCTTTCTCTTTGCGGATTAGTTCATAGAGAGAATTATGATTCAGATCTTTGGTAAAGAGAAAGTCAAAATCCTCTGTGAAAAAATCTCTCTCAATCATCACAGCTTCCTCATCGGCATAGCGAACCCTTTCAATAAATAGAAGCTGTTCTCCGGAATTTAAATTCATATTTTCAGCCTCCTTGCTGCCCGCCTTGCGCAAAGATACCTGGATGGTACGGGAGGAGGCAATGCTCCCCATCTGCTTACACATTTTCGTAAAACTAAGGACATTACTGGAAAGATTTCTTTTCAGCTTCTTTTGTTTAACGAAAGTACCTTTTCCGGATTTCCTTTCAATATAGGCCTGCTTCTCTAGACATTCCAGTGCCTTCCGCACGGTAACCCTGCTGACATGATAGAGTTCACACAAGGCAGATTCTGTAGGAAGTTGGCTGCCAGCAGGGCGCATTCCTGAGGAAATCTCATGGCGTAAAGCTTCTGATAGCTGCAGATAAAGAGGAGTAGAAGAATCTGCGGAAAGTGGGGTTGGAGAAATAGAATTGCTATTGGACATACATCTCATCCTTTCAAATACTGCTTATAAAATGCTTACAATATGCTCATAAAATACCGCAATCAAATATAAATGATGGAGCAAAATGATTGAACATGGATAATACAAATACGATAATACATTATAATACAAATAAGCTCAATTGTTTTTTTGAGTTGATATGAGGAAAAGAAGCTTGAGAATGGTTTTTAAAAGGACTAAGATGGATTTATAGACAAGAATAATTACAAAAAGGAGGAAATCATGGATCAGGAAAAAGTCATCGTCATTGACTTCGGTGGTCAGTACAATCAGCTGGTTGCCCGAAGAGTGCGTGAATGCAATGTGTACTGTGAAATCTATTCTTATCGTACTCCTATTCAGCAGATTAAGGACATGAATCCTAAAGGTATCATCCTTACGGGAGGTCCTAATAGCTGTTACGAAGAGGGCGCACCTAGCTATACAAAAGAGCTTTTTGAACTGGGAATTCCGGTTTTAGGACTTTGCTACGGAGCTCAGCTGATGCAGCATATTTTAGGTGGTAAAGTAGAAAAAGCCCCGGTTCGTGAGTATGGAAAGACAGCTACTTTTATTGACGGCTGCAAAGATACTCTTTTCGCAGGAGTGGAGGATGAAACCGTTGTTTGGATGAGTCATTTTGACTATATTTCAAAAACAGCTCCGGGATTTTCCATCATTGCCCATACAGCAGACTGCCCGGTAGCAGCGGCAGCAGATGAAAGCAAACAGCTTTATGCAATTCAGTTCCACCCAGAAGTTCTGCATACGGTTAGAGGCAAGGAAATTCTCTACAATTTTGTTAGAAATATCTGCCAGACAGCAGGTGCTTGGAAAATGGACTCCTTTGTAGAAAATACGATCAAGGAAATTCGTGACAAGGTGGGGGATGGTAAAGTACTTCTGGCTTTGTCCGGTGGTGTGGATTCCTCTGTTTTGGCAGCTCTTTTGGCAAAAGCTATTGGAAAACAGCTGACCTGTGTATTTGTAGATCATGGTCTTCTTAGAAAAAATGAAGGTGACGAAGTAGAGGGTGTATTTGGACCGAAAGGCGATTTTGACATTAATTTCGTACGTGTCAACGCTCAGGAAAGATATTACGGAAAACTGGCTGGTGTAGAAGAACCGGAGAGAAAACGTAAGATCATCGGTGAAGAATTTATCCGTGTCTTTGAGGAAGAAGCAAAAAAGATTGGAAAAGTAGATTTCCTGGCTCAGGGAACAATCTATCCGGATGTTGTAGAGTCTGGCCTTGGCGGTGAATCCGCTGTGATTAAGTCACACCACAATGTGGGAGGACTTCCTGACTATGTAGATTTCAAGGAAATCATTGAACCCCTTCGCAACCTTTTCAAGGATGAGGTTAGAAAAGCAGGACTTGAGCTTGGGCTTCCAGAGTATCTTGTTTTCCGTCAGCCCTTCCCGGGACCGGGACTTGGTATCCGTATCATTGGGGAAGTAACTGCTGAGAAGGTTCGTATCGTACAGGATGCCGATTATATCTATCGCAGTGAGGTAGACGCGGCAGCAAAGGCTTATAAGGAAGAGCATGGCGTTGAGGCACCGTGGATGCCTAATCAGTACTTTGCCGCACTTTCCAATATGAGATCAGTTGGAGTTATGGGAGATGAGCGTACTTACGACTATGCCGTTGTGGTACGTGCGGTTCGCACTATTGATTTCATGACAGCAGAAGCTGCCCAGATTCCTTTTGAAGTATTGCAGACAGTGATGAGCCGTATTATCAATGAGGTTAAGGGTGTTAATCGCGTAATGTATGATCTGACATCTAAGCCACCGGGAACGATTGAGCTTGAATAAAAAAAGTGTTTGTTCGCAAACCTCATTATTCAGTTTTTTGTAAAAACGAATAACCCGAATACACTTAAGGTTCTGAATCTACATAGTAGGTTCAGAGCCTTATTTTTGTGGGGAAATAGAGGTTTTGTGAGCGAATAAAGTTCACTTTTACTGGATAATAGAAAGTGCGAAAAAGTGGATAATGGAGTGTGTGAATGAACATAGTGTTTTTTCTAAAAGTGATTTTGGGGAAAATTGAAATCCGTCAGAAACCGCATAAATAAAGGATTTACAGAAACAGGCTTGAAAATCCCCAAAAGTGAAAACAGAAAAAATCCTTGTTTTTGGGAAGAAAAGCTCTCTTTTTGGGAAAGAACTCTTCGTTTTTGGGAAATACATTTCTCTTTTTTTGAAAATGCATTTCTCCTTTTTGGGAAGAAAAAGTTCTTATTTTTCTGTAATAAAAAATGCGAGTGCAATTTTGTAACGTATGAGATTTTCAGGAACAGAACAAGTCAATTTGGGGAGAAAATCAACTCTTTCTGGGAAAATAGCCTTTATTTTTGGGAAAAAGGATTCGTTTTTGGGAAAATCAATTCATTTTTGGGAGAAAAACATCCATTTTTGGGAAAAGTTCTCTCTTTTTGGGAAAGGAGAAGCACTATGCGGAAAAAGAATTACAAAGGACGTTGTGAAAAGGTATCAGTCAGTAAAAGTGAAGATGTATGCAGACTGTACAGCGAGATACAGAAAAAGTATCTGGATATGTTGGAAGAAAATCAAGAGATAAAGGAAATACAATGTAATGTATTACTGGATGGGCTGGAAATAGGAGAATACACTTCGGATTTTGTTTGTAAGAAAACAGGAAATCATCTCATGGTAAGAGAATGTGTAGAACGAAAGTATCTTATGAAGCCTATGACAGTAAAATTACTGGATGCAAGTCGGGTATATTGGCTGAGATTGGGTGTGCAGGATTGGGGGCTGGTGATTGATGGAGAAGAATAAGATTTTAGGAAGTCAGGACAATACAAAGATTGTCAGGATATTAGAAGTAAAAGAATCTTCATTTCTTGTAATTGACTGTATAAAAAGTACAATGCCGCAATGGAAAGACAAGGAGCAGTTTAAGGACTGGAAGTCATTAACAGAACAGGAGTTGTGGGAAATCACTAACATTTATCCATCGAAAACAGATACAGCATTATCCGCTACATCAAAGTACATACAGGAACATTATTCACTGATAGCCGGGATTCTTCCATTTATCGGGAATGAAAAAGAACGTAGCCGGATGATACGGTCAATCGCAGAATTGAAAAATTACAGCAAACAGACGATACGAAATACACTTTGTTTATACGTAAGCGTATCCAGAGCGGCACATAGACAACTTTTATCCCAAGCGTCATAATGC
>CAVBGA010000121.1:0-7464 GCA_963594675.1 Lachnospiraceae bacterium
GCAAGGTCTAAATCTACGGCGAAAGCAAAGTCGCCTGCAAAAAAAATGGATCAGAGCCGGCAGATGCAACTGGATTTCGAAAAAAAAGAAGAATATACGATACTTCGCGATATCATTCTCCTGGCTATTTTCGCTATTTCTATTTTGATTTTTATCAGTGAGCTGGGAATTGGAGGTAAGGCGGGAAGTTATATCAGGAGCTTTTTCTTTGGCTTAGCTGGTTATATGGCCTATGCGCTTCCCTTTTTTATGACATTTGGTGCCGCTTTTTATGTGGCAAATCGAAAATCGCGTTTAGTTTACAGGAAATTGTTTGGTGCCCTTGGATGCTATTTTTTCCTTTGCGGTTTTTTCCAGCTTTTAATGATGGAAGGCGGCCTTTTGGGTGCTATGCAGATTCGCCTTTTTAAAGGCGCTTTTGGGACAGTAGGTGCCTATGTAATTGTTGTCTTTCTTTTTGCAATCTTTTTTATTCTTATGACACAGAGGGCATTTTTGACATCTGTGGCGAAAAAAGGGAGAAAAAGTATCAAACATTTTCAGAGTAAGGGCAGGGAAAGAAAAGAACGTAGAGCCATCTTGAAGGAAGAGGCTGAGATAGAAAAGGATCTGGCCTGGGAAGAGCGGATGGCTCGAAAGACCAGAGAGGCTCGTAAAAAACGAGAATTTGCTAAAGAACAGGCAGAAGAGAAAAGAAGGCGTAGAGCCCAGGAAGAACTATGGGGCGATGATGCTTTTTCCAGTCCGAATCCTTCACAAAAACAGGTGGACTTTCTTGTGGGAAAAGAAAGTAGCAGGAGAAAGAAGAAAAGCTCTCTTGATTCTGGAAATGTTCTAGGTGCGACACAAAAGGAAACCTCGGAGAGGGAGCGTTTCCAAGATCCATTTGCCCTTAATCCAGACTTGAAAATTGAGGGTATTGACGAGCCGGCAGCTCGAAAGTCTCCCGAATTTACCATGCCGAATTTTCTCAATGACTACGAAGCGAAAAAGGCCTCAGGTGAGGAAAACCCTATCAATGATATTGTTTTCAGTGATATGCCAAATGAGGTTCATACAGAAGAGCAGATGTATCCGGACTTGAATGATAGAAGCCTAGATCATGAAAGTGCCTTGCCTAGTGATACTCTTGGTTCTGGAAATAGTAAGACTTCGGATGAGAATCCAGATAACCATGAGGAAATAAAAACCAGAGAAAAGAAGAAAAATCCTCGGTCTAGCCAGGAGGAGATTACGGCAGGAATTGAAGCCGTACAGCAGACAATTCAGGAAAAAGAGTCCGAGGAGACAGTAAAGAAAATATATCATTATCCTCCGGTTAGCTTATTAAAGAAACCGCAAAATTCTGGAAATAGCAACAAGGGTGATCAATTACGAGCAACTGCTCAGAAACTGCAGCAAACATTGAAGAATTTTGGCGTGAATGTCACTATATCCAATATCAGCTGCGGACCTACGGTAACCCGATATGAGTTAGCTCCGGAGCAAGGTGTTAAGGTAAGTAAGATTGTTAGCTTAGCTGATGATATCAAATTGAATCTGGCAGCTGCGGATATTCGTATAGAAGCCCCCATTCCAGGAAAAGCAGCGGTAGGTATTGAGGTGCCCAATAAGACCAATAGTGCGGTACTTTTACGTGAACTTTTGGAAAGCCCGGAATTTCGGGAGCATCCTTCAAAGCTGGCATTTGCTGTTGGTAAGGATATTGCTGGCAAACCTGTGATTTCTGATATCGCTAAGATGCCTCATCTTTTGATTGCAGGTGCCACGGGTTCTGGTAAGTCGGTCTGCATCAATACTTTGATTATGAGTATTCTTTATAAGGCAAAGCCGGAAGAAGTGAAATTGATCATGATCGATCCCAAGGTGGTGGAGTTAAGCGTTTACAATAAGATTCCTCATCTTTATATTCCGGTTGTTACGGATCCAAAGAAGGCAGCAGGTGCTTTGAATTGGGCGGTTCAGGAGATGACGGAACGCTACAACAAATTTGCGGAATACGGGGTTCGTGATTTAAAAGGTTATAATGAAAAAGTAGACAAGGCCATTGAATCTTTGGAAGGAATTGAAGGAGAAAACAAACCTAAACGGCTGCCACAGCTGGTAATTATTGTTGATGAGTTGGCGGATCTGATGATGGTAGCTCCTGGTGAAGTGGAGGATGCCATTTGTCGTTTGGCCCAGCTGGCCAGAGCGGCGGGAATTCATTTGATTATTGCTACTCAAAGACCTTCTGTAAATGTTATTACCGGTTTGATCAAGGCAAATATGCCATCACGTATTGCTTTTTCCGTATCCTCCGGTGTAGATTCCAGAACCATTCTGGATATGAATGGTGCGGAGAAATTGCTGGGCAAAGGAGATATGCTCTTTTATCCCCAGGGTTATCAAAAACCGGCTCGTGTTCAGGGTTCTTTTGTATCAGACAATGAGGTATCTGATGTTGTAGAGTTCCTGATTAAAGAATCAGAGGGCTGCGGCTACGCCCAGGAAAATGCGGAAAATGAAAAGATGATCAATAATCATTTTTCTTCCAGCATGATGGGTAGTCCTGCCTCTGAGAGAGATGCCTATTTTGAAAAGGCGGCACGTTTTATTATAGAAAAAGATAAGGCGTCAATTGGAATGTTGCAGAGAATGTTTAAAATTGGCTTTAACAGAGCTGCAAGAATTATGGATCAGCTTAGTGATGCCGGGGTTGTGGGACCGGAAGAGGGAACCAAACCGAGAAAGGTATTAATGAGCACAGAAGATTTTGAAAGATTTGTGGAAGAGGAACTGTAAGAGAACGGTTCCTCTTTTTGCTTGTTAAAAATTTTTCAGACATTTTATAAAATTAAGTCGAATTATAAAAAATATTTCTGGTATTTTATAAAGAACACTATTATACTGGATTTAAAGATTACTTTCATGTTAAAATTATGTAAAAGAATCGAAATTTTTTTATATCAACAGGAGGGAAACATGTATAGGATTAAAAAAGTCAAACAACTTACAGACAACATAATCCTTATGGATGTGGAAGCTCCCCGCGTAGCAAAGCGTTGTCTGCCCGGGCAGTTTATCATCGTAAGGAATGATGAAGAAGGCGAACGTGTTCCATTGACTATCTGTGATTATGATAGAGAAGCTGGTACAGTAACCATTGTTTTCCAGATTATCGGTGCTTCTACTCATCAGATGGCAAAGATGAAGGAAGGGGATGCATTTGCTGATTTCGTTGGTCCTCTTGGTAAACCGTCAGAATTGGTGGAGGAAGACATTGAGGAACTGAAAAAGAAAAATATCCTCTTTGTTGCCGGTGGTGTAGGAACTGCTCCCGTATATCCTCAGGTGAAATGGCTCCATGAGCATGGCATTACAGCTGATGCCATCGTAGGTGCAAAGAATAAAGATCTTGTCATTCTTGAAGAAGAGATGGAGAAAGTTTCTAATCTTTATGTAACTACCGATGATGGTTCTTACAAGAGAAAAGGAATGGTTACAGAAGTAATTAAGGATCTGGTTCAGAATCAGGGCAAAAAGTATGACGTATGTGTTGCTATTGGTCCTATGATCATGATGAAATTTGCCTGCCTCCTGACAAAAGAGCTGGAGATTCCAACTATTGTCAGCATGAATCCTATTATGGTGGATGGAACTGGTATGTGTGGTGCCTGTCGTTTGACAGTAGGTGATGAGATTAAGTTTGCCTGCGTAGACGGACCAGAGTTTGATGGACATAAAGTGAATTTTGACGAAGCCATGAAGCGTCAGGCAATCTATAAGACAGAAGAGGGTCGTGCATATCTGGCTGCAAAAGAAGGCGATACCCATCACGGTGGATGCGGAATGTGCGGAGGTGACAAGTAATGGCAGATGTTTTGAAGAAGATTCCCGTAAGAGAGCAGGATCCCAAGGTTAGAGCAACTAATTTTGAGGAAGTTTGCTACGGATATAATAAAGAAGAGGCGATGGAAGAATCCACTCGCTGCATCAATTGTAAAAATGCAAAGTGCATTCAGGGTTGTCCGGTATCTATCAATATTCCTGGCTTTATTCAGGAAGTAAAAGCTGGTAATTTTGAAAATGCTTATCAGATCATTAGTGAGTCTAGTGCTCTTCCTGCAGTTTGCGGACGTGTATGTCCTCAGGAAAGCCAGTGCGAGGGCAAGTGCATCCGTGGCATTAAGGGCGAGGCTCTTTCCATTGGTAAATTGGAGCGTTTTGTAGCAGACTGGGCAAAAGAAAATGGTATCAAACCCAATCCTGCAAAAGAGAAGAATGGTCATAAAGTTGCTGTCATCGGTTCCGGTCCTTCTGGCCTTACCTGTGCAGGAGATCTGGCTAAGCTGGGCTACGATGTTACGATTTTTGAAGCACTTCACAAACCCGGCGGAGTACTTGTTTATGGTATTCCCGAGTTCCGTCTTCCCAAGGACAAGGTTGTTGCTGCAGAGGTAGCTAATGTTCTTTCTTTGGGTGTAAAACTTGAGACAGATGTTATTATTGGTAAATCCGTAACCATTGACGAGCTTTTGCAGGAAGAAGGCTTTGAGGCAGTATTTATCGGATCTGGTGCCGGACTTCCTATGTTCATGGGTATCCCAGGAGAGAATGCCAACGGTGTATTTTCTGCAAATGAATACCTCACTAGAAATAACTTGATGAAGGCCTATCGCGATGACTATATGACACCGATTATGAAAGGAAAGAAGGTTGTCGTTGTAGGTGGCGGTAATGTTGCCATGGATGCTGCCAGAACAGCGCTTCGTCTTGGAGCAGAGGTTCATGTGGTATATAGAAGAAGTGAGGCAGAGTTGCCTGCCAGAGCAGAAGAAGTACACCATGCAAAAGAAGAGGGTGTTATCTTTGACCTTCTGACCAATCCCAAAGCAATTCATGCAGATGAAAATGAATGGGTAAAGGGTATTGAGTGTGTTCGTATGGAGCTTGGTGAGCCGGACGCTTCTGGAAGAAGAAGACCTGTAGAGATTCCAGGTTCCGAGTTTAATATCGAATGTGACACCGTCATTATGTCTCTGGGAACATCACCGAATCCTTTGATTTCCTCTACCACCTATGGTTTGGATGTTAACAAGAGAAAATGTATCATTGCTGATGAAGAGTTTGGTAAAACTTCCAAAGAAGGTGTATATGCCGGTGGTGATGCAGTGACAGGAGCGGCAACGGTTATTCTTGCTATGGGTGCAGGACGTGCCGGTGCAAGAGGTATCCACGAATATCTCAGCAATAAATAATGAATATTCATTGTATTGCGGTAGGAAAAGTAAAAGAAAAGTTCTTTGTTCAGGCAATCGGCGAGTATTCCAAAAGACTAAGCCGCTATGTAAAGCTTAAGATTACGGAAGTTGCTGATGAGAAGACGCCAGATGGAGCCAGCGAAAAGCTGGAGGAGCAGATTAAGAATACAGAAGGAAAGAGAATTCTAACTCAGATTAAAGACAAAGATTATGTGATTGCTTTGGCTATTGAAGGAAAGATGCCAGATTCTGTAGAATTATCAGACAAGATACAAAAATTGGGTCTTACCGGAAAAAGTGATATCACCTTTGTTATTGGAGGATCTCTTGGTTTGTCTCAAGAGGTGCTTAAGAGAGCAGATGAAATGCTTAGCTTTTCCAAAATGACATTTCCTCATCAACTAATGAGGGTTATTCTTCTGGAACAGATTTATCGTTCTTTTCGCATCATGAATGGAGAACCTTATCATAAGTAAGATTGAAAAGATGGACTGTTTATTGATAGTCCATCTTTTTTCATGTATAATGTTTTATAGCTGTGATGGCCTGTAGGGAGAACGGGTAAGGCACAGGAAAGAAAAAAGAAAAACTGGAAAATAGAGAGAAATAAAGGAGAAAATCATATGCCTCGTAGAGAAGACATCAAGAAGGTGCTGATCATTGGTTCCGGTCCGATTATTATTGGCCAGGCTTGTGAGTTTGATTATTCAGGAACTCAGGCATGTAAAGCTTTGAGAAATCTGGGTTATGAGATTGTACTTGTGAATTCCAATCCTGCCACAATTATGACAGATCCGGAAATTGCAGATGTTACTTATATTGAGCCCCTTAATATCACCAGATTGGAGCAGATTATTGCGAAAGAAAGACCAGATGCAGTGCTGCCGAATCTGGGAGGACAGTCAGGGCTTAATCTTTGCTCAGAATTATCTAAGGCAGGTATTCTTGATAAATATCAGGTGAAGGTAATTGGAGTACAGCTGGATGCTATCCAGCGTGGTGAGGACCGTATTGAGTTTAAGCATACCATGGAAAAGCTGGGTATTGAGATGGCGCGCAGTGAGGTGGCTTATTCTGTAGATCAGGCTTTGGAGATTGCGGATCGCTTAGGTTATCCGGTAGTTCTTCGCCCAGCCTATACCATGGGTGGTTCCGGTGGCGGTTTGGTATATAATATTGAGGAATTAAAGACGGTTTGTGAGAGAGGTCTTCAGGCCAGTCTGGTAGGCCAGGTTCTGGTAGAAGAGTCTATTCTTGGTTGGGAAGAGCTGGAACTTGAGGTAGTAAGGGATGCGGATAATAACATGATTACCGTATGCTTTATTGAAAATATTGATCCGCTGGGCATTCACACGGGAGATTCCTTCTGTTCTGCTCCTATGCTGACCATTTCTCAGGAAGTGCAGGATCGATTACAGGAAAAATCCTATAAGATTGTAGAAGCCATTCAGGTGATTGGCGGAACCAATGTCCAGTGGGCTCATGATCCGGTAACAGACCGTGACATTATTATTGAGATTAACCCTCGTACATCCAGATCTTCTGCTTTGGCATCTAAGGCTACAGGCTTCCCTATTGCTTTGGTGTCTGCTATGTTGGCTTTGGGTCTTTCTCTTTCAGAGATTCCCTGCGGTAAGTATGGAAGTTTGGATAAATATCATCCGGACGGCGATTATGTTGTAATCAAGTTTGCTCGTTGGGCCTTTGAGAAGTTTAAAGGTGTAGAGGATAAATTGGGAACTCAGATGCGTGCCGTTGGCGAGGTTATGAGTATCGGTAAGAATTTCAAGGAAGCCTTCCAGAAGTCCATTCGAAGCTTGGAAAATGGTTGCTATGGTCTTGGCTATGCCAAGAATTTCCATGAGAAATCTAAGGAAGAGCTGTTGACTATGATCGCAACAGCTTCCAGTCAGAGATATTTCCAGATTTATGAGGCTTTGAGAAAAGGGGCCACTGTAGATGAAATCTTTGAAATTACTAAGATCAAGCATTATTTCTTGCAGCAGATGAAAGAACTGGTAGAGGAAGAGGAAGCTTTGTTGGAAAGCAAGGGTTCTCTTCCCTCTGATGAGGCATTAATCCAAGCGAAAAAAGATGGATTTTCTGATAAATACTTAAGTCAGCTTCTGGCTATCAGCGAAGAAGAGGTTAGAAATAAGAGAATTTCCTTAGGTTTGGAAGAAGCTTGGGAAGGTGTTCACGTAAGTGGAACAAAGGATAG
>CAVBGA010000122.1:0-8176 GCA_963594675.1 Lachnospiraceae bacterium
AGTAGGTCCTATGCTGATCGAGGCAATCAAGGCTGCTAAAGCTGCTAAATAATTTCGGAGGTAAAGAACCTTATGATGACAAGAGAAGAGTACTTTGAGAGTTTGAGAAAACTTAATCTTAAAGTATATATGTTTGGAAAACGTGTGGAGAATCCCGTTGATGATCCTATTATCCGTCCTTCACTGAATTCCATCGGCATGACTTATGAACTGGCAAATCAGCCGGAATATGAGGATATCATGACCGCAACCTCTTCACTTAATGGTCAGAAAATTAACCGCTTTACGCATCTTCACCAGTCCACTCAGGACTTGGTTAAAAAAGTAAAAATGCTCCGTCTTCTGGGTCAGAAGACGGCAGCATGCTTCCAGCGTTGTGTTGGTATGGATGCAAGTAATGCAGTATTTTCAACAACATATGAGATTGACCAGGCAAAGGGTACTCACTATCATGAGAACTTCAAGAAGTGGTTGGATTATGTTCAGAAGAACGACTATGTAACAGATGGTGCCATGACTGACCCCAAAGGAAATCGTGGCCTTGCTCCTAGCAAACAGGTAGATCCTGATGTCTTCCTGAGAGTTGTAGAGCGTCGCCCGGATGGTGTTATTGTACGTGGTGCAAAAGCTCATCAGACAGGTATTGTTAACTCTCACGAGGTTCTGGTTATGCCTACCATCGCTATGAGAGAAGATGATAAAGATTATGCGATTTCCTTTGCTGTTCCAACAGACTCCGAAGGTATCTTCATGATCTATGGTCGTCAGTCTTGCGATACTCGTAAGACAGAGAAAGATCATAACATTGATGTAGGTAATAGTGAGTTCGGTGGACATGAAGCATTGGTTATTTTCGACAATGTATTTGTTCCCAACGAAAGAATCTTCATGAATGGCGAATATGAATTTGCTGGTATGATGGTAGAGCGTTTCGCTGGATATCATCGTCAGTCTTATGGCGGATGTAAAGTAGGTGTTGGTGATGTCCTGATCGGAGCTACTGCTCTTGCAGCAGAATATAATGGAGCTCAGAAGGCTTCCCATATTAAAGATAAACTGATCGAGATGACACATCTGAACGAGACTTTGTTCTGCTGTGGTATCGCATGTTCAGCAGAGGGAGCACCTACAAAAGCTGGCAATTATCAGATTGATCTGCTTCTTGCAAATGTATGTAAGCAGAATGTTACCAGATTCCCTTATGAGATTGCACGTCTTGCAGAGGATATCGCTGGTGGTCTGATGGTTACATGTCCATCAGAGACAGATTACAATACTCCAGAACTGAGACCATATATTGAGAAATATCTGGTTGGCGTTGATGGCGTATCTGTAGAAAACAGAATGAGAGTTCTTCGTCTTATTGAGAATCTTACTCTTGGTACAGCAGCAGTCGGATATAGAACAGAGTCAATGCATGGTGCAGGATCACCTCAGGCTCAGCGTATCATGATTTCTCGCCAGGGTAATTTGGAGATGAAGAAAGGTTTGGCAAAAGCAATTGCCAAGATTTCTGATTGATCATAGGATTAAAATACTGCGGCGGCTGCAACCCGACATATGATCGGGGCGCCGCCGTAGGTAGCTTAAAGAATTATTTTAAAGATAAGGAAGTAACCTTTGCATCCTACGACCCTTCTGGGTCCTATGAATATTGTCTGCTGGTGGAAGGATGCAATAGGGAATGCTTACCGGTTAAAACATTTTCTAACTGCGGTCATCTTTTTGTGGCTGTAAGTCAGGAAGATTTTAACAAAATAAAAGATGAACTGTGCACCATTTTAGAAAATGAGTGTGCGGAGTAAGGAGAAAACAGATATGGAATTTGCATTAGTTGAAAAACAGGGACATGTGGGTATTGTTACTGTTAATTACCCAAAACATCTGAATGCAGTAAGCACAGAGGTTCTTACTGACTTGGCAGCAGCATTTGATGAGGTTGAGGCTGACAAGGACATTTACTGTGTAATTCTTAAAGGTGCTGGCGAAAAAGCTTTTGTTGGTGGTGCAGACATCAAAGAGATGAGCCAGTTTGGCTTCTATGAAGCAAGAGATTATGCAAAATTCGGAAGTGATGTTCTTGAGAAAATTCATCAGTTCAGAGTTCCTGTAATTGCAGCTATCAACGGATACTGCCTGGGTGGTGGTACAGAGCTTGCAATCGCAGCTGATATCCGTATCGCCGGTGACAATGCTAAAATTGCTTTCCCGGAGGTTGGTCTTGGTATCATGACAGGTACAGGCGGATCTATCAGACTTCAGAAAATCGTAGGCGAGGGTGTTGCAAAAGAACTGCTCTTTACCTGCAATCAGATCAAGGCTGATGAGGCTTACAGAGTTGGTCTTGTAAATAAAGTAGTTCCTGCAGCAGAACTTATGGACGAGGCTATGAAGATGGCTGAGAAGATCGCAAGCAATGGACCGATCGCTGTAGCTACTATGAAGAAAGCAGTTAACGTTGCAAACGAAACCGACTACAATACTGCAACAGAGCATATGATCCTTTCCTTCGGTTCTCTGTTTACTACACAGGATGCACATGATGCACTTTCTGCTTTTGTAAATAAAGAAAAACTGGATCACTTCAACAACAAATAATATACGCCAAATATATGCGTGCTAGGGAAGACTCATCGGGGTAGTTGCCTCGGTGGGTTTTTTCACTTGAGTGGAGGAAACGATTTTGCGTCTTACAAAAGTACAAGAGTATTTGAAAAAAAATTATCCAAGAGATCCTGTGACTTATACAGAGGAAGACGGACTTGGTAGTCTGGATTTTTCTTATAGAGGCGTACCTTACCATATTTGGGAATACCTGGAAGATGGAACCTATGGGGTTGAGACAAATATCCGTAATGGAGGAAAATCTGAAGATCTTGAGGGAGATTATGAGAAAATGGTGATCGAGATTATTTCTAATTGGGAATAAATGCATATAGTTTTCCTAGGTTAAATCCTTGACCGGATTCCTTTGCAAAGATATAATGTTTAGGAATCATTTACGAGGTGAAGGCTATGTGTGAATTATTTGGTGCAAATGCAAAAGACAGTATGCAAGTAAATCAATATTTGCAGGAATTCTATGAACACAGCGTAAAACATCCGCACGGATGGGGACTTGCCTGTATGAGGGGGAACGAAGTAATGATTGAGAAAGAACCCATGCAGGCCAGCAAAAGCAACTATCTGAAGGAACGATTGAAGTATCCTGCAGAAGGGTTAGCTGTGATTGGACATATTCGTTATGCCACCATCGGCAATGTGGAATATAAGAATTGTCACCCTTACATAGGGATGGATCAGTCGGGAAGACGCTGGACTTTGGCTCATAATGGAACTATCTTTGAGTTTGCTCCTTTGCATGGGTATGTACAGAAGCAAATGGGGGATACGGACAGCGAGAGGATACTACTATATATAATTGACCAGATAAATATTGCCATGGAAGAAAAGGGCGGAGAACTCACTGGAAGAGAGCGCTTTATTTTGTTGGACAAGATAATTGTTAACATGGCGAAGGATAATAAACTGAATCTCCTGATTTATGATGGCGAGTTTTTTTATGTGCATACCAACTATAAAAATTCTCTTCAGATGGCCTATGTGAAAAATGGAGTTCTTTTTTCAACGCAGCCATTGCCCAGCGGTTTTTGGCGTCCGGTACCATTTACTCAACTTCTGGCATTTGCCAAGGGCAGATTGGTCGAAAAAGGAACTGTGCATGGCAAAGAGTATATAGACAGTGAGGAGAACCTGAATATGCTGTATCAGATTTTCTCGAATCTTTAATTACCAAGCAGCGGAAAGGATTTTGTGTATGAAAGTAGCCCTTCGTTATCAAATGTCAGAGTACGATTGTGGTCCCACGGCGCTCTTAAATGCCATTAGTTTTTTGTTCGAAAGAGAGGAAATTACCCCCTCCATCATTAGAAATATTATGCTGTATTCCCTGGATACCTATGACGGGCAGGGAGGTATGGGCACGGGAGGTACTTCTGCCACGGCCATGTTTTTTCTGGGCCATTGGTTGACGGAATATGGGAAAAGCGGACACCTTCCCGTATCCGGAAGATATCTATCTGGTGATTCTGTTTGGATAGGAAATTCTTCCTCCATCAATGATGCCTTGATTCGGGGTGGTGCTGTTGTTATGCGTGTGCTTTATGAGGTAGGACACTATATCCTTCTTACAGGAGTAGACGGCAATAAAATTAGAGTTTTTGACTCCTACATAGAAGAAGGAAGCCTTCCAGAGGGGATTCTTGAAATTAAGGATCAACCCAAGCTTTGTAATCGTTTGGTGGATTGGGAAGTATTCAATCGAGAGGGATTGGAGATGTATAATCTTGGTCCTGTGGAAAATCGGGAAGCGGTCATTATTTTTAATGAGAAAACCAAAATTACTCCGGAGAAATCCATTGAATATTTTATATGATTGTATGAGAGTAGAATGAAAGAGAATTATCAAAAATTATTAGACAAAATCATAGAGAAAAATCAAGAGAGGGGAATCCTTCCCTCTCTTCTTTTGCATGCCTGTTGTGCGCCTTGCAGCAGTTATGTTTTAGAATATTTATCCCATTATTTTAAAATTACAGTTTATTTCTATAATCCCAATATTACGGGGGTGGAAGAGTATCAAAAGAGAGTAGCTGAGATTCAGCGCCTCATCAAGGAACTTCCGGTGCAACATCCCGTGAACTTTGTGGAGGGAGAATATCGACCAGAGAATTTTTTTTCCATGGCGAAAGGCCTTGAAAACTGTCCGGAGCGTGGAGAACGTTGCAGAAAATGTTATGAGATGCGTTTGAAAAGCACGGCTGAACTGGCAGAAAAAATGCATTTCGATTATTTCTGTACCACCCTATCCATAAGTCCCTTAAAGAATGCGGTATGGCTGAATGACATTGGAAGGGAATTGTCGAAAACTATCTCAGCAGCATGGTTGGATTCTGATTTTAAAAAGAAAGAAGGCTATAAAAGATCTATAGAACTTTCAGCGGAATATCATCTCTATCGCCAGAATTTTTGCGGCTGCATCTTCTCAAAAAGGGAAGCTTTGGCAAAAGGTCGGGGAAATTCCACTTGCCATGAATAAATGGAGATGGTACACTAACTAAATCAGAATGTAACAATGAAAAGAAATGAGGAATAATAATGGCACAACTTTGGGGTGGTCGTTTTACAAAAGAGACGGATCAGTTGGTTTACAATTTTAATGCGTCTATTGGATTCGATCAGAAGTTTTATAAACAGGATATTCGAGGGAGCATTGCCCATGTAACAATGTTGGCTAAGCAAGGGATTTTAACTGAGACAGAAAGAAATCAGATTATTGATGCTTTGCAGGGCATTGCCAGAGATGTGGAAAATGGAAGCCTTGAGATAACTGCGGAGTATGAAGATATTCATAGTTTTGTAGAGGCAAATCTCATCGATCGAATTGGTGATACAGGCAAGAAACTGCATACAGGAAGAAGTCGTAATGATCAGGTGGCTCTTGATATGAAGCTCTATACCAGAGATGAGATTGTGGAACTGAAAGCCTTGGTATTGAAGCTGCTTTCCACTATCAATAGGATTATGGGCGAAAACATTGAAACTTATATGCCAGGCTTTACACATTTGCAGAAAGCACAGCCGGTAACCCTGGCCCATCATTTCGGTGCCTATTATGAGATGTTTTCCAGAGACTATAGTCGTTTGGGGGATATTTATAACAGAATGAATTATTGTCCTTTGGGTAGTGGAGCTCTTGCAGGAACCACCTATCCATTAGATCGTGAGTATACAGCATCCCTTCTTGATTTTGCCGGTGCTACAAGAAATAGCATGGATTCTGTATCCGACAGAGATTATTTGATTGAACTTTTATCTGCGATGTCTACCATTATGATGCATCTTTCCCGTTTTTCTGAGGAAATCTGCATCTGGAATACCAATGAGTATCGTTTTGTGGAGATTGATGATTCCTATAGTACAGGAAGCAGCATTATGCCTCAGAAAAAGAATCCGGATATTGCAGAATTGATTCGAGGAAAAACAGGTCGTGTATATGGAGCATTGACTTCTATATTGACCACCATGAAGGGACTTCCTCTGGCTTACAATAAAGACATGCAGGAAGACAAAGAATTGACCTTTGATGCCATTGATACCACTAAGGGATGTCTGGCATTATTTGAAGGTATGATCGATACCATGGAATTCCGCAAGGATGTTATGGAGAAGAGTGCTAAGAACGGATTTACCAATGCCACAGATGCGGCAGATTATCTGGTAAATCATGGGGTGCCTTTCAGAGATGCTCATGGCATTGTAGGACAGTTGGTACTTTTCTGTATCGATAAAGGAATTTCTCTTGATGATATGAAGCTTGAGGATTACCAGAAAATCAGTCCGGTATTTAAAGAAGACATTTACGAAGCAATTTCCATGAAGACTTGCGTTGAAAAACGTGTTACTAAGGGTGCTCCGGGACCGGATGTAATGAAAAAGGTAGTAGAAGAAAACAATAAATTTCTTGAGGAGGAGTTAAAAAAATGAGTGCAAAACTTCGTGTAGGTATTTTAGGTGCAACTGGTATGGTTGGTCAGAGATTTATCTCTTTGCTGGAGAATCATCCATGGTTTGAGGTAACAACAGTAGCTGCCAGCCCCAGAAGTGCAGGTAAGACATATGAGGAAGCAGTAGGCGGACGTTGGAAAATGACAACTCCTATGCCGGAAGCTGTTAAAAAATTAGTTGTTAAAAATGTAAATGAAGTAGAAAAAGTATCTGCAGATGTTGATTTTGTTTTCTCAGCTGTTGATATGTCCAAGGATGAGATCCGTGCCATTGAGGAGGCATATGCAAAAACAGAGACTCCTGTTGTATCCAACAACAGCGCCCATAGATGGACTCCGGACGTTCCTATGGTTGTTCCGGAAATCAACCCAGAGCATTTTGATGTGATTGCATCTCAGAAGAAGAGATTGGGTACCACTCGCGGCTTTATCGCTGTAAAACCCAACTGCTCTATCCAGAGCTATGCACCGGTACTGACTGCATGGAAAAAATTTGAGCCATATGAAGTGGTAGTAACTACTTACCAGGCAATTTCCGGAGCAGGTAAGACTTTCAAGGATTGGCCGGAAATGGTAGAAAATGTAATCCCCTATATCGGTGGCGAAGAAGAGAAGAGTGAGAAAGAGCCCCTTCGTCTGTGGGGCAAGATTGAAGACGGCGTGATTGTTCCTGCAGAATCACCGGTAATTACAAGCCAGTGCATCCGCGTGCCGGTTCTCAACGGTCATACCGCTGCTGTATTTGTTAAATTCCGTCAGAATCCTAGCAAAGAAGAGTTGATTAAGGCAATGGAGGAGTTCAGTGGAGTTCCTCAGGAATTGGATCTGCCTAGCGCTCCGAAGCAGTTTATTCGTTATATGGAAGAGGATAATCGTCCTCAGGTTACACTTGATGTAGATTATGAGAATGGTATGGGCATTAGTGTAGGAAGACTTCGCGAGGATAAGATTTACGATTGGAAATTTATCGGACTTTCTCACAATACCGTAAGAGGTGCTGCCGGAGGAGCTGTCCTTTGTGCAGAGACTCTGAAAGCTAAAGGATATATTCAGGCAAAATAGTCAGATCATTGCAATGATTGGTAACTATAGAATATAAAGAAAGTGAGATAAGATGGCGAAATCCTTGTATATTGCTGAGAAACCTAGTGTTGCTCAGGAATTTGCGAAGGCATTGAAAATCAATGCTTCCAGAAGGGATGGTTACCTGGAATCGGAGGATGCGGTGGTTACCTGGTGCGTAGGTCATTTGGTTACCATGAGTTATCCGGAAAAATATGATGAGAAGTATAAAAGGTGGAGGCTTGAAACCCTCCCCTTTTTGCCCTCTGAATTTAAATACGAGGTGATTCCGGCTGTCCAAAAACAATTTGATATTGTCAGTGGCCTTTTGCGCCGTGAAGATGTTAGCTGTATTTATGTTTGTACAGACTCGGGACGAGAAGGTGAATATATTTACCGCCTGGTAGAAATGATGGCTCAGGTGAAGGGCAAGGAGAGAAAACGTGTCTGGATTGATTCCCAGACAGAGGAAGAAATCCTTAGAGGAATTCGGGAAGCCAAAGATCTAAGCGCTTATGATAATCTTGCTGCCTCTGCCTATCTTAGAG
>CAVBGA010000123.1:0-2729 GCA_963594675.1 Lachnospiraceae bacterium
TTGCCAACATTCCAGGATACCGATCCAGCTGTCTCAGTCCCATTGCTGCCATAATGTCTGTCATGTTGCATTTATACCAGAGACCGACTATGTCATACTCCCATGCTCCAAGCTGAGTTTTGGCAAGTGCATCCTTGCTCTGTCCGTGAAGTGAGTAAAGCTGATATTGATGATACATTTCCTCATTGTCGATACCAGGGATGTCTCTCCAGGTACTTGCGCCACCCTCCGCTGTCGTAAAATTCTTTACTGCATGGAAGGAAAAGCTTGAAAAGTCAGCGATCTCGCCTGCCATTTTTCCGTGCCACTGTGCTCCAAGTGCATGAGCACAGTCAGCAAATACGAGAACCCGGCCAATCTTCTGCTGAATTCTCGCTCCTAAGGAATCTCCTTCTTTAGCCTTAAATAAATCTTTCTTACTTTCTACTGCAACATATAACTTGTCATAATCACATATGATTCCGCCCAGATCCACAGCTACTACTGCTTTGGTTTTTTCTGTAATCGCTGCTGCCACGGCATCATAGTCCATCTCTGTACTGTCATTTTGACTATCTACAAAAATGACTTTTGCACCGGCATGAATTGCGGCACTGGCACTGGAGGTGTAAGTGTACGAAGGTACTACGATTTCGTCTCCGATACCTATACCACATATACGGAAGTTTAATTCTTCCGCTGCTGTTGCAGAGTTTAGGCAGACCACCTTGCCTGTATGACAAAACTTGGCGAGTCGCTTTTCCAGCTCTTTTGTCCTGGGACCTGTAGTGATCCATCCTGATCTGAGAGCTTCTGCCACTTCATTGATTTCCAGATCAGAAATATCCGGAGGACTAAATGGAATATTTCTCTTTATAATTTCTTTTCCGTTACAAACGACTGTTTCTGCCATTTCGGAATCTCCTAACCTTTTCCAATATATTTGTTCTTTTTTATTCTTGTATATTTGCACAAGCCATGCTATTATCTAAAAGAGGAAATTTCAATTTCTTCCTACGACAAATAGCCAGTGCAGTTATTCTTACACCGGCTATTAAGTCCAACCTCCTTATTCAAATTTTTGAGCTTTATTCATTGGGTTAAACAAAGCAACCACAAGAAGCATCTTCTTTTTCAACGCCTTGCCTCGTTAACCAGCCCAAAAGTTTTTTAAATAAGGGGACTCGACTTAACAGCCGCAAACCATTGAAAAATAAGGATTTTTCCTGGTTGTCCCTATTATCACACTATCTCCGACAAAGCTCATATTTCCACTTAAAAGATCAAATACCTGTGGTAATTCATCCAAACGGCAGCCTCGAAGCTTCTGTCCGACTTTTGTGATACGGCTGTCGTTTCCGACTGTTACCGCAGCGCCGATCTTATCCGCATTGCTTACCATTGTCCGGAATTTGTGTATCCTGAAGTGCTTTCCGTATCTCGTAACACGTTCCTGTCTGTAGAAGACGGGGCCTTCTGAGTCTGCCTTGATCATTATTGCTATCACTAGCATCGGAATAGCCAGGATGATCAACAAAATAAAGCCTGCGATTATATCGAACAATCTTTTGAAAAACAAGCTTACTCTTTTCTTATCTAAACTGTCATAATATGGTCTGACTTCATCCAATTTCATGAAATCAGGTAAATCATCCCATTTTTTGAGCATCGCTCTTCTCTACTCCTCTTTAAAAATCGCCGGCCTGGCAGCCACATCACAATCGCATCCGTCATATACAACTACATATGCCTTCAGTTCTGTCGTTTCTTCCAAAACAAACTGAACCTCATCAACCGGACCTACGTCTTCCGTAAACCCTCTGCCATTTACCTCCAGCTCAAGTCCAACGGTATTTTCTTCAACACGGGATAATCCGGTAAATGTATATATGCCTGGCTCTGCTGTAATCTCTGCAAGTCTCCACCAGGATATTCGTATATCAGATGTCCCACTAATGTGTATACTGCCATCATCAAGGCTTTGGACATAGACATTTGTCCCGCTTATATTCCCAGAATCTCCATTCAACACCAGCAGATTCTTCGCATCTACTCTGTCATACAATGCCGCCAGTCGGATCATATGCTGATGTTTCATCTCTTTTATACCAAATGCAGCTGCGATGCCTATTGCGGCTGCAATGACTATCGTCAATATTCTTCTTAAATTTATCTGAATTTGAAACTTACTTGCCAGCTTACGGACTGCCAAATACCCAATCAAAGTCCCGATTGTATTGTGAAGCAAATCATCACATTCAAAAGTACCCAGTGCAAAGATCATCTGAGCACATTCGATGCAAAGCGACGCCAAGCCTCCTATGACTAAGGTTTTCTTCAAGCTTTTGTCTTTAGTAAGACCTATAAACATGCCTAACGGAACAAACAAAAGAACGTTCTCCACATTTTCTTCCAAAAAACTTGCGTCACCATTTGCCAATGCCACATATGACTGAAACGGATATAGGAATTTCCTTTCGTATGTTCCAATCCTCGAAAACAGCGTGATCCACAGCACCGCTACCACATACACCCCAAACATCACGTACACTACATACTCTTTTTTACAGATTCCATCCGGCTTTTGTTTCAATTTCAAATATATTCCTTAACAATCTCTCTAAAATTCTCACAGATATACTCCACATCCTCATCACTAAGCTTTGTATGAAGCGGAAGCGTTATCAGATTCTCGTAATATGCATAAGCATTCGGGAAATCCTTGATATCCCATCCAAGTGCCTTATATG
>CAVBGA010000124.1:0-7845 GCA_963594675.1 Lachnospiraceae bacterium
CAATAAAGAATATTCTACGGAAAGCAGGGACAGTTTGATTGCGAAAGGATATTCGCCTTGCGGAAATTGTAATCCTTGATAGATGAAAAAAGGAGGGGGTGTCGCATATGCGGCACCCCCTTTTGACTATTATGTTTTCTATAATTATGGTAACTACTCCCAAACACCTTCATCTTTCTGAGTCTGGATGTAGTCTTCAACATTGTCAGAAGAAACAACTGTAGAACCAGAATCGATAAAGTCATCTAAGGTTTCGCCTTCCAGTGCAGCAACAGCAGCTTCCATAGCTTTGTAACCCATCTGGTAACCTTCCTGGGCTACATCCATGCTAAGAGTACCTTCCTGGATGGCTTCCAAAGAGGACTGATTTCCATCAAAACCACAAAGCAGAGTATCTTTGAAATTTTCTCCACCGGAATCCTGAACTGCTTTCAAAGAAGCCATAGCTGCGTTATCATCTGTAGCAACAATGATATCCACACCGTCCTGATATTTCTGAATCACCGCTTCTGTTGCGGTAGCCGCTTTATCGGGATCACAATCGCAATACTGTACTTCCAATACTTCACCGCCGGCTTCTTCGATACCTTTTGTAAATCCAGACAGACGAGCTTCATGAGTCTCGTCACCCTGCACACCAGTCAGAATAACGGCAGTTGGTTTTTCTACCCCTTCTGCAATCTTGGCTTCTGCAGCAGCTTTACCACCAGAATAGGCAGCATCTTCATTACCGGTACCTACGAAAGTAGATTTTTTGTCGGATGTAAAGTCGGTATCGAGAGCAACAACAACTTTATCAGTGGAAGATACCAAATTTGCAGTTGAGTCAGACTGAAGGGGAGCGATAACCAAGGCATCTACAGATTCTGTTCCCAGAGATGTTTCGATCATATTAATCTGCTCGTCGTAAGCCGTGGATGACGTAGGAGAAAGAAAATCTACAGAAACATTAGGATGCTCTTCCGTATAAGCTTTTGCTCCAGCCATAACCTTATTAAAGTGACCATCTGTATGTTTAACAATAAAACTGATATTATAGGATTCATCGGAAGAGGAAGAATCGGTAGACTCAGAAGAGCTTGAAGAGCTATCACTTCCGGACTCAGAAGAAGAGCCACATCCTGCCATGCAAGAAGCTGCTAAAATACCTGCGAGTGTCATTGCGAATAATCTTTTTTTCATACGATTGTCCTTTCTAGCTTTTTAACCCTGATAAATTTGGAGAGAGTTTTATAAGGTTAAGGAGGGCTTATAAAGAAAATTGAAATGATAGTTGTCTACGATTGTGCAAAACATATCAAATATGTGCATTAAGCACAACTCATATTATATTTTTAGCATTTTTTGTGATAAAAGTCAACGATTTATGTGCTTGTAAAAATAAAATGGGTAAAATGCACAAAAATTTAAAAGAATTATTGAGAAAATAGCTAAGAAAATAGTTGGATTTATGGGAGATGGGAGGACGATCTTTTCTATATGTAAGTAAACTCGAAAAAGCACAGAAATCACACAATGCATGAATCCTACCTGTACCAGCTGTTTTCCGCCAGTCATCTCTGCTTCTATAATTCTCTTGCAATCAGCTGCTTTGGGCGCTAATGGTTTTTCTATCATCTCCTCTCCGGTGGCTTAGGCTGTGAGGTCATATTGCTCAGCCACTGATTTGCAGAAATCAATATTGGCATTGACACAGGGAAAGTTTTTATTCTTTTTTTGCTTTTTTTTGCTTTTATGCACTTAGTATATGTTTGATTTTTACGACTGTAAACATGGCAGAACTGCTGGAAAAAGTTTGCTTTTTTTGTATAAATCCTATGTAAAGTCAGATTTTTGAACAACATGGAAAAACAGGAAGAATATATGAGATTATTATCACTTTTCAAAACAGTTTCATAAAGAAAGGAAGTGAAAAAAGAAGAAAATGAAATTTGCATTTTCTGCACACGAAAAAATGTTCTAATCTTGACTTTTATCGTTTTTTTGCACATAATAAGTGTAAGAATGAAAAGGAGTGTGTGGATTTTATGCATTATCCGGTATCAAAGTTTGAAATAGAAAAAATGCAGGCATTTGGTTCCCCAGTTCTGGAATTTGCCAATTATTGTGATGAACAGTATCAAAAGCATCCCAGGACAACCCATTCCCATCATGGACTTGTGGAGATCCTTTATATTTTAAGAGGGGAAGGCATGTATAAGATCAATGGTGTTCTGTATCCGATACATGCGGGAAATCTTGTGATTTATAATAGTGATGTGGTACACGATGAATGTGTGCAAATGCCACCACCACCGGTATATGGTTTGGAGATAAGTGGAATTCAAACGGAAGATCTGCCTTATAGTTGTCTTCTTCCAGAGGGCTTTTCTCCCATAGTGCCTACAGGAGAAAGAGCCAAGGAATTTTTGAAAATATTCGACATGATTTATGAGAATGCCAGAAGGCAGAATCCATCCTCTATGGTGACAGCTCAATTTCTTATGCGGGGACTTCTGCAAATGATTTCGGAGTTGATCAGTGGAGGAGTATCAGATAGTCCGAATCTTGAAAGTACTACGAAAGCCATGGCTTTGGGACGAAAAATGCAGATTTATATTGATGAACATGCTCTGGATAGTTTATCCGTTCAGTCCATATCTGAGCGTTTCGCCATTAGTCAGACTTATGCGTCTAGAGTTTTTAAGAAAGCCACAGGAACTTCATTGATACAATATATTATCCAACGGAAAATTGGGGAGGCGCAGAACCTGCTTTTGTTGACGGATTATCCTATTTCTGATGTGGCAAAATTGGTGGGATATGATAATCTGAGCCATTTTATTAAGATGTTTACCCAGAATGTAGGAATTTCCCCCAGAAAATACCGGAAACAATCGGGAATGCCTGCTGCGAAGAAAGAGGAATAGCGATGGAAAATGTGTTGCATGAAAAATATAAACATCTTCAGCAAATAATCAAAGAGCAGGGGAGTATGGCAGTGGCTTTTTCCGGAGGAGTGGATTCTACTTTTCTCTTGAAGGCAGCTCAGCTTGTTTTGGGAGACCGTGTGCTTGCGATTACAGCCTGCCCCTATTCTTTTACAAAGAGAGAGGAAAAAGAGGCGGAGGATTTCTGTAAAGAAAATGGGATTCGGCAGGAATTTTGCGTGATTAACGAGTTGGAGATGCCGGGATTTTGTGAAAATCCACCGGATCGTTGTTACATATGTAAAAAGGGAATTTTTACAAAATTGTGGGAGATTTCCAGAGAAAAAGGAATCCATATGCTGGCAGAAGGTTCCAATATGGATGATCAGGGGGATTATCGGCCGGGACGTCGGGCTATAGCAGAACTAGGGGTGATGAGTCCCTTGGCTGAAGCAGGACTCTACAAGGAAGAAATCAGAATTTTATCGAAAGAATTGGGCCTCTCCGTTTGGAATAAGCCCTCAGCAGCTTGCCTTGCATCACGCTTTGCCTATGGGGAGAGGATTACCAAGGAGAAGCTGGATATGGTGGAACAGGCAGAGCAATTGTTAAAGGATTTAGGCTTTAGACAATGTCGGGTGCGTATGCATGGAGAATTGGCAAGAATTGAAGTCATGCCAGAAGAATTAGAACGATTGGCATCGAAAGAGATTAGAGAAGCGGTGGAAAAACGCTTAAGAGAGTTGGGATTTATCTATATTACCATGGATTTGCAGGGCTTTCGTTCTGGAAGTATGAATGCCTTGCTTAGTTAGGAGAGAAGCATGGAGCATCTGCGATGCGTTATTGAGAGAATTACCTATCAGAATCAGGAAAATGGCTACACGGTTTTAAAGTGTGCAGCAAAAAATTATAGCGATCTTGTTACGGTGGTTGGCGCAATGCCGGAGACACACGTAGGTTCTGTGCTATCTTTGGAAGGCCTGTGGAAAATGGATGCCAAGTATGGTCGACAGTTTTCCGTGCTTAAGTTTGAGGAAACCCTGCCAGCAACGGTTTATGGCATTGAGAAATATCTGGGTTCTGGTCTGGTTAAGGGGGTAGGTCCAAAATTTGCTAAAAGAATTGTGGAAAAATTCGGCAAAGACACCCTGGATGTGATTGAAGAGACACCGGATGAGCTTTTGAAGGTGCAGGGAATCGGCAAAGTTCGTGTGGACCGAATCAAAAGCAGTTGGCAAGAGCAAAAAGAGATAAAGAATATAATGCTTTTCTTGCAGAGTCATGAGGTGAGCACATCTCATGCTACTAAGATTTTCAAGACCTATGGCAGTGAGAGCATAGCCATTGTGAAAGAAAATCCCTACCGTTTGGCAGATGACATCTGGGGCATTGGCTTTAAAACAGCGGATTCCATTGCAGAAAAGATGGGCTTTGAGAAAGAGAAATTTGTCCGTTTGCGAAGCGTCATTTTTTATGCCCTGAACAAATTAGCAGAAGAAGGCCATTGCTTTGCCGCAAGGAATCAGCTGATAGAAAAGACTGGAGAACTTTTGCAGGTAGACGAAAACAAGTTAGAAATGACGTTGGATGAGATGCTTCGGCTAAAAGATCTGATTCGAGATGAAATAGATGAGCAGGAAGCCATTTATTTGCCACCTTATTTTTATGCAGAAAGTGGATGTGCCAACCGATTGCTATATCTTATGTCCTGTCAGGGAAAAGTAAAGGGGAATCCGGATGAGATTCTAAAAAAAGTAGTTGCTGCTTCCCAAATTCAATACGACGAAATTCAATTGGAGGCGGTAAAGACTGCTCTGAATTCTAAGATAATGGTTTTGACTGGGGGACCGGGAACAGGAAAGACGACCACAACCCAGGGAATTATTGCAGCTTATCGGCAATGTGCTTGTAAAATTATTCTTGCGGCACCTACAGGAAGGGCTGCTAAGCGCATGTCGGAAGCAACAGGCCTTGAAGCCAAGACCATTCATCGTCTTTTGGAATATAAGCCGCCAGAGGGCTATCAAAAAAATGAAGAGCATCCTCTGGAGGGAGATGTTTTGATTTTGGATGAATGTTCCATGATTGATTGTATGCTTATGTATAACCTATTAAAGGCTTTGCCGAAGCATATGACCCTGATTTTAGTGGGAGATATCGACCAGTTGCCCAGTGTTGGCGCCGGCAATGTGCTTCGGGATATTATCGATTCAGGGCAGATTCCCGTGGTGCGCCTTACCCGAATATTCCGCCAGGCCCAGGACAGCCGTATTATCATGAATGCCCACCGCATCAATAAAGGGGAAGGCATTGATATGCGGGGCGGAAAGGAGGCAGATTTCTTCTTTGCAGCTCGAGACAGCCATGAGGAAGTGTTGGATACCATTGTTCGCTATTGCAAGAAAAATCTGCCTGCCTATTACCATGTAGATCCTCTTCAAGATATTCAAGTATTGACGCCCATGCAAAGGGGCGAGTGCGGAGCGGTACACTTAAATGAACTTTTACAGGAGGCCATGAATCCTTCTAAGATATTCCTTCGTAAAGGTGGGACACAATATCGACTGAAGGACAAAGTCATGCAGATTCGCAATGACTATGATAAAGAGGTATTTAACGGGGATATTGGACAAATTATAAAAGTAGACATGGAAGAAAGGGAACTGACAGTTCTTTTTGATGACCGGGAGGTTGTCTATGATGTGACGGAGTTGGACGAGCTTTCCCTGGCTTATGCGGTAACCATTCATAAATCCCAGGGAAGTGAATATCCTATTGTAGTTATGCCTTTTACCATGAGTCATTTTGTAATGCTCCAGAGAAATCTTCTCTATACGGGAGTGACCAGAGCAAAAAAAATCCTGGTTTTGGTGGGGGAGAAAAAGGCAGTTTACTATGCTATAAAAAATGAAACCAGCACCAAACGCAACACGGCTTTGGCCTGGCGTTTGCGTCTGGAAAGCAGAGAATCTCAGCCTTCTATGCTAGGGGAAGGGCCGGGGCCTTATAGAACTAATTTATGGAAAGGCCTTTCTCAATCGAAATTTCGAAGCAGCTTTTCTTTAAAAGCCAATGATCGAAGTTACGTTGCGGAAAAAGGTATGGATCAGGTAAGGGAGCATGCCAAGGATTTTATTAGAAAGCGTTTGGCTCCGGGAGAGATTCCCAACGATGGCAAGCAAACCCCTATGAGAGGACATCCGGTTTTTGTAGCCCAGCATGCTACTGCTACCTGTTGCAGAGGTTGTCTGGAAAAATGGCATCACATCCCTAAGGGGCGAGATCTTACAGAAGAAGAGCAAGATTATGTGATAAAAATTCTTATGGATTGGATTGCCAGAGAAATGAAAAAGTAGGAAGATTTCTACAGAATAATAGCCCTTGTTTTTGAAAATTCGTATCAATAGATAAAGAGAAATACGAAATAGAAAAAACAAAAACAGGAGGCTATATGATAAAAAGCAAGTTTTCAAATAATACACTAACTATTCTTTTACATGGAAAATTAGATAGTTCCAATGCAAATGAAATGCAAGAAGCGATTCTTAAAGAGATACAAAAGCATCCTCAGGGTGAAATCCTTATTGATGCAAGAAATCTCACCTATTTATCCAGTGCAGGATTGCGTGTCTTTCTTAGCTTAGGAAAATTTTACAAAGTGCAGGAGATTATCAATCTGTCTCCAGAAATCTATGAAATCTTTGATTCGACAGGCTTTAATAGAATTTTCAAGACCAGAAAAGTATTGGGGAAGGTTCGCATTGATGGAATGCAAGAGCTTGGCCATGGGGTAAGTGGATCGGTATATCGCCTCAGTGACGACGAGATTATTAAGGTGTATTTTGAACATTGGGATTTGGATCGCGTGGAAAAGGAGAGGGATATTGCCCAACAATCCTTTGTAAATGGGGTGGACACAGCCATTTCCTATGATATTGTGGAAGTGGGCAATCGCTATGGTGTGGTTTATGAGATGATCAAGGCAGATACTTTGGAAAATGTTCTGCTGGGACTGCAGAATGACGAAGAGAAATTGAAGAAAATTGCCAGAGAATATGCCTTATTTGTGAAGAAACAAAATAACGTGGAGATAACTGGTGCTTTTGCGGATATGAAGGCAAGATGCATAGAAGATGTAAAAAAAGCAGATTTTTTGCCGGAGGATATTCGGTCTCTTTTATTAAAAGAAATGGAGCATATCCCGGAAAAAAGAAGTTTTGTGCATGGGGATTGTCACCCAGGAAATGTAATGTATAAAGAGGGAGAGTTCTTTTTGATTGACATGGAAGATGCCTCCTTTGGACATTCTGCCTTCGATATTGGAAGAATTTATTTCCTTATGAAGATATTGCCAGATATTACCAGGGAGGTTGGCCCTAAAAAGCTGCCGGATTGTGTCTGGGATACCTTTGTTCGAACCTATTATGATACAGATCAGGAAGATGAACTGGCATCCTACCAGAAAATTTTGGGAATATTTGGTATGATTCGAGATGTGGCCAAGGCCAATATGGGACCAGAAAAAATAAAAATACAGGAGAAAATCGTGTCGTATCTTGTACAATATTTGAGGGATAATCTGCAAGCTGGTTCCTTGAATTGTATGGCATATACATAAGGTCGAAGACCCGATATGATTATTTAACATGCCGGAGGGTAGATGATGAAAAATGATGTTGAGAAGTCCTATAAAAGGGTGATAGATTATGTAAAAACTGGGATAGGAAGCGGAGAACTTCAGGAGGGGGAAAAACTTCTTCCAGAGAGAGAGCTTGCCCAAAAGTTGGAAATCAGCAGGAATTCTACCAGAGAAGGCTTGAAGATTTTGGAAAACCTTGGGGTTTTGGAGAGCCAGCAGGGAGCTGGCAATTACATATCGGGAAATTTTGAGGATATTTTAGCGGAAATGCTTTCCTTTATGTATGTTCTGAAG
>CAVBGA010000125.1:0-12142 GCA_963594675.1 Lachnospiraceae bacterium
CAAAATTATACTGTTGAGAAAATCTGGCAAAATACGGATTATGCTGAAAAGGCAAGTAATGGTAGTTTCACAGCGAAATTCAAACTTCAAAAGAAAGTGGCGGATGGTGATTGGACTGATTTAACTACATCGGATGTGAAATCATATAAGGATATCACCTTAAGTAGTAAAAAAGCCAATGCAACAGTGACAGGGACTTGGAAAAATCTTCCCAAATATACTACGGCAGGAGAAGAGATTAGCTATCGGGCTGTGGAGACGCAGATCAATGGAAAGGAGTTGACTGGCGATTGCAATGGGGCTTACAAAGTGACCTATACTTATGGAAGCGATAATGAAGTGACCCCGCAATTTGCAGATACAAAAACAACAGCAACCAACCGCATGATCTATGGCTTTGTAAATCTCAGCAAGTCTGCAGCGTATTTGGCTCCTGAGATTACTGATAAGCAGGAGAGTCTTGAAGGTGTTAGGTTTGATATTTACAGCATTAGCAATGGTGTAGTAAGTAGTAAAGCTTATGTAACAGGTGTCAAAACCGACAGTAATGGCCATTTGATCAGCAGTGATGGAAAGTATGGCAGTGAAGGTAAATATCTTGTGGCAGGCAGCTATCTGCTGAAGGAATCTTCTACCCTTTCTGATTACAGTGTTTGGGCAGATGGTATAGAATTTACGGTAGGAAGTGGAAAAAGAGATATCTCAGATAACTACCAGGATACAGGAGAACATGGAACCGCTTGGATTAGTACTAGTGGAACTGGTAGTTTAAGCTTGTCCTTGCAAACAGAATATATTCCTGCCAATGAGCCCACAGATGGGCATAAAATTGCTGACGATTGTCAGGTTGCTACTAAGAGCGCTACCGCAGTAAACGTGGAAAGTCGAGGCGTGGTTAGCTTTACCAAAACTGGTGAAGCAGCTGGAAATAGCTATGAGCCCTTGAATACTCATGATGGGGCCCAAGGAGAAGCTAGGGCATATTTTGGAGTGTATCTGGATAAAGAGTGTACCCAGCAAATTGCCGGTATGGTACCCCTGGGCAGCAGCGGAAGTGAAGAGACTACTATGATTCTCACCAACAAGACGCAGGATGGTCAGGAGTTAAATGAGAAGAATGGCAATGGTATTCCTTACCTTCGCAGGTTTACTTCAACAGATACCGATGCAGGTTTGTATCCCTACAGCCTTCTATCCGGTAGCTATTATGTAAAAGAGCTGACAGCTCCTGCGGGTTATTGTCTGGACAGTAGCGTTCGCAAGATTTATGTAAAGAAACTGGCGAATACAGCAGTAGATGAGAGTGATCTATCCCAGGTTTATAGCAATAATAAGGCAGAGATCATGCTGGCAAATGAATCCAAGGGCGTCACAGATTATCAATGGATCAATACGGAAACAAAAGTAAGTCTTTACAAGTTAGATCAGTTTGGAAGAAATGCTTCCTTGAAAAATAGTGATTCCTATCTGGAATTAAAGATAGAAGGAGATGGCAATACTTTCCCAACTGGTGAAAATACCCTTCGGCTTTATCAAGATGCTTCCTCTCCTGCGAGAAAGATGGATGGCAGCAGCATCACAGAGTATGTTACTTATCATACAGGAAGTGAAGCGCAGAGCTATTGGTCTATGGAAGGACTTTTGGAAGCAGGTAAGACCTATACCTTATCTGAGCCTGCGGATAGTGTTGGTGATAGCAATATCATAGCAAAATCCATCAGTTTTATGGTGAATGCTGACGGTAGCATTACGCTGACAAGTTCAGCTACAGAAACCCTTGCAAGTACGCAGCCTACAAAAGCCAGCGGAAGGGATTATCAAAATGCTTACCAATCAGATGCGGACAACAATATTCTCGTATTGCGAGATGTATCTCGCTATGTAAATGATCTGCAGTTGAAGAAAGAGGATTCTGAAACAGGAAAAGCTTTGGCCAACATTTCATTTAAGCTTTATAAATATGAGAGCATAGATGGTGCAACAGGCGAAGTTATCGGCAAACAGGCCGTCCTGGCGGATTCAGTAAATCTAACCACAGATGCGGATGGAAAAATTAATTTTAGTAGTATCAGTACTTCTGTGAAAAATCAGATTACCGGTTGTGCATTGCAATATGGTTTGGATGTAGGCCTCTATTATCTGGAAGAAATAGAAAGTGGTGCATCTGACCAGTACCAGTTGGCAGACAAAATTTATTTTGAAATCAAGGCAAAATCAGGTACCGACACGGAAGATTACAGCGATTATGCAGAAGTAATTTATGATACAACAGATAGCAGTCATGTATCTTCAGATGGATCTAAAACAGTAACAGTGAAAAATGATCCAGTAAGCAGCGAGTCAAAAACTCTGGAACTGACTAAGGTAGACAGCTCTGATGAGAATACAAAACTTATTGGTGGTAAATTCACTCTGACCTATCAATCTACAACCCATGGTCAGGCTGGTTCCTCCACCAGTGGAGAGAATCTTCTAATCTGGAATGCCATTACGGACAGCGACGGTATTCTTTACCTGGCAGATGAAAATTGGAAGATACAGACGGAGAACGGAGAGAAAGTAAAAGTAGATATTTCCCAAAAGGGTAGTTACACCCTTAAGGAGGTGCAAGCTCCGGAAGGATATATCACAAGAACGGAGGATAGCAAAGATAAGCCGGTTACTTTGGCTAGCTTTACGGTGAACTCCTCTAATGAAATCACCAATGTCAGCACTTATGATGGAATCGATGACTTGGTAAAATCTGAGATTGTGACAGATTCGTCAAGCGGATTACAGACGGCTCTTGCCCTTACCGTAAAAAATGATAAAACAAAAATCTCCGTAAGTAAGTTAAATGACCTTATGAATGAAACAAAGACCGATGATCAGAAGAATCTGAAGGGTGAGGCATTAAGTGGTGCCGAATTGGAAATTTATGAAGGTACGGATCTTAGTTCAGAAAATACCAAGTTAATTGCAAGTCTGGGCAATGATCAAAGTAGTTGGAATTGGACCAAGACCACAGCTTCAGGGAACGAAGCAGGCTCCTATATTTCAGAAGGCCTCTTGAAGGAAGATACTATTTACACACTCCATGAGAGTCAAGCTCCTGTTGGCTATTATCAGGCAGATGATATTTATTTTGTTCTTCATGGAAGCAATACCCAAAATGGAACAATCGTATCTCAGATTTATGTATGGACTTCGGAAGGAAAACCTGACAGTGGTGATATCAATCTTAGCAATGGAAAATGGAGCAACAGCACTAATATTGAAAATACTAGCTTAACCATGGTGGATCCTGTTGCTGTAGGAAAAATCGATTTGAGAAAGTGTCTTGACGATGAAAATACAGCTCTTCAGGGAGCAATTTTTCAGGTGAAGACAGGTGATATCATCTTAGGAACTGCTCAGAGTAATGCCAATGGTTATCTGGTATGGAAAAGCATTACAGAGGAAGGCTACAATACCAAATTAATCTATAATGAGGCAGGTAAAAGAGTCACATCTTCTGATGAAGCGGACAGCAAGACGACAGTCATTGGACAGAGACTGAATCTTCAGGTCAATGAAGCGGGTTATGATCTTCTTGAGACAGATGCGCCTGATCAGGCTTATAACGATGGAAGAAGTTATCATGCAAGCCTTACCACGGATAATAGCAAGCAAAAGGTTACGGTAAGTTATGATAGGGATAATGGAATCGCAATAAATAACAGCTATCATTCCACAGTTACCCTTCATAAATATGATGGAGATGAGGAAGGACAGAATGCAGCGATTTCCGGCACAGAATTCACTCTTTATAGGGTAGAAAATGGAAAATCTACGGTGTACAAAAAGGCTTACTCTGTAACAAACAGCAGCGATAGCACAGAAAGTAAGGAAGTAAGCTCAAATGGTATATTCACTACCGATCGCCAGGGAAATCTTAAAATTGAGATTCCAGAAAAAGGTAGCTATCTTTTGAAGGAAAGCAAAGCCGCTGAAGGCTACGTGCTGGATGAAGAAAACAGCTTTAGCTTCCAGTTAAAAGACAAGGCGGAGACCAGCGACAATGATGGCACAAGTGTAACAAACGCTTTCGGTTATGATGAAGTCAATGCTCTGCAAAAAGACGCAGTGGGCGTGGCAAACAGCCGAAAGACAGGTTCATTTACCCTGACAAAAACAGATGCAGCAACGAAAAAAGCTTTAAATGGTGTTGTTTATACCTTAAGCAGAAGTGACATTCCCAAAGACAGTACTGGTCAGGAATTGACAGATTACCTTTTGAAAGATTCGGTGGATCTTGTTACTGGCAAGAGTTATGAAGCGGAACAAGTAGAAGTGGATGGCAAAATGCAGTGGCAGCTGGTGGATGTGACGGATAGCAAAGGTGGCACAGATGGCCAGATTTCTGTTAGCGGATTGAATTGGGGTGATTACACTTTAACAGAGAAGACCGAACTTTCCGGATATGTTCTTGAGAAGGATGCATCCGGTCAGGTAAGCAACAGTCATAGCTTCACCATTGATGGTCAAAAGAAGGCTCTAACTTTTAGCTATGATGACAGCAATAAGTTAAATAGCATTACTCTTTATAAAACGAACAAAACTGGCATAAGTACAGACACGGAAAAGGGTCTGGCTGGAGCGGAATTTATCATCTGTGAAGATGATGGAAATGGTTCTTATAAAACCGATGCTTCCGGCAATCCTATAAGAGTATCTTTCTATACCGATGCAAAGGGAAGTAATAAAGTAGACAGTGTGGTTAGCGGAAAAGATGGAAAGGTAACCATTTATGGCTTAGCCACGGATAATCGTTCGACTACATCCAAGCAGTATCATTTGCTAGAGGTTAAGGCACCTTCCGGCTACACACTTAGGGAGGATTCTGTGACCTTCACTTTGAATCGTCAAGGAAAGGTAAGCGTAGAAAATGCTGGCGATAATGATAGTGACTGTCAGGTATCTATGACGGATGCGAAATCAGCTAGCTTTAAGTTAACGAAAAAGCTAGAAGGCAATATGGCAGATAAAAACAAAAAATACACTGTCAAAATGACAATCTATAAGCCGGATTCCGGAGAGAATCTAACAAAAGATCAAATCCTCGCTGAGAAAACCATAAGTCTGGCGGAAGATGAAATCTTTGATTCTGAGACAGGCATAAGTGGCACAAAAGGATTTGGCGTAGATAGCATCCCAGAGGGAGCCATCTTAGTTCTTGAAGAAGTGGATGCCTCTGATTATTCAGCTTCCATCCAGATTTTTAAAGAAAATGGAAGCAAAAAGGAAAGCATCACACCTGAAAAAGGACAAACCAATACCTTTAAGATTTCTCTGGATGCCAAAGAGAAATATACCATTTGTCTGACCAATACTAAGGATTTGGCTATTGATGTTGGCGTTCATACAGAAAACCAGGCACCTCTGGCAGCCATTGCACTGATTATTCCAGCTGCATGGTTAGCTTATCGATACAAGAAAAAACGCAAAGGAGGTGCCACCACAGATGTTTAAAGAAAATTTTGATTCCACCCATGAAAATATTCTCAAATGGATAAAAAATTTAAAATTCAAAAAGAAATATTTCGGTGGAATTGATGAGGTGGACGTTCTGAAGAAAATAGAAGAGCTGAATAGTCTCTATGAAACGGCTCTTTTAAATGAACGGGCTAGATATGAGGCCCTTCTTCAGGAATATAAGGGAGGTGATAGCTCCAATGAAATATGATCAGAGCCTTCATCCCTTAGGAGATGTTCGGGCAGAGATCAGAAAAAAGCAGTATCAACTTACCACCCAAAAAGGCTATCTGGATCTGATAAAAAATATTCTGATTATGGTGATTATTCTATGGATTGCCTGCACTCAGATATTTTGCATCACAGCAGTCAAGGGAACGGATATGTACCCCGCCATTTTAGACGGAGACATACTTCTGGGTTATCGCTTGGACAGACAGTTTTTAAAAAATGATGTGGTGATCTGTCAAATTGATGGCAAACAGGTAATTGGCCGAATTGTGGCTCGGGAGGGCGATAGCGTGGACATCACGGAGGAAGGGATTCTCTATGTAAATGGAACCCAACAGACGGATGACATCGCTTTCCCCACAGAGCCAGGAAGCCAGACTTACCCCTATACGGTACCGGAAGGATGTGTATATCTATTGGGAGATTACCGCACGAATACCACGGATAGCAGAGATTTTGGCCCTGTGGCGACAGGAAATATCACTGCTAAAGTGGTCAGCATTCTTCGAAGAAGAGGAATATAAGTAACTATAGGGAAAACGATCTTGACTAGTTATGAAACATGAAAAAGAAAAACATGAGGTAAACAGAATGAATAAGTTAGTTAGAAAAGCAATGGTTTTGGCTTTAGCCGGAACTATGACAATGACCATGGGCACAAGCGTTTTTGCAGCAAATGATAAAGATGCCACAAGCCATTATACCAACAATAGAGGGGATGACGTAAGCAACACAGATACATCAGCCATTGATCTTTTAAAAGACTATGTGAATGGTTCTTCCTCCCAGTCAGCAACAAAGAGCCCTGAAGAAACCTTTACCTTTACCATTGAGAGATATGGTCTTTGGAATGTAGGTGAGGATGGCAATGGTCAGGCAAAATATACAAAAGATACCATGCCTACTTTCCTTAATGGAAGTGAAAACACCTTCACTATCACAGCTGCTGCTGGAACTGCAGGCAATACTACAGAAGATAGTGCTAAACCTAGTACAGAGATTAGCCTGCCTACTTATGAGGCCGTAGGTGACTATTGGTATAAGGTGACAGAGAAAGATAGCAATGTAGCCGGAGTTCTTTACGGAAGCAATGACAATGAAACAGAAGATACAACAGTTGCTAACGGAAACCACAAGGCAGTATATTATCTCCATGTTCAGGTGACAAATGCCGAGAATAAAGGAGAATACATCCGTACAGTAACCCTTCATAAAACAGCACCGGATACAGATACCGTTACCAGCAACAATGCATATGAAAGCTGGTATGCTGACAATAATAACAATGATAATTCCATCAAGGTAAATGATATTCAGAACAAATATTATGCGGGTTCCTTGAATATTAGCAAGGTGGTTACTGGTAATGCTGGAGATAAAAATGAGCTTTTCAAAGTTACGGTTGTATTTACCAATGATTCCGCTGCAAGTATGAATAGTGACATTACCTATAAGAATTTCTATGACGCAAAAGGTAACCTGACAGCAGATGCCACTTCCCTTGATTGGACAGATAGTGTAACAGGAAATAGCCATAGCAGTCAGACAAAGACTGTTGATTTTTATGTAAAAGATGGAACTACTGTAAGCTTTGATAACATTCCTTATGGCGTATCCTATAAAGTAACAGAAACAGAACCTACCGATGATAAATATACCCATACCTTCAGTTATGAGGATTACACAGAAGGCACAAATAAAGATGATGCCGGAACATTTAACGGAGTAGCTACTGCTGCAGATACAGTGACAGCAGAGGGCACATCTGGCTCAACAAAATGGGATGAGGCAATGGCAACAGGTTCCATTTCTGATGATGCTGATACCGTAACAATTACTAATGATAAAGAATCAGCTATCGATGTAGGTGTTATCACATCTAATGCACCATACATTGCTGTATTGATTCTTGCCGGCGCAGTTGCAGTTCTCTACATTCGCCGTCGCAAAGTTACAATTGAGGAGTAATATTTTATGAGAAGGATTGTCCTAAAGTGTCTGAATGGAATATATGGCTGGATCATCGGTCTGGTGCTTTTAGCTGCGGTTGCCTATGCTGGATATTCTATATGGGACAATACTCAAATTTACCAGGCCGCAGAAAATGTACAAAATGAAGTTCGTCAGCTAAAGCCAAGCAAGACTACTAAGAGCGGTCCCAGCTTTGATGAACTTCGCACAGTAAACAAAGATGTGGTTGCATGGCTTACCGTAGACGGAACCAATATTGATTATCCGGTTCTGCAAGGGAAAAATAATGAAAGTTATATGGATAAGGATGTCTATGGAAAATTCTCCCTGGCAGGAAGTATTTTCCTAGACAGTAGAAATTCATCAGATTTTTCAGATAATTATTCCTTGATTTACGGTCATAATATGGATAAACATCTCATGTTCGGCGATCTGGCAAAATTTAAGAAAAAGAACTTTTTTAAGAAAAACACCACGGCAAGCATTATGCTTCCGGGAGAGAGCCGAAGTTACAAGGTAGCAGCTGTGTTGCAAATCTCAGCAGGAACGGAAGAAATCTTCAATCCAGAGACCTGGAAAAATAATCTAAAAGGATTCGGTCAATTTCTGAAAAAGAACAGTCTGTTCTATCATTCAGATTTAATTGCCCAGTTGATTTCCAATCCGGATGCTATGGAAGTGGTTTCTTTGGTAACCTGCTCTGATGGAAGCACCAATGCCCGTACGGTTTTGATCCTGGTAAGAGATAAGGGAGATTCCAGTACCGTAAAGAAAACTTCTTCTAACTCATCATCTGGATCTGACATTAAGAGTGGAAGTAGCAGTAGCGCCAAAAAGACAGGAGACAATCAGAATCCTAACTTCTGGCTGGCGGTGATTGCCGGAGTTCTCCTCTTTATCCTGACATTTGAAAGTCTTGATCGTTACAGAAATAGACGAAGAGATGATTAAATAATGAAAAAGCTAAAGAAGATTCTATATCCTCTTTGTGCTCTGATTTTGATTCTGGCGGCCTGGAATCTGTGGAAAATAAAAGCTTCCACAGACCAGGCCCAGAAACTTTATGATGGTCTGTCGAAAAAAGCCAGGACTGTCCAGGAAGAAGAGGACAAAGAAAGAAGTGAGTCAAACCAAGAAGAAAATGAAGATAGCAGCAAGAAAAAGACAAATTCCTGGCTTGCTAAGCTGCAAAAGGAAAATGATGAACTGGTGGCTTGGATAAAGATTCCAGGGACTGTCATTGACTATCCGGTGATGCAAACAGAAGAAGATAATGATTATTATCTGACTCATGATTTTAACCGGGAAGAAAATGTTCATGGAGCCCCTTTTTTGGATGTGAATTGTAAGCTTGGAGCATCAGATAATTTGATTATTTACGGGCATCATATGAGAGATAAAACCATGTTTCAGAACCTGATGCTTTATGAAAATGCGGACTTTTGTAAGTCCAATGGTACAATCTATTTCGATACCTTAGACAGCAGCCAACAATATCAGGTAATATTGGTTATGCTGATATCTGCAGAAGAAGCAGAGGATTTTCCTTATTACAAAGGCATTTCATTTTCAAATAATGACAGCTTCCAGGCATATTTGACGCAGTGCAGCAAGTATGCCATTTGGCAAAGCGATACGCTTCCAGATAGCAAAACCCAATTGCTAACTTTATCCACCTGTGAATATTCCAAAGAAAACGGAAGACTGGTGGTTATTGCAGAAATCTCCTCTTAATATTTCGCAGAAGCTGAAAATAAGGTATAATGAGGAAATAGCAAGGAGAGGAGGGCGAAGAAATGGGCATATATCTAAATCCGGATAGCAGTAAATTTGAGGAAGCTATCAATTCTGATATCTATGTTGATAAGACAGGATTGTTGGTTTATACCAATTCTGTTTTACATACCATGCAGAAATGTATTTGCATTAGCCGCCCGAGACGTTTTGGAAAATCTACAGCTGCAAATATGCTTACCGCTTATTACAGCAGAGGATGCAATGCAGAAAAAATTTTTTCCCAATTTGAAATTGCAAAGGATGAGGGATTTAAGAAATATCTAAATCAGTATGATACAATCTCTGTTAATATGCAGGAGATTTTAAGCAGAAGCCATAATATTTATAAATTCATTGAACGTTTTGGTCAATTAATCATTCGAGAACTAAAAAAGGAATATCCGGACGTGGACTATTTCGATGATACAGACCTTATAGAATGCATGCAGGATGTCTATGCTCAGAAAAAAAGAGCATTTGTTGTGATACTTGATGAGTGGGACTGTATTTTCAGAGAATATAAGGAAGATAAAGAGGCCCAGGAGAAATATCTTGATTTTCTTAGGGATTTATTGAAGGATAAGGCCTATATTCATCTTGCCTATATGACGGGAATCCTTCCCATCAAGAAGTATGGAACACATTCTGCCTTGAATATGTTTGATGAGTTTTCTATGATTAATCCAGGTCTTCTGGCAAGATATGTTGGTTTTACAGAAGAAGAGGTTAGAAATCTATGCCAACAGTATCAGATGGATATGTCTGAAATTAAATGCTGGTATGATGGGTATTCTTTTGAAAATGGCATATCAATTTATAGCCCACGCTCTGTTGTAAGCTGCATGCGTTTTAGAAAAATAGGAAACTATTGGAATCAGACGGAAACCTTTGAAGCACTGAAAATTTATATTGATATGAATTTTGAAGGATTAAAAGATGATGTGTTAAGTATGATTGCAGGGAAATCGGTTCCTGTCAATATAGGAAGTTTTTCTAATGATATGTCAACATTTCATTCGGAAGATGATGTTTTAACCCTTCTGATCCATTTGGGATATGTTTCCTATGATTATGACAGCAAGACGGTAAAGATTCCCAATGAGGAAGTAAGAGCTGAATATGTAAACAGCATTTCCACATCTGCATGGGGTGAAGTATCAAAATCTTTGAAAAATTCGGCAGATACTTTGGAAGCAATCTGGCAGAAAAGGCCAATACAAGTAGCAGAAGCAATCTGTCAGGCGCATTTTGAAACATCACATATTCAATACAATGATGAAAATGCATTAAGTTATACAATTTCTTTAGCTCTGTATGCTGCAAGAAATTTTTATCATATTTATAGAGAATTACCTACAGGAAAGGGTTTTGCAGACCTTGTGTTTTTACCAAGAAAAAAATTTCTGGGAAAACCAGCAATTGTAGTTGAACTAAAATGGGATAAAGATGCAAAAGGAGCCATCCAACAAATAAAGGATAAGGAATATTGCAGGAGTCTGGAAGAATACAGAGGCAATATCTTATTGGTTGGTATAAATTACAATAAAAAAACCAAGGTTCACGAATGCGTTATTGAGGAAGAAGAAAAATGAATAGAATTACAAAAGCCTTTCGCTGTGCTTTTCCCTATACAATCCCCATTTTCATGGGATTTTGGTTTCTAGGCCTGACATATGGCATCTATATGAATGTGTCAGGCTTTTCCTTTGTCTATCCCATGATTATGAGTTTGATCATATTTGGGGGAAGTCTGGAATTCTTAGCTGTCAGTATGCTGCTGGCTCCCTATGCGCCTGTCCAGGTCTTTATCATGGCACTTATGATTCAGGCGCGGCATCTTTTCTATGGCATCTCCATGCTGGATAAGTTCAAGGGAATGGGATGGAAAAAATCCTATTTGATTTTTGGCATGTGTGATGAAACTTTTAGCATCAACTATACTGCTGAAATCCCCTCTGATGTAGATAGAAGTTGGTTTTATTTTTTTGTCACCCTTCTGAATCAATTTTATTGGTTTTTTGGAGCCACTATGGGAGGCATATTAGGGGGATTTCTGAATTTTAATACAGAAGGTCTGGATTTCGTAATGACGGCCATGTTTGTTGTTATTTTTCTGGAGCAGTGGCTGAAGGAAAAACATCATTTCAGCGAAATGATTGGTTTATTTGCCAGTGCCTTTTGCCTTCTTATATTTGGTGCAGATAATTTTATGGTGCCCACCATGGTTACTATTATTATCGGCTTAACTTTATTTAGAAGAAAGATAGAAAAAAAGGAAGGAAGCAAAGGATGACCTTAACTGAAGAAATAATTACCATTGCTCTATGTGTTCTTGGAACCATGATTACCAGATTCCTTCCCTTTCTCGTTTTTCGCAGCAACCAGCCTACTCCAAAATATATTCAGTATTTGGGAAAGGTATTGCCGGGGGCGATTTTTTCCATGCTAATTATTTACTGCCTAAGAAATCTTTCTATCACAGGGGGAAGTCATGGCATTCCAGAAGCCATAGCCATAGCTCTTACCGTGGGACTTCACCTGTGGAAGCGCCAAATGCTACTATCTATTGCGGGAGGAACTATCAGTTATATGCTGCTTGTCCAATTCATCTTTTAATCCAAGAAAAAACTGAAAATATGCAAAAATGTACAATAAAATAGGGGGGGGGGTA
>CAVBGA010000126.1:0-2036 GCA_963594675.1 Lachnospiraceae bacterium
ACCTTTTCACTTACCTGCTCCTGCATACGGGTTCCTCCTTCCTCCCAATTTGCAAGGGTTTATATAACAAAGCAAAAACACTTTTCATCCTTACCAGACACTGCCTTCGATATTTTCCATCATTTCAAGCAGATCCTTAAGTGGAATAAAAGCATTTATAATAGCCTCTGACATAGGAATCACATTTCTGCATGTCACATAGAAATTGTGCTTGTAATCAATACTATCCAGGCAGATAAATTTCCCAGACATGGTATACCAAAGTTCCCTGTATCTCGTCATCTCCAGCCCACCCAGGCGTTCCATCTCGACAAAAGCAACCTTGCAAGCCTCTTCTCCTATCAGCTTTTTACAATCACCTGGTTCAATACGCGCTCCGTCCGGGTATTTTCCTTCCACGCTGTATACAGTTTCCATGCTGTTTTCAATATAAAAGCCGCCTTTTTTTGAGAATTTGGCGACACGAGCCTCAATCTTTTCATCCAAGCGCTCTTCTCCAAAACATTTTATAAGATCATGCTCGCCATATCGCTTGATCAGTCCGCAAAAATCCCTGTAAACCTGTCTTTCCATTCCCAGTTTTGTATCTCCACCTCGGGCTACTTTTGTACCAGCCGATTTCTGATTATCACACTCTGCACTTTCCCAGTCATCTCCATCAGAATCAGCAGATTCCCACTCTTCTTCGTCATCTTCCTCGTCTAGATCAATTTCCATTGACTCCACATCAGAAGCACTTGCTCTCTTTGCTGATAATTTTCTGTAAAGTGCTACTGCACCAATACCTGCAATTCCTAAAGCTGCTAATTTTACTACTCTCTTCTTCATTGTTATATCCTCCATAAAACCATTTTTATCTGTTACTTAGTGCATCAGTCCGCCGCTGAAAGCATGTCTTGCTCCGTCCTGCACATATTTCGGGATCGGATAATACATGCTCATGTCATAGCGGCGCTGATTATATTTTCTTGCCCTGGCCATTCTGCGAAGCTCGTCCTCAGCCATTTTCGCTTCATTCTGGCGTCTCCATTTTTCCTTCAGGACACTGTTGTGGGACTCATAAATCCCGCAGATTGCCTTGTAGCTGTAATCCAGAAATTTCCCTGGTGCAGCTTCCATGATCTTGTATGGCACTGCATAAAATGTCATGAAATTCACCCATAACTTCTTTCCATTGATCAGAACCACCTTGCCATCTTTTCTTGGCTGCTTAGTAAATACAGGTGCCACCAGCATATGATCATCATCGATACGCTTCATGACCACGAAATATCTGGCATTCAGATCCTTAAGTGTCTTGCTGATTGCCAGTTCCTCTCTTGTAAGTGCCTCTTTCTCACACTCCTGATAAAATGCACATACAGCTCCGCGATGGTTAAAATCGTAATATCTTGTCATAATAATTTTCTCCTTAATCTCTAAATAGGCTTGCGCCGTTCTTCATTTTCTGCTCGCTCTCCAGGCTTCTGTGATTGATGCCCTGAAAGCTCACCGGGATACACATAGCAAGAACCCGGTCATAGATACGCTGATGGGCAATATCTTCCGGGTTCTTCAAAGTGTTCATTGATAAATTTGTAGTGACGATCAGCGGCAGCCTTGTCTTGTACCGCTCATCAATAATATTAAATACCTGCTCCAGGGCAAACTCCGTATTTCTCTCAATTCCCAGATCATCAATGATCAGAAGGGAATAACTCATAAGACTTGCCACAAAGGCATTCTTATCGTCGGAATACATGCCGCTGAGCTTATTTAATATCTTGGCAAAGTTGGTCATCATCACCGTGACGCCCTGTTCGATCAGGGCATTGGCAATGCAGGCCGCATAAAATGTCTTGCCGGATCCAACGCCTCCCCAAAGCAGAAGGCCGTCATTGTTGGCTTTTCGCTCCGGCCAGGTATCCACGTATTTTCTGGCAGATTTTAGCTGTGGCAGCATGCCGTCATCCTTTTTGAAAGTACACTCCAGAAGTGCCCTGTCATGGATGCAGGTGCCTTTGGCTCTTTTAATCCGGTCCATTTCTTCCTTACGG
>CAVBGA010000127.1:0-6837 GCA_963594675.1 Lachnospiraceae bacterium
AATATAATTTACGGAGCATAAAAGATCAATATTCATATCCGGTTTGAAATGAGGCTGGAAGAACTTATGGCCGTCCATGCTCATCTTATCTTCATCGGAATAGAAAATTGCCGCCTCTGGCTCTTCATTATAAGTCTTCACACATTCATAAAGCGCATTGGGCGTCAAAACATCATCGTGATCCATAAAGGCAATAAAGTCCCCACTGGCTCCCTTAATTGCCACATTGGTATTCTCTGCAATGCGCAGCTGACTTCCATCATAAAGAACTTTGATTCGCTTATCCCTTGCCGCATAAGCCTGCAGTTCTTCCTGAATCGGCGAGTTTTCTCCACTTCCGTCGGATAGACAAAGCTCCCAGTTGCTATAAGTCTGTGCCTGCACAGAGGCAATCATTTCCTTAAGATAAGCAGAAGGGGTTTTATAGAGAGGCACCACAATACTAATCTTGGGATTTTTTTCAAAAGTGCTTTCTCTCTGTTTTTTCAGCATGGCTTCTGTAGGCAAATGCTTCGGCAGCCATTTATCATAAGATACCGGTGCTTTTCTCATGCCTGCAATCTTGCCTGCAGTCTTTATTACTAAAGCCTTTGCGCCATGAGATGCCATATAACGGCTTCCTTTTTGGGCCAGGCGCCCCACTTTTCTCATAAGGATCATGGGAGCCTGCATACTGATGGGATAGACTGCCTTGGTATGCTCTGAACGGAAAACCAGATATATCAGATTGGTCTTTATATTGGCCAATTCCAGATAGAATCCACACTTGGGATCAATCTCTGTCTCTTTAAACATTTCCACAACATCCACACGATTATTCATCTGGATCTCGCAAGGAATTCTCTTTCCCTCTGCATCATACAGGCGGATTTTAACAGCGTCCTTCCATGCCACCCAACCTCTGATCTTTAAGGTTTTCTGGCCTGAATTGGCCTTCTCTTCTTCTATATAGTAGAAGGGCTTTCCCTGTCTGCGTATCAGATCTTCCGCTGAAATACTGAACCATAGAATTTTTTCAGATCCTAATACTGCATAAATCTTTAGCTTTTTCGTCTTTTCCATGACTTTCGGCAAACGGACACGCATGGTCACCTTCTTACCTCGCATCATATCCAGATCCATAAAGCGCTCCAAAGCACTGGTATTTTCCCAATCCTCCAAAGTCACCTGAGACAGTTTCTCCTTACCCAGATAAACTTCCGGATCATACTCTTTCGGCCAGCTACCCTGAAGAATGTACATATCAGGATCTAGCAGATCAAAGCGCTCCCGCTTTACTTCAAATAACTCTCTCTGCAAAGTCTCATCCTTTCTTATCTGCCCATTTCAGCTCTTCATTAGCCTGTCTCAGGGAACAATCTCCCTCTACCAGGGTCAGATTTTTATTGTAATAAGGATCTCCGCTTTCCAGCAGCCAACCCCATTTCTCTTTAAAATATTCCACTTCCTTGCGGAAACGCTCTAATTTCTCAGGCGTGTCCTCCAAGCCTCTGGACTTGGATTCATAATGGTAAAGTTCCACATAGGGATTAAATACTACCAATTTGCCTAATTCTCGAATTTTTAGACAAAAATCGATGTCATTAAAGGCTACTGTATACCGCTCATCAAAGCCATTGATTTTCTGGAAATCCTTCTTTGAGATCATAAGGCAGGCCGCTGTCACAGCACTAATATCCTGCATGGTTACCAGGCGGGCATTGTATCCATACTCATTGCCACTAGCTTTGCAAAGAATATGCCCAGCGATGCCTCCCATACCGATTACCACCCCGGCATGTTGAATGCTATCATCGGGATAATATAATTTAGCCCCTACAATACCTACATCTTCTCGCTGGCAACAACCTAACATTTCTGACATCCAGTCAGGTGCAATTACCTCTATATCATTGTTCAGCATAATCAGATAATCGCCCTTGGCATAACCGGCACCAAAATTATTGATGGCCGCATAATTAAAGGGGCCCTCCCAACGTATGATACGCACTTTGTCATACATTTTTTCCAGATAGCGGTAATAACTAAAGGTAGACTCTAATTCACTATTGTTTTCAATTACCAGAATCTCATAATTCTTATAAGTGGTTTTCTCCACAATAGAACGAATGCACTTCTCCAGATCGTCTGTATGATCCTTATTAAGAATAAGCACCGATACCAGAGGATTATCTTCCACATGATATACCGTCCGATAAATACCAAAAATCTCTGTGTTTTCCACACTGGCATTTATACCCAGGCGATCATAATGTTCCTCTATGGCTCTTCTTCCTGCATCAATGGCATACTGCTTGCTGGCAGGATTGCCTGCTGTGGAATCCGGATGGGCTCTCCAGTGATAGAGAGCTTTCGCAACATGACGTATCTTATCTGTCTGTTCTACACAGCGGAGAATAAAATCATAATCCTGGGCACCGTCAAAGGCGCTGCGAAAGCCTCCCACCTTATCAAGAATGTCCTTTTTCACCATGAAAATATGGCAAATATAATTCACGCTGCGCAAGAGATCAATATTGAAATCTGACTTAAAGTTAGGAGCATAATAATTTTTGCCGTCCATACTTACCTTGTCTTCATCTGTATAGATAATCTCCGTATCTCTATGCTGATTTAACTCTTCTACCATCTCATAGAGAGCATCGGGGGCTACGATATCATCATGGTCTGCCAGCATAATATAATCTCCGGAGGCCATGGCTAAAGCCGCATTGGTATTGCCGGAAATCCCCATATTTTTTTCTAATTTTTTATATTTGACACGCTCTTCCTGACCATAAAGCTGCTGCACATCCTTCTGAGTATCCAGGCTGCTGCTGCCATCTGCCAGGCATATCTCAAGATGAGAATAGGTCTGTCCCAGAAGAGAATCCACCATCACCTTAAGGAATTCCCTTGGGGTGTTGTAAAGTGGAATTACAATACTGATCAAAGGCTGATAATCAAATTTATGATTTTTCTGTCTTTTTAATTCTCGCTTGGAAATGCTATTATCCTTCAGCCACAGATTGTAATCTGCATAGACCGGTTCCAATTCTCTCCGTATCTTCTTTACAAACTCTCCAAATCCATTTTCCTTGATATAGGCCGCATTCTCCTGCCGATTCTTCCAGGCAAGAATTTTCTGTAACTTACCTCTTTTGGAATTTTCATAATCGAATTTCTTGAGATCTACCACAAACTCTCTTGTAGTAATGCAGTTTTTAAACTGTAAATGAATTTCCTTACAATCAATATCTTTTCTTCGAATGCGAATCTGGAAACCACATTGATCATTTTCCGCTGCTTTGCCTACCTCATAGGCCTTGTTCACATCGGTACGGATGATTCGCATCATCTCATGGGGCAGTTCCTTTTCATTTTCATCCACCAGATGAATGGTTTCATCATGAAAAACTCCGATCACCCATCCTTGAATGGTCATGAGTCCTTCCGTCTGCTCCAATACATCGATCTTCCAGGTTATGGTTTTCTTCAGATACATCTGACGAATAGATTCTGTGGTGCGATCTAAAGCCTTCACCCGGTTTTTTCCATCATCAATCCAAAGAATCAAACGCTGATATTTTTCCCATAGAGTCTCTGCTTCCACCACACGAAGACGATAGCCTATGTCCCTGCGCTGGGTGGTATCCGAAATAGCCGCCTGTACGTCCGGACGCTCCTCCCTAATTAATTCAAAGGGAATTTCCACATTATCATCTGCTACCAGACGAATACTGACATCTCTGTCTCCGGCTCCCAGGGCCCATCCACCGGCTTCATATCGAATATTTTCCGCTGTCCCTTCAAAATGGATTTCTTCAAAATCCACACTCCAGAGTAATTTTTCCATCAGTTTCTACCTTTTCCCTTTGATTTTTTTATAAGCTTTCCACACCTTGGTATTTTCCATCTGACGAATCTGTTCTTCCCGCAAAGACAAAAGATCCCTCAAATGGGCAATCTCTGCATCTTTTTTGGCTGGAAGCTCTTCCATCTCCCGGAAGATCGCACCTACCTCAGCGGAAGCCATATCCATAACAAAATCGATCTGCAAATTTTTTACATCCTGAGGCAGGTTCAAAATATGCAGCTGTGGATCCAGTGAATCAAAAAGAATACGGTCATCACTTAAGGCATAGCCATTGCTGATAAACTCTACCTTCTCCTGACTTTCTCCATAGCTAAGCTTTTTAATAGTAAGAATACCCGAATAGGAAGAGGGATCTATCCTTACCTTCTTTGTGTTCTCAGGAATGGCAAGACAGATTTGAATCCTGCCGTCAGGCATTGCATAATAGGAGGAATCTTCCTCTGCAAATTCTCCATCACCGGCAAAGAAAACCTGAAGTCTCTCATCCATTCTTTTCTTTCTCTCATTAAATGCCATGGTATAGACATTTAGCAAGCCTGGAGTAATTTCCTCGTAGAGATCTCGAATTGCCACATGATTCCCCTGAATATAAGCCTGAAAATGCTGCTCCATACTTTCATAGGCCGGAATTTCCTCAGCACTGATCCCCATCTGCTCATAAAGTTCCCAATTTTCTACACATTTTCTCAAATCCTGTGTTTGATAATAATGGATGATACGATAGAGAACATAATTCACCGGCACCGGGAATTCAAAAGTCCACTCATAATCAATAACATTCCAGCCCTCATGAACTAAAATGTTGGAAAGCACCAAATCAATATCTGCAAGAGGAAGAGCCTTAAGTCCTTCCGGCAACTTCTGAGATCCAAAAACTTTGGAAAACTCCTCCGTCATCTGGAATTCCTTATCTCCGGCAAGGCCCTTTACCGTTTCCAAATATTGCATCATTAAGGATTTTGCTTCAGTTTCCTGCTTCTGCTGAAGAAGAGTATCCATCTCTTCTTCCAGAGTGGACCCCTGAATGTAAGCAAAACGCACACCTTCCTGATCTTGCTGCACCTGATTCAAACAAAGAGGGGTTCCTTCATAAAGTTTTCCTAACTCTTTGAAATATCTGACAAGATGCTCTATATGTTTCTGTCCAGCGGGAAGATAGGCGCATTTACGCACACTTCTCTCACCATTTTTATTTTCCATGATGTCGGTTCTGATAGAAAAATCATCCGATCTTTCATTAGAATATTTAACATAGATTGCCTTTTCTTCTTCCTCAGCTTCTTCCCTTGACAAAAGAAGGAGAAAAGAATTAGAAAATTCCGGGAAAAGTCCGCTATCCAGCAGAGTATCATATACCTTGGTCTCATCAAAAACCTGCAATCTCTCCCGATCAAAATTGCAGATGTTCTGGTTTAATTCCCCCTGTCCTGGCAAACGATGGTCTGAAAAGATCGTCATAGGAAACTTATAATCTGGGTAAGGATAATAATATTCCCCATGAAGGCCACCGGCTCTTGCAACAATATCATTTAATTCTTTTTTTGAAAAAGTCTTGGCGCCAGTAAAATTATGGTAACCTTCCAAGCCTTCAAAATACATACCTGCATGGTCTTCGCTGCATCCTGCCCAATACTTAAGCCCCAAACGATTCTCAATGGCAATAACCAACTTTCCCCCAGGTTTTAAATGACGGGAAATCTTCTTCAACATATCCACATAGGGATCATTGCCCCCTATATATCCTCTGGCATACTCAAAAACACCAATCAATGTAATATAGTCAAAGGTCTCCGTCAGATCCTTTTCTATATCCTGAAAATTGCCCACATCAATGCGAATATTGTCATAAGCCTGATTCCTATAGGCATTGATATAGCTGCGTTTTTTGGAAAGTTCAATGCAACGAACGGATCCTGCCTTTCTAGCAAGGGCTCCCGTAATGGCTCCACAGCCGGAACCAATTTCCAAAACATTGTCACTTTTCTTTATAGGAAGCCACTCCAGAATATTCTGGCGAATATGGGAAAAATGGTACATTACCGGCCAGCTTTTACTCTCTGCAATTGTGGCATTCAGGGTTTCCGGACTACTGTTTTTTGCAATGTCCAGCAGCTCATCCTCCACCTTACCATCGCTGTAAAGGTCTTCCCCCGGATAATAGCTGTAATCTAGAACGATTTTTCCAATTATTTCCTGCATATATGCTCCTACTCCACTGTAATTTGAGAATTCATGTCATAATATCCCACCGTATTCTTCACGGAAACAACGGTGATATTGCACGCATCATAAAGTCTGTGATACACATGAAAATCCCCCTGACGGTAACCGGTACAACCAAAAGAGATCAGATATTCTCCTCCCTGAAGGTCCATACGCTGCGTAAATGAAACTTCTCGAATATCTCCTGCATGTTGGCTAGCAACATCGGCTTTTTCAAACATGGTATTGGTTCCTGTAATTTCTGTTCCCTTTAGATCCTTAAGGGTATAGGCAAAAATCGGATCATCTACAGTTTCTTTAAAGGCAACTTTCATTTTGATGGTGAATTCTGACCCCTTCTCTATGGTATTCGTGATTCGGCCATGCTGATCCACAATAGCAAAATCCACCACTTCAGCCTGCTTCTCTCCATATTCCAGCACTTCCGGATTGGTCACCAGAGAATCTTTCCACAAATCTCCCAGAATCTGTGGACCTTCTTCCACATTTTCCTCTTTGCCAGCCTCTGCTGCTTCTTTGGCTTCCTCCCCCTGATGCACCAGGAGTTTTTTATAAAGGTCAACCATAGCCTTTGGAGAGCCTTCGTCCATTTTTACCCCTTGATTGAGAAGTACTACTCGATCACAGTATTTGCTGATGCTTCCCAAGTCATGACTTACAAAAAGAATGGTTTTCCCCATCTGTTTGAAATCTTCAAATTTTCGATAGCATTTGGCCTGGAAGAAAACATCTCCCACGGAAAGTGCTTCGTCTACAAT
>CAVBGA010000128.1:0-10815 GCA_963594675.1 Lachnospiraceae bacterium
GCATAGCCTCTTCGATTCAGGAATAAAATACTTTGTTCCTTTCGCTCCAGCCGCTTTGCGATCTCGTCGGTCAGTCTCCTGCTCAGCATAGAACTGTTGCCCTCCCGCAGCTCACTGCGCATATCTACAATCTCCGTCTTTGGCAAGCTTCCATTGCCGAAGCGATGCTTCATGGAAAGAAGGCGATAGCTGCCCTCTCTTCCTTTCATATAGGACTCTATAGAAGGGGTCGCCGACCCTAAAACCAACTGGGCATTCTCCAACTGACATCGTTTTCTAGCTGTTTCCACTGTATGATACCGAGGCATTCCCTCGCTGTTATAGGAGGGTTCGTGCTCCTCATCTACAATAATCATACCTAAATGAGCAAAAGGGGTAAAAAGCGCTGACCTCGGCCCTATCATTACGGAAATCTTTCCCTCTTTGGCCGCTCGAAAAGCATCCCATCTTTCCCCTTGCGACATTTTCGAATGCATAATTGCTGCCCGGGATCCAAAACGCTGGCGAAACTGCCAAACCGCCTGATAAGTCAAGGCAATTTCCGGAAGCAGAAGAATAGTTTCCCTGCCTTCCTTTTGCATATGTTCCACAAGCTCCATATACACCCGAGTCTTACCACTTCCCGTAATTCCATGAATCAGACAAGGACGGCCCCCTAACATTTTTTCTGAAAGAACCCCGGCAATGGTGGCCTCTTGTTCTTCTGATAAGGCACCCATGGAGTCTCTTTGATAATCCGGCAGCTCAGGAAACCGGTTCAAAGTCTCCTCACGTATGGTAATTACCTTTTTTTCTTCCAAAGCTCTCAGTGTTGTGGCCGTCAGCTTTAATTGCCGGCAAGCCTGTGTATAGTCCAACCCATCTTCGCAATCCAACAAGGCCTGCAACAAGCGGTGTCTCGCTGTCTGATGTTTTTTTTCACATTCTTCACATAGACGACGAGCCTCTTCCCTTTCCACCTGCAGGGAGATTATTCTGTTTTTCTTCTCCTTAACCTTTTGCTTCATAGGTAAAACAGTTCGCAAGGCTTGCAACATGGTGGAGCCATAACGTTCCTTCATCCACCATGCCAACTCTATCAACCGAGACTCTATGGTAATGGGTTCCTCCGGTACATTGGCAATATCGCGAATTCTCTTCGGATCTATCTTCGCTTCCTGGGAAAGGCCGATCACATAGCCCCGAACATGTCTTTTGCCATTGCCAAAGGGCACCTCTACCAAGGTTCCCGGTTGAACCAGAGAAATCCACTGCTCTGGGATGTGATACTGAAAAGTTCGATCAAGCTTTCCCCCGGAAATATCTACCACAATATCCGCGAAAGCCTCTCTCATTCTGATTGTCTGCCCTCCAGAACATCCCGAATAATGTCTCTTTCATCCATAGGATACTTTTTGCCATGAATTTCCTGATAATCCTCATGACCTTTTCCCGCAAGAATGATAATATCTCCCGGCTCTCCGTGGTGAATCGCATAGGCAATGGCTTTTCTTCTATCGATGATCTCTACGTATTTGCCCTCAGTCTTTGCCATACCGATTTTGATATCATCAATAATATCCTGCGGATCTTCATCTCTGGGATTATCAGAAGTAATGATTGTTAAATCTGCCAGTTTTCCTGCAACCTCACCCATTTCATAACGACGCAGTTTTGATCTGTTGCCACCGCATCCAAAAAGGCAAACCAAACGGTTCGGATGATAATCTTTTAAAGTAGTCAAGAGACTTTCCAAACTCATGGCATTATGGGCATAATCAATCATCAGAGTAAAATCATCCGATACCTTAATCATCTCAATACGACCCTTGACTTTTGCCCCCTTAAGAGCCTTAATAATATTTTCCTCAGTCACATGGAAATGACGGCAGATGGCAATAGCAGTAAGAGAATTATAAATACTGAATTTTCCCGGAAGATCGATTTCTACAGGGAAATCAAGGAGACCTGCCAGGCGATAGGCAACACCCAGATAGCCAGGTTTGGATACCAATTTCGCATCCACAGCCCTTAAATCTGCCTTTTCTGAAAATCCATAGGTTTCAAGCTGACAGGTATGTCCTTCTATAATCTGCTCCAAATGCTCATCATCTGCATTTACGATTCCTATTTTACACTGCTTAAGCAGCATACTCTTGCAGTGCAAATAATCCTCAAAGCTGGCATGCTCATTAGGTCCGATATGATCCGGCTCAATGTTGGTAAAAATACCAATCTCAAAGGTAAATCCCGCTGTACGATGCAGCATAAGACCTTGAGAAGAAACCTCCATCACGGCGCAATCGCAACCGACCTCCAGCATTTTCCGGAAATATTTCTGTACCGTAAAGGATTCAGGTGTGGTATTTGCAGAAGGAATATGCTCATCACCAATAATTGACTCGATTGTTCCAATCAAGCCCACCTTATAGCCAGCATTTTCCAAAATGGAACGCACCATATAGGTTGTCGTGGTTTTTCCTTTGGTTCCTGTAATACCGATTACTTTCAACTGCTCTGCAGGATAGCCAAACCAGGCCGCTGACATCACTGCCATGGCATAACGAGTGTCGGCAACCTTGATCACCGTCACATGATCCGGAACCTCCACATCCTCTTCTACCAAAAGAGCTACCGCTCCCTGTTCGATTACTGCCGGAATGAATTTATGTCCATCTACCACAGCACCTTTAATACAGATAAAGAGGGATCCTTCTCCTGCCTTACGTGAATCATTGACCAAGTCCTTGATATCTATATCCTTATTGCCGTCAATGCGTTCATATGTAATTCGTTCAAGTAATTTTTCAAGTTTCATGCCGCACCTCCGTATATCATCTTTCCATCAACCTAGTATCTGCCCTCTAATACAAACGGGCATAATTTATCAAGTTATAGAATAGCATACTCAGATAGGCATTTCAAGAATCACCGATTTTTGTCATCTTCTTTCGATTATTGTGATGTGTGAAATATTTTCCTTGTATTTCGTGGAAAATATACTATACTATTAAGATAGTTTTGTAATTATAAAGCAGTTACATAGCAGCAAAGAAATCGTTACTATTCTCAGTAACACGAAACTTGTGCACAGGAGGATCATATTAATGAGTGAACCGAAACCAATCAAAGAAGGAAAAGTCCGCGAGATTTATGATGTAGGGGAAAACCTTGTAATGGTTGCTACCGACAGAATTTCTGCATTTGATGTAATTTTAAAAAATAAGATTACCAAAAAAGGTACTGTTCTTACACAAATGTCCAAATTCTGGTTTGACCTTACCAAAGACACCATCGATAATCATATGATCAGCGTAGATGTAAAAGATATGCCTGAAGAGTTCCGCACCGAACGTTTTGATGGCAATAGCATGCTCTGCAAAAAGCTGAACATGATTCCTATCGAATGTATTGTCAGAGGCTATATTACAGGAAGCGGATGGGCAAGTTATCAGAAAGATGGCACAGTCTGCGGTATCAAACTTCCGGAAGGTCTTAAGGAGTGTGAAAAACTCCCTGAGCCAATCTACACTCCCAGCACAAAGGCTGAGATTGGTGACCATGATGAGAATATCAGCTTCGAGCAAAGTATTGATGTTTTGGAAAAAGCTTACCCTGGTCACGGCGAAGAATATGCTACAAAGATCAAGGATGCTACCATCAAGCTTTACAAACAGTGTGCTGAATATGCATTGGCTCACGGCATTATCATCGCAGATACCAAATTTGAATTTGGTCTGGATGAGAATGGCAATGTTTTGATTGCTGATGAGATGCTAACACCGGATAGCAGCCGTTTCTGGCCATTGAAAGGTTATGAAGCAGGACATTCTCAGCCCTCCTTCGACAAACAGTTTGTCCGTGATTGGCTGAAAGCCAACCCTGACAGCGATTACAATCTTCCTCAGGATGTAATTGATAAGACCATTGCCAAATATATGGAAGCTTATGAATTACTGACAGGAAACAAGCTGGCATAAATACTAACATCATGGAAAAAGGCGTGTGAAAACAAATTTCACACGCCTTTATTTTTCATCATATAATGTAAATTATTTAATAATGGTTCCTGTCTTGCCCAGATAGCCCTTCTTTGCTGCATCAATAGATGTAATTACCGCTCTGCGGCCTTCCTTTTCCTCTACAAAATCAACAGCAGTTTCCACTTTGGGAAGCATCGTATTTTCCGCAAACTCATGATTTGCCATATGTTCTTTTGCTTCCGCAACAGAAATTTCTCCCAAAAGTTCTTCCTTATCAGTGTTGTAATTAACAGCCACCTTCTCTACACTAGTCAGAATCAAAAGTTCATCCGCATCCAGTTCTTTGGCCAAAAGTCCACTGGTATAATCTTTCTCAATGACGGCACTGGCGCCCTTCATTCTTGTGTTCTGCTCAAGGACCGGAATTCCGCCACCACCAGCAGCAATAACCACCTGACCGGCAGATGCCAATGTACGAATAGCATCGATTTCCACAATAGACTGTGGCTTCGGTGCAGCAACAATCCTGCGGTAACCCTCTTCTGTCTTTACCACATAATTGCCTTTATGCTCCTCCAATTCTGCCTCCACTGCAGTCATGGTACGTCCAATCACCTTAACTGGCATATGGAAAGCATCATCATATGGATCTACGGTAACCTGAGTCAGAATTGTACTTACTGTCTTATAAATACCTCTTTTTCTAAGAGCCTCACGAATGGAATTCTGCAAATCATATCCAATATAACCCTGACTCATGGCAGAGCAAACGGACATAGGTGCAAAGGTATAATCCGGATGTACCTTACCAAACTCATTCATCGCTGTATGAATCATACCCAACTGAGGTGCGTTGCTGTGGGTGATCACAAGATCAGCACCCTCTTCTACAAGATCAGCAATAATCTCTGCTGTTTTCATTGTTGCTTCCTTTTGTTTTGGAAGCGTATCGCCAAGTGCTCTGTGTCCCAAAGCTACTACAACTTTTTTTCTTGCCATAATAAACCCCCGTTTCCGATACTATAGCAGTCGACTCATCCCCATATCAGATGCTTGCCCACAAAATAAGCCAGCACCAAGATACCGAGAATGATTCGATAGTATCCAAACGCCTTAAAGTCATGTTTTCTGATATAGCCCATCAGAAATTTAATTGAAAATATCGATACAATAAATGCCACAGCCATTCCTAACAGGAGATAGACTAACTCGGCCCCGCTGAAAGCAAAACCAAATTTTACCAGTTTCAGAAGGCTGGCGCCAAACATAACCGGTATTGCCAAAAAGAAAGTATACTCGGAAGCCAATTTTCTGGAAGTTCCCAGTAAAATTCCGCCAATAATGGTGGCACCTGATCTGGAAGTTCCCGGTACCAAAGCTAGAACCTGAAACACTCCGATTAAAAGTGCTGTTTTCCAGCTAATGTCAGAGATTCTCTTTATCTTGGCCCGTCTTCTCCGATTATAGTTCTCAATGACAATAAACAAAATGCCATAAATAATCAGCATAAGAGCAACTACAACATAGTTGTTTAACTTCAACTCAATCCAGTCATTGAGAGGCAACCCAATTACAATAGCAGGTAAACACGATACCATGATCTTAAGCCACATAATAATCTTACTCATGACAACATGTTCATCTACAAAATCCTGAAATTTGCCTACCAAAGGCTGATTGCTCCTCTGAAGCCAAAAACTTTCCTCTTCTCCTGCCGCCCTCATTCGAAAGGGCCACAGCTTATTCCAGAACATGACCACGACTGCCAGAATCGCCCCCAACTGGATCACCACCAAGAACATTTGCATGAACTTGGCGCTCACATCCAATTGAATAAACTCATCTACCAAAATCATGTGTCCAGTGCTGCTGACAGGAAGCCACTCAGTGATACCTTCTACTATACCTAGGAAAATTACCTTCAGTAAATTGATCACACTCATAGCTTATCTCCTGTCAATCGTAGCAATATCAATCAAGCTAAGACGATTGCGGTCTGTATTCTCCAAGCTGGTTACAAGAGCCTGGGCTGTATCAATAGAAGTAAGAACATTTACTCCTGTTTCAATAGCATTTCTTCTGATAAGGAAGCCATCCTGAGAATGTTCCACACCCTGTGCCGGCGTGTCAATGACAAGGTCAATCTTATGTCCCAGAATCAGGTCCATAAGGTTAGGAGATGGCTGTTCCAACTTATTGGTGCGAATTGCCGGTACTCCATTATCATTCAATACCTTAGCCGTACTTCTAGTTGCATAGATTTTATATCCTAACTCACTGAATCGTCTTCCTATATCAATAATATCATGTTTATCTTCATCTTTCACGGTAATAATCATGTTTTTATATTTGGGAAGATCCATTCCAGAACCAAGGAAAGCTTTGTAGAGTGCTTCATTGAAGGTCTCTGCGATACCCAGACACTCACCAGTAGATTTCATTTCCGGTCCAAGACTAATGTCTGCACCTCTGATTTTTTCAAAAGAGAATACCGGCATTTTAATGGCAAAATATTTTGCCTCTGGCTGCAATCCTGGTTCATAACCCATTTCCCGAATCTTATGCCCTAAGATTACCTTAGTTGCCAAAGGAACAATAGGAATTCCTGTAACCTTACTAATATAAGGAACCGTACGACTGGATCTTGGATTTACCTCAATAACATAAACCTCTTCTCCACATACAATAAACTGAATATTAATCATACCAATGACATGGAGAGATCTTGCTAAACGTTTAGTATATTCTTCAATAGTAGCCTTTGCCTTAGCACTAATGGTCTGGGCCGGATATACAGAAATACTATCGCCCGAATGAATTCCAGCACGCTCAATATGTTCCATAATACCAGGAATCAAAATGTCCTCGCCATCGCATACGGCATCTACCTCAATCTCTTTACCCATAAGGTATTTGTCCACGAGGATAGGATGTTCTTGAGCAATTCGGTTGATAATGCCGATAAACTCATCCACATCTTCGTCGTTAATGGCAATCTGCATACCCTGTCCACCAAGAACATAGGAAGGTCTCACCAGCACCGGATAGCCCAGTTCATTGGCAGCTTTCTTAGCTTCTTCCGCCGTAAATACCGTATGGCCCTGTGGTCTTGGAATCTGGCATTCTTCAAGAATCTGATCAAAAAGTTCTCTGTCTTCCGCTGCATCCACATTTTCTGCAGATGTTCCAAGAATAGGAACTCCCATTTTCAGAAGAGATTCTGTTAGTTTAATGGCAGTCTGTCCACCGAACTGTACTACTGCTCCGTCCGGTTTCTCAATCCTTACAATATTTTCTACATCTTCCGGAGTCAAAGGCTCAAAATACAGCTTATCCGCAATATCAAAGTCCGTACTTACCGTCTCAGGATTGTTATTAATGATAATGGTCTCATAGCCTTCTTCAGCGAAAGCCCAAGTACAATGTACGGAACAGAAGTCAAACTCAATACCCTGACCAATTCGAATGGGGCCTGAGCCAAGTACCAGAATCTTCTTACGATCCGATGCTTCTGCTTCATTCTCTCCGCCATGCACACTATAATAATAAGGTGTTGCCGCTGCAAACTCAGCCGCACAAGTATCAACCATCTTAAAGGAAGCTGTAATGTCAGCCGCCAAGCGCTGTGCTTTTACTTCTTCCTCTGTCTTTCCTGTCAAAGAAGCAATCACATGGTCCGGGAATTCCAAACGCTTTGCCTCTGCCAGCAGATCATCCGTCAATTCCTTTGTCTTTAACTCATTCTCCATCTCAACAAGAATAGCAAATTTGTCAATAAACCAAAGGTCAATCTGGGTCAGATCATGAATCAGCTCAGGTGAAACATTTCTACGAAGAGCCTCTGCAATTCTCCAGATTCTCATATCATCCACAATATTTAACTGTTTCATAAGCTCATCATCGTCTAAGCCTGTGAAATCATAAGACATGAGACTATCTACATGCTGCTCCAGAGAACGAATCGCTTTCATAAGAGCACCCTCGAAGTTATTGCAGATACTCATAACCTCTCCGGTTGCCTTCATCTGTGTTGTCAAAGTACGTTTTGCGCTGATAAATTTATCGAAAGGAAGGCGTGGAATTTTAACCACACAATAATCCAACATAGGCTCGAAACTTGCATATGTCTTTCCTGTAATCGCATTGGGAATTTCATCCAAAGTATAGCCCAAAGCAATCTTTGCTGCCACCTTGGCAATGGGATATCCTGTAGCCTTGGAAGCCAAAGCAGAAGAACGGCTTACACGTGGATTTACCTCAATAACACAATATTCAAAGCTGTCTGGTTTTAAAGCATACTGTACATTACAACCACCGGTAATATTCAGCTCGCTGATAATATTCAAAGCAGATGTTCTCAGCATCTGATATTCTTTGTCTCCCAAAGTCTGCGAGGGAGCCACAACAATACTATCACCGGTATGCACACCAACCGGGTCGATATTTTCCATATTACAAACAGTAATGCAGTTGCCCATACTATCACGCATTACTTCGTATTCGATTTCTTTCCAACCAGCAATGCAACGTTCCACCAGAACCTGTCCTACTCGGGAAAGTCTCAGTCCATTTTCAAGAATTTCTACCAATTCCTGCTGATTGTGGGCGATTCCACCACCGCTTCCACCAAGGGTATAAGCAGGTCTCAATACCACCGGATAACCAATCGTATTGGTGAATGCAATTCCATCCTCTACATTTTCAACTACCAGGGAAGTGGCAATAGGCTCATGAATTTTCTCCATGGTTTCCTTAAAGGCCTCTCGGTCCTCTGCCTTACGAATTGTCTCTGCAGTAGTACCGATGAGACGAACACCATGCTCTTGAAGAAAACCATTTTCATCCAATGCCATCGCTAGGTTCAATCCTGCCTGGCCACCCAGAGTAGGAAGGACACTGTCCGGCTTCTCCTTAAGGATCAACTGCTCCACAACCTCAACAGTCAAAGGCTCAATATAAACACGATCTGCAATATCTTTGTCTGTCATGATCGTTGCAGGATTAGAATTAAGAAGTACAACCTCCAGTCCTTCTTCTTTCAAAGAACGGCAGGCCTGGGTACCTGCATAGTCAAACTCTGCTGCCTGTCCAATGACGATCGGACCAGAACCGATTACGAGAACTTTTTTAATATCCTGATTTCTAGGCATTATTTTTTACCTCCCATCATGTCGATAAAGCGGTCAAACAGGTATCCTGAATCCTGGGGTCCGGGGCATGCTTCCGGATGAAACTGTACAGTAAAAATGTTCTTTCCTGTATAGGACAATCCTTCATTTGTACCATCATTTACATTTACAAAAGCCGGAACAGCAACAGCCGGATCCAAATTCTTGGTATCAACAACATAGCCATGATTCTGAGAAGAAATGTAAGCCCTTCCCGTTGCCAGATCTTTAACCGGATGATTGCCACCTCTGTGTCCATATTTCAGCTTGTAAGTATCCGCTCCTGTAGCCAAGGCCATAAGCTGGTGTCCCAGACAAATAGCAAAAATCGGTACATTTGAATCATAAAGCTTCTTAATTTCTGCAATAATAGAAGCACATTCTTTGGGATCTCCAGGGCCATTGGATAACATAATACCATCCGGATTGGAAGCTAAAATCTCTTCTGCTGTAGTAAGTGCCGGATAAATAGTTACCTCACAATCTCTCTCCGCCAGAGAGCGAGGAATGTTATTCTTTGCTCCGAAATCCATAAGCGCAACCTTATAGGTATTGCCTTCTCCCATTACCTTTTTCTCAGCACAGGTCACCTTCTCAACTACCTTACCTGTATTATAAGCTTTTAATTTAGGAATCACTTCATCTAAAGAGAAATTCTCATTGGTAGTGATCATTCCGTTCATGGTTCCCTTTTCTCTAAGCAACTTGGTAAGTGCTCTGGTGTCGATTCCTGCAATACCCGGAATATCATTCTTCTCTAGAAAATTCTGAATGGTATCCTGGCATCTAAAATTACTGGGAATTCTGGAAAGTTCTCTTACAATATATCCATCGGGCCAAGGTCTTGAAGATTCACAATCATCGTAACAAATTCCATAATTGCCGATCAGCGGATAGGTCATACACACCGCCTGGCCAGCATAGGAAGGATCTGTCAGCACCTCAAGATAACCTGTCATGGATGTATTAAATACGATCTCACTGATTACTTCCCTCTGAGAACCTATACTAGTCCCTTTAAAAACATGTCCGTCCTCTAAAATAAGAAACGCTTTCATTTAATTACCTTATTCCTTTCTGAGTCCCTAATTCCTGCCGTCATAAGTGTAATCATAGCTTTTTACAAAAAAAAAGACAAAAAAGGACCCTATGGATTAGCCCCTTTGCTTATCTATATCTAAAAGATTTTATCATATAGATTCTGGGATGTAAAGTACCGCTTACTCCCTCGATTTTCCCCATATTACACAGCTTTTGACGCTTTTGAATTATTATTCAAAAAATTTTATTTTTTTCTTGACAATTACCAACGCATAGAGTATTATATGTTTTGTCAGTTGCTTGCGATACATATTGTGAGTAACAAAGCGTGCAGGAGTGGCGGAATTGGCAGACGCGCAGGCTTCAGGTGCCTGTGGTCGCAAGATCGTGTGGGTTCAAGTCCCATCTCCTGCATTTTTCTTTTTATGGAGAAGTTGCCACTGACAGCTTCTTTTGCATATTATGGCAAAAACCATCGATCAAAATGACCGATGGTTTTTATTTTATTTATTCAGATATGAATAGACAGTACTTGAAATATTCTTTATTCTTGAAATAGAATATCCTTCATTGCCTGTATTTGAGAAAACACATATTACATAATCTTTTTTCTTTCCATAGACAATCGCCATATCATGCTGCAC
>CAVBGA010000129.1:0-9182 GCA_963594675.1 Lachnospiraceae bacterium
ATACGCATGAAGTTGAGACAATGTGTCCTGTAGCTCAGGGTGCAAATCACGGCGCTGCTCCGATTCCGGAAGAAGCAAAGTGGGTAAAAGCAAAAGAAGTCAGTGATATTTCCGGTCTTACACACGGAATCGGTTGGTGTGCTCCGCAGCAGGGTGCTTGCAAACTTACATTAAATGTTAAAGATGGTATTATTCAGGAAGCTTTGGTAGAGACAATCGGATGTTCAGGTATGACACATTCTGCAGCTATGGCATCTGAGATCCTTCCTGGTAAGACAATTCTTGAAGCTTTGAATACAGACCTTGTTTGTGATGCAATCAATACAGCAATGAGAGAGCTTTTCCTTCAGATCGTTTATGGTCGTTCACAGAGTGCTTTCTCTGAGGATGGTCTTGCTATTGGTGCTGGTCTTGAGGACCTTGGAAAAGGCCTTCGTTCACAGGTTGGTACAATGTACGGAACTCTGAAAAAAGGTCCTCGTTACCTTGAGATGGCTGAGGGTTATGTTACAGGTATCGCTCTGGATGAGGATAATGAAATCATCGGATATCAGTTCGTTAGCCTTGGAAAGATGACAGATTTCATCAAAAAAGGTGATGATCCGACTACTGCATGGGAAAAAGCCAAAGGTCAGTACGGACGTGTAGATGATGCTGTTAAGATTATTGATCCGAGAGCAGAGTAAACGAGGAGGACTTAAAGATGGCTTTATTTGAATCATATGAGAGAAGAATTGATAAGATCAACAGTGTGCTGAATTCTTACGGCATTGCTTCTATCGAGGAAGCTGAGAAAATCACAAAAGATGCCGGCCTTGAAGTATATGACATGATCAAAGGTATTCAGCCGATCTGTTTTGAAAATGCTTGCTGGGCATATATCACAGGTGCAGCAATTGCAATCAAAAAAGGTTGCAGAAAAGCTTCTGATGCAGCTGCAGCAATCGGAGAAGGTCTTCAGGCTTTCTGTATCCCAGGTTCTGTAGCAGACCAGCGTAAAGTAGGTTTGGGACATGGTAACCTTGGTAAGATGCTTCTTGAGGAAGATACAAAATGTTTCGCATTCCTGGCAGGTCATGAGTCTTTCGCTGCAGCAGAGGGTGCCATCGGTATCGCTGAGAAAGCAAACAAGGTACGTAAAGAGCCTCTGCGTGTTATCCTGAACGGCCTTGGAAAAGATGCAGCTCAGATTATCGCAAGAATCAATGGATTTACCTTTGTTGAGACAGAGTTTGATTATTTTACAGGTGAAGTTAAAGAGGTATATCGTAAAGCATATTCTAAAGGACTTCGTGCAAAAGTTAACTGCTATGGTGCCAATGATGTTCGTGAAGGTGTTGCCATCATGCACAAAGAGGGTGTTGACGTATCCATTACAGGTAACTCTACCAACCCGACTCGTTTCCAGCATCCCGTTGCAGGTACCTATAAAAAAGAGTGTATCGAGATGGGTAAAAAATATTTCTCAGTTGCTTCCGGTGGTGGTACAGGACGTACACTTCACCCAGACAACATGGCAGCAGGTCCTGCTTCCTATGGTATGACAGATACTATGGGACGTATGCACTCTGATGCACAGTTTGCTGGTTCCTCATCTGTTCCGGCTCATGTAGAGATGATGGGTCTTATTGGAGCAGGTAACAACCCCATGGTTGGTATGACCGTATCTGTAGCTGTTTCCATTGAAGAAGCTGCAAAAGCAGGTAAATTTTAATCCACTAAGGAAAATCAATATCCTAATATAGCAGAAGCTCTTGAAATACTTATGTTTCAGGGGCTTTTGCCTTCCTATGCGTAATTATTTCATTGACAAAGAATATTGAAGTTGTTAGAATGGTACGTAAAGTTATGAAATCCATAAGAAAGAAGTTAGAAAATGAAAAAAAGAGTTTTTTCTATTCTGGTAGATAACACGTCAGGTGTGTTGAGTCGTGTATCAGGTCTCTTCAGCCGTCGTGGTTATAATATTGATACATTGACAGCCGGAGTTACGGCGAATCCCAAGATTTCCCGTATGACAGTGGTATGTTCCGGCGATGATCTGGTTTTGGATCAGATTTTTAATCAGCTGAAAAAGTTGGAGGATGTTCGTTATGTGAAGATCCTTGAGCCAGGGGAGAGTGTAAATCGTGAGTTGATTTTGATTAAACTTAGTGTTTCTCCTGAAGAACGTCAGAATATATCAACTATAGTACAGATTTTCCGTGCAAAGATTGTTGATGTGGGTACGGATTCCATGATTATTATGATCACAGGAGAGCAACATAAAATGGATGCTTTCTTCGATGTTTTAGGTGATTATAAGATTCTTGAGGTGGCAAGAACCGGTCTTGCGGGATTGTCCAGAGGATCTGATGACGTGCATTTCTACTAATTCGTTATTTATTTTATATTCATTATTAATTTTATTATTTTCGTTTGCTGGAGGAGAAATCCCCTAACATAAATATAACAAAGTTGCTGGGAGGTAAAGAAAAATGGCAGCAAAGATTTATTATCAGGAAGATTGTAACCTTTCATTACTTGAGGGTAAAACAATCGCTATTATCGGTTACGGTAGCCAGGGACATGCACATGCTCTGAACCTTAAAGAGTCCGGATGCGATGTTATTATCGGTCTGTACGAAGGTTCCAAATCCTGGGCAAAAGCTGAGGAGCAGGGCTTTAATGTTTATACAGCAGCAGAGGCTGCAAAAAAAGCTGATATCATCATGATTCTTATTAATGATGAGAAACAGGCTAAACTGTACAAAGAGTCTATCGAGCCTAACTTGGAAGAGGGCAACATGCTGATGTTCGCTCATGGTTTCAACATCCATTTCGGTTGTATCGTTCCTCCGAAGAATGTAGACGTTACCATGGTAGCTCCGAAAGGACCGGGACATACTGTACGTTCTGAGTATCAGGTAGGTAAAGGTGTTCCTTGTCTGGTAGCTGTAGAGCAGGATGCTAGTGGTAAAGCTCTTGATCTTGCACTTGCATATGCACTGGGTATCGGTGGAGCAAGAGCTGGTGTTCTTGAGACAGACTTTAGAACAGAGACAGAGACAGACCTCTTTGGTGAGCAGGCTGTACTTTGCGGTGGTGTTTGTGCACTGATGCAGGCTGGTTTCGAGACACTTTGCGAGGCTGGTTATGATCCGAGAAATGCATACTTCGAGTGTATCCATGAGATGAAACTGATCGTAGATTTGATCTATCAGTCAGGTTTCGCTGGAATGAGATATTCCATCTCCAATACTGCTGAGTATGGTGATTATATTACAGGTCCTAAGATCATTACAGAGGACACAAAGAAAGCTATGAAGAAAGTTCTGAGCGATATCCAGGATGGTACATTCGCAAAAGACTTCCTGCTTGACATGAGTGATGCAGGTTCTCAGGTACACTTCAAAGCTATGAGAAAACTTGCTGCAGAGCATCCGGCTGAGGTTGTAGGCGAGCAGGTACGTAAGCTGTATAGCTGGAGTGATGAGGACAAACTGATCAATAACTAATTGATGTATTGATTTGATTGTGTAAGAATTTTCTATTCTAACTTTGGTTTAGAATGTGAATTGTGAAGGATGTTGTCGTTTATCGGTATGCCGGTTAACCACAACATCCTTTTCTTTTATGGGCGAAAGATATTTTGAGGTGTTGAAATGAGGGGTTCTCAGAAGAAAAAAGTGTTAACGGCAGGACATATTTGTTTGGATCTTGCACCAAGTTTTTATGACAATGGAACAAGGCACATAGAGGAACTTTTGCAACCGGGAAAGACCCTGGAGGTGGGAGCGGCAGATCTTCATACCGGTGGTTCTGTTGCCAACACTGGTTTAGCCATGAAAATTTTCGGAAATGATGTAAAATTATTGGCTAAAGTAGGAAATGATGCTTTTGGGGAGATTGTCAGAGGAATTTTAAAAAAGTACCAAGCAGATGAGTATGTGATTTCGTCAGAAAATGATTCCACAGCTTATACAGCAGTGCTGGCACCACCAGGAATTGATCGGATTTTTCTTCATCATCAGGGAGCAAATGCTACATTTTCCTCTGGGGATGTAAGGGATGATTTGTTGAAAGAAGCAGATTTATTTCATTTTGGATATCCTACTGCTATGGCGGCTATGTATGCGGATGATGGAAAAGAGCTTATAGATTTGATGAAAAGAGCTCATGAAGCCGGTGCCATGACTTCTTTGGATTTGTGTGGAATTGATCCTAATTCCGCCTCGGGACGGAGTGACTGGAGGGGTATTTTGGAGGCAACCCTGCCCTATGTAGATTTTTTTCTTCCCAGTATAGAAGAATTGTGTTATATTCTAGACCGTAGGCGTTTTGCATCCTGGAAGGAAAAGGCGAAGGGCGGAGATGTTACGGAAGTGATTTCTGCCAAAGAGGAAGCCGCATTTTTGGCTGATCAATGCCTTTCTATGGGAACGGCTGTTGCTGTGATTAAATGTGGACTTCCGGGAATTTACTGTAAAACTGCTGGAAAAGAAAGAATGACAAAGATTTTCGATAAAAAGCAAATGGAAAGCTGGAGCAATCGGGAAATCTTTGAAAGCAGCTATCTCGCAGAGAAATTTCTCTCTGGTACAGGTGCCGGAGATGCCAGTATAGCCGCTTTTCACACAGCATTTCTAGAAGGGGAAGATTTAGAAATGGCGCTTCACATGGCGGCAGCTGCAGGGGCAGCTTGTGTTACCGCTTATGATGCCATCAGTGGTCTTCCTTCTTATGATGAATTGAAAAAGAAAGTGGCAGCAGGCTGGAAGAAAATCGATAGCTGTGCAGGATAAGATATAACTAGAGAAAGAGGCGTAAACTATGTTAGTAACAATGAATGATGTGCTGTATCCTGCTAAAGAAGGCGGATATGGCGTAGGATTTTTTAATGCCATCAATGTGGAAATGGCAAGAGCCGTGATTGAGACGGCAGAGGAGATGAATTCTCCTGTTATGATTGGCACAGCAGAAAGCCTGCTCCCCTGGATGAAACTGGAATTGGTCAGCGATTATCTCCTGCCTATGGCAGATCGAGCTAATGTTCCAGTATGTGTTCATTTTGACCATGGCAAAACTTTTGACCGCTGTATGCAGGCTTTACAATGCGGATTTACTTCCGTCATGTATGACTGCTCTACCCTTCCCTATGAAGAAAATATAGCAAATGTAGCTGAGATGGTGAAAATTTGTCATGCTATGGGTGTGACGGTAGAAGGCGAATTAGGACATGTAGGGGACAATGAAGGTGCTGGAAAATTAGAAAAACCAGAAGATTTCTATACAGATCCTAAGCTGGCTGTTGATTTTGCCACCAGAACGGGAATCGATTCCCTTGCTGTTGCAGTGGGTAATGCCCATGGAGATTATAAATTTCCACCGAAGTTAGATTTTCAACGTATTGTGACCATTGCTGAGGATACAGATCTTCCCTTGGTTCTTCACGGGGGAAGCGGACTTGCAGATGAAGATTTTCGTACGGCAGTTGAGAAGGGCGTCTGCAAGGTAAATATTTTCACAGATTTGAACAAAGCGGCTAAAGAAGGCTTGGAAGTAGGAATAGCTGCCGGTATCAATAACATGAAGGAATTGATGCCCTATGAAATCCAGGCAATGAAAAAAGTAGTGACTGAGAAATTAAATCTTTTCGGCAGCGTAAATAGAGCATAATGATGTATATAGATAAGGAGCGATAATGAAGAAGAAAATTGTAATTTCCCTGTTGACTTTAATGATGGCAACTATGGTTTTTAGCGGATGCAGCTTAGTTTCTCCTAAAGACAGCAGCGAGAGCAGTGACAGCGCAGCATCAGATGATGCGACAGAAGATTCTGATTCAGAGGACAGCGAGTCAACAGTTGACGATGCTGAAGTATCGGACAAAAGCTATTCTGATAGCAAGTCTACAGAGGATTTTCTTACCCTTGGTGAATATAAGGGATTGGAAATTGCTTGTTCTGATGATACCGCCATCGAAGAGGGCATGATTGCCAATATTGATTATGTTGGAAAAATGGATGGCGAAGAGTTTGATGGGGGAAGTGCTACAGGTTATGATCTGACCATAGGATCCGGAACTTTTATTGATGATTTTGAAGACCAGTTGGTGGGACATAAAGCAGGGGATGAAGTTACCGTGAAGGTTACTTTTCCAGATGATTATAGTCAGACGGATTATGCGGGAAAAGATGCAGAATTTGATGTTACCATTAATTCTGTACTGAAAAGAACTGCTTCCGATGCTTTTCAGGATGTGGTAGATGCCTCAACGGTTACGGCTTATGCCAAGGATCTCTATGATGATTGGAGCTCTATCGCTAAGGAGTATTATGAGTCCTATGCGGAAAATAATGATATGACTTATGAAGAGCTTCTTGAACAGTCGGGAATGACAGAGGATGATGTGGAAGATACGGTAAAAAGCATGGTAAAATCCCAGCTGGTGGCATTAGCTATTATGGAAAAAGAAGGCATTGCCACAGATGGGGATGAGTATAATGAGCAGTTAAGCAGTCTTTTGACCACCTATGGAGTGGACGACAAGGATGGATTGGTAGAATTAGGTATGACGGAAAGCCAAATTGATACCAATATTTACTGCAATATTGCTTATGACGTACTGCAACAATATCAGGCTTAACATCACAGAGTAATTTAGCCCTGTAAAATTACGATCTTGCCGAAATATATTCGAGGAAAGTGATTTTGCAGGGCCCTGCATTTCACAAAAAAAGGTAAGTTTTAAAATTAAATGCGACAAGAGAAAAAACTCTCTGGCGCATTTATTTTTTGTAAAAAACAGTTAAAGAATGCAATGCGTTAAGAGAAAAAAACTCTTGGCGCATTTTTTATTTGCTCAAAAGGAGGTGATCGGAGTGCCGAGAAAATACAAGCGCCTGTTGTACCAGGACAGAAAAAACATAGAGCGATTGTGCAAGCAAGAGAAAAAGGTTGCTGAAATAGCGGATGAATTGGGTGTCCATAAAGCCACGATTTATCACGAACTGACCAGAGGCGGTGCAGGCAAAGGAAATTACAACCTGTACAATGCTGAGGAAGCGCAAAAGAACTTGGGATAAAAAGAAAACAATATAAACATAAAAGCAAGGAAGAATACCACATGAAAAAGTTAAAAGAAGAAGAACTATTTGAAGATATTAAACACAAAAATAAAGACGGCTTAAGAAAAAAAGTTCTGGATAACGTAATTTTTAGACTTCAACCAATGGGATTTGAAGATTGCGAAAGAGTGAGACTAGTAAATAACGCCCTAGATCTAAAAGCAGAATACGTTGTGCCATTAGATGACGGTAAAGCTGGAAAGGCCATGATTATCACTAATAAAGTGAGGAAAACACTAGGATTTAAAAACAATGAGTTAAGGACAGCGGCAATATTCAACACTGCGGAATATTATGAATTCAACATATATCCCATGAAAGATATGTTGAAGGAATTAGGCATGGCAGCAGATGAAATGGCGGAGATTACTGAAGGGATACCACAGACGAGCATGTACGTTATCACGAGTAGAGGTAAAAGCTATGGCGCGACAGCTCTTATATACCCAACAGTATTCGCGAAGCTTGCAGATGAATTGCAATCGGATCTACTAATTATCCCATCGAGCATTCATGAAGTAATAGCTGTTGCAGAAGGGGAAGATATCAGTCCAGAAGAATACAAGGAAATGGTAACGACAGTAAACGAAACTGAAGTGCTGCCGGAAGAAAGACTGAGCGAACGCGTTTACAGGTACTTATAAGGAAGAAAACAGCATTGAAGTGGCATGCTGGTAAGGAGGAGGAAAGGATGATCAAATATGAATTTACAGCGGCAGCGGGCGTGGCCTTCGGACTCGTTGCTGCTTCCGGCTGGTATAATCCGACACAAATTGCCCTAGCAACTATAGGTCTTGGTTTTATAGGTGCTCATATGGTTGAATGCATCAAAGACATCACTGGAAAGACAAATAGGTAATCGAGAATGCATCAAAAAGAGAAATATAGAAACATGATGGACCAGATTGCGGAGCATATTATCGCCCTGAAAACGATTAGAGAAGAAGCGGACCGCGAAAACATGGATCAGTTCATCACAGATGAAGATTATAAGGAGACTCCTGTCCCTCTGACACCGAAAAGCATCACAATAGTAAATCTGATAACTATTTGTGAAGAATTAGGGCTTGAATATCGAGTGGATAACTACGAAGGGTGTCTAGATTGCTACGATCGAAAGATTACATGCTTTTATAGAGGGATAGAATTCAGAGATTATCTAGCAAAAGGTGATTGATATGACACTGGGCAAATTTATTAAAGACACGCATCTGCCAGACGGGGCGTTATATTACATAGGCGCAAAAAAAGGCAGCAGTTTTTACTTTATTGGAACTGCAGAAGAATATGAAAAGAACATACGTTCAATGAGTTGGATGGAACATTTGAGACAAACAAGAAGACAGCACAGAAATCCAAACGAAAGAACGGAAATTAGCTTGAAAGAGTGGCGGCCATTTGACCGTCGCGAAGTAATCGAAAGCTATCCAAGGATATCAAAAGATGGAATTGTAGTCCTGACAAGTGGATACGAACAAGGGTTATACGTCATTAGATCGGAAATTGTTAATGAGTTAAAGACTGGTGATAGTGATTTAGATAATAAGAATTATCAAAAGAATTATTACCAAAAAGCAAAAGCAAGAAAAGAAAGAAAAAAGAGAGAACTAGAAAGCGCAAGGAAAAGAGCGCAAAGGTTCAGAGAAAAAAGAAAACTAGAAAAAAGATAATTAAAAACAGTATGGATTTCTATTATTAGCGTCCTTGTAATAGATAGGAACATATCGACCAAAAAACCACTAAAAAGATGAAGAAGAAAAAGAACACAAAGTACATTCCTTACGATTATGATGCTGCATATCAAAAACTGTTAGAAAATTTAAAAGAAACAGAAGAAAGAAGAGCATTAAAGACAGGAAAGAACGTCTATGCTACGAAAGAGATCAAGGCTGGCGATCAACTTGAGGTAGAGATATACCCGGTATTTACTAGACAGCAAGCGCACCTGATACCGGATGAAGGAAAAAGGGACAGGCAGAGACAAGCGCAGAAAACACTGGATAATAAGAAAAGCAGAAAAATGTGTGAAAGACTGATTCAAGAGAATTTCACGGACCATGACATCTGGGCAAC
>CAVBGA010000130.1:0-21728 GCA_963594675.1 Lachnospiraceae bacterium
GGTCTGTATATGATACTGAAATATGATAAGTGGCTGTTGATCCTGCTACATACTTGCTTTCTCCAAGATTAATAGAATGCCATGGATCTGTCTTAATAGAACCACTCAATGTAGCTTCCGAGCCACTCTCTGTTCGATAAAGATCAAAACTAATGGAGCCTTGTTTCTTATTTGTTACCTCTGTTCCATCTTTCTTAAACCATCTCTTATCTACAGTTAACTCAGTCATTTTAGACTCATTTTCACAGTATGCCACGTGAGCCGACTGATTTAGGTCAAACGTATTAGATGGTAGATTGCTTATTGGAAGATTACTTTCACTGATGTCTTTGTTACTATTGCCAAAATAGAAGTATAGTGCTTCATTTACAGGATCATCTGGAAGATTATAATTATCTGGTGCTTGTATCTCCACCAATCGATATAGGGTATTTTCACTAAATTGATACTGAGAGCTATCGCTTGTATCCTTTTGATAAGCCACTTGAATAACGCCATTGCTATTGGTAGTGTAGGTATATCCAGCATCTATATACGTACCATCTTGATAATATTGCAGTTTAAATTTAGCACCCTTGAGATATTTACCGTAATCTGCCGAATCTACTTTGTAAATCGTATAACTCTTTTCAGTTACGACACTTGCCGCATGAGTTTGCTGTTTCCAATCAAAGTCATTTCTTTCTGATGTACCGCTTTCACTTGTTCCATCAATTTTCAAAGTGTTCGACAGCTTATCCACCTTATTTGCATTTGAATAACCAGTATAACCAGTATCTGGGTTATACAAATAATATTGGTATGTATACTCCAAAATAAGTGGAGTAGAATCTGGAACTCCTGTTGCAGTAATTACACTATGATTGTAAGGATTCCATTGATCAGCACTAGTCGCAACCTTCCAAGACCATGTCGTAACTTCATCGCCTTTCACCCATGCACCGTCTACTAATTCCGCTTTATAAAGCTTTACACTGTCTGGCAAAACCCACGCTGTAAGTTCGACATTCTCTCTTTCCCCAGTCTTATCATTTATAGCAGTTATTCCACCATGTTGGTATATAAATTCATCCGTCAAATTCAGCTGATCACTGCCTTCCAGAAGATCTTTTCCATCTGGATTGATTTTAACTGTATAATTCATTTGTCTGGTATTATTATCCCAGCTTCCGGACTTGTCCACAGTCTTCTTTGTCTCTGTGTCCGTCTTTTCTGTCCACTCCTGAGTCTGTGTATCAGAACCTATCGTACCACTATTATCTGTTGCACTAGCCTCATTCTTAAAGGTATAAGTCTTACCAGCTTCATAATTTTGAATCTTGTCGGTATCTATAGAACAATACAATGTAATTTCATGTGAAGTACCTTGCGTCCACTCTGCATTGGTATTTGTCAATGTAAGCATCAGTTTATTACTTGTATATGTACCTTTTGCTTCAATAGAATTATAACTTCCCGAAATATTCCCATTATCATCTGGTGTCAAAGTTTGATTATTCAAATCACCAACCTTAACACTTTCAAGCACTACACCCTCAGGTAAATTATCTATAAAAGTGATTTTATTACTACTATTTATCAAGTTAGCCTGAAGAATCCAAGTTAGCTTTTTAGATGAACCATCTGCTTGCGTTGTCCCTGTATGCCAGCCGCCATCCATCTTAATAAAGCCCTGCTTATACTTATAATCTGCATTAGCTGATTTATCTCCAACTGTAACTGTATTACGATAGGTTACTTCAGTTGTCCCTGTCGCTGCACTCAAATCCGCAGTGGTATTATATGCAAAGACTAATTTCTTTGCTCCGTCTGGAAGAGCAACATCCGAATTCAGCGTTATGGTATATAGAGTAAATTTGGAATCATTAAACTTGCCATTGACATTACTTGCAATCTCATCATAAGAATAGCTCGTTCCATTAATATCCGTGAATTTAATAGTAAAAGCTGGATTACTTACAATGCTAGCGGAAGAAATCTGCTTATTACCACTTTCATCTTTCCAACAAATACCATTGGCCCATTCTACAACCTGTTTCTGTGTTAGATACTGTGTTCCATACGTATTATTCCACGAATCCTTAATACTATTATCAGTAATAACCGTTCCGGATAATAAACCGCTTTTAGGAATCGTTATTGTTACTGTCCATGGAACAATCGCTGTCTTACTATTTGTATCAACTGTTGCGTCCCCATGCGCCTTTGTAACATCACCATCTGACACATTAGCTGTACCAGTGCCTTCTACCTCACTTGAACCATTGCTTGGCTTGAATACAGCAGTATTTGTTACCTTATCCGTAGTAAAGCTAGCTTTTCCGTCATAAGATGTATAATATACAATAGTATAATCTCTGGTATTCTTCCCATTCTCCACTTCTGTAAAACGAATGCCAGTAGCCTTGCCATTTTCCCAGATTAATTGCCAACCATCATTCTCTTGTAGCGGTTTCCAATCAGTGGATGTCGTTACTTTCACATTTACCTTACTAGTATCACTATCATTAATCTTAAATGGAACTAATTGAGAAAGCATGTCATCACTCAATGTGCTACCTGCAATATTACTATGATTATTATTCAGGGTAATTGTCCATTTAATCCGATTCGTATCTTTTTCATATTGTCCGGACTTAGTTATATCACACTTGTTCTTTATCTCATAATCTTTTTCCGCTTTATCTGTAATTGTAACCTTATTGTTCGTTGATTTTACGGTTACTTCATTATGAGCTGTGGATACATCTCCCTGAAGATTTGACACATCATACACATAAGTTACAGTGTAACTACTGCCTTCAACCATCTGAGGCAAATCCATAGTGAGTGTATTATTACTGTAATTTTTATTGCTTACAGCAACATCTTCCTCAGTTCCTTGATTATTTCTTTTTTTGACAGTGACCTCTGGAGTACCAAGACTCATACCAGTGGTTGTAACTGTATCAACAAAATTTACTGTTCCTGGTGTACCTTTCTGTGATGTTATGGTAACTGTGTAAGTCAGTTTACCAGTTTGCGAATCATATTTAACATCCTTAGTTGATGTAATATCGAATTTACCTGTAGAATTGTCAGGGAAATCAATCTCACTTGCCGGTATATCTAAAGTAACCGAATCTGAGAACTTTTTCTTATAACTACCATCATCCTGAGATCCCGACTTGTCCATAGTTCCTTGGAAAGTTACATGTCCCTCCAAGGTGTCACCAGCTTTGCCATCCACATAGTCCTTATCAAGATGAATAAATACCGCATACGTTCCATCATCATTTTTCAGAAAACCATAAGTACCAGCCTGCACATTTGCTGAATCATACAAAGGATATTCCTGACCTAAAACCAAATCCGCTTTACCCTCAGGCACCATAATTCCCTCAGGATAATTAAATTTGTAATTATATCCATTCGCCTGAACGTCGGACTTTTTAAATTGGAAATTCAAGGTCAAACTTGTCTCAAACAAGCTTCCATTGTATTTTGTACCTGCACCGCTTACACTGGTTATGTTTCCTTTCATATCCTGATAGTTTACTGAGTCTGAAGCAGCAAGGATTCCATCATCATCCCCCTCTACTTCTTCAGCATCCTCTGTTCCATCGGAATCTGAACTATCCGTATCCTCTTGGTCAAGGCTTGTGGTGGCTGCTGCCTGATCCTGGTCTGGATTTTCCGGAAGAACCAGATAACCGCTAATGGTCTTATCATCACTTGTGAAGCTTTTCTTTACTACCGCTCCGTCCAAGTCACCTTCCACTGCTTCAAATCTACTATCGGATGTGCTTACGATAATGGCTACGTGATCATCTGTTCCATCGGAATCATTATCCAAGAAAACGATGTCACCAGCTACCGGTGTGTAATCTCCTTTTGCCTGATAGAGATCTTCTTTTTTCAAATTCACCTTCCAGGCGCTGACACCGGAATTTACGGGAATGTAGCTATCGCTGATATTTGCATAATGCAAACAAAAAGCTGCAAACATGGCGCTCCAGTCACCATACTTATTGCCATACCAAGCGCCGTAACGGGTGTAGCCCTGTTTTGTACTTCCATCATCTGAGTAACGGAAGTTTTTGGTGCTTTCCTTATAACCGATCTGACTTTTTGCTACCTTTACCAGGTCATCACTCCAAACACCGGTAAGACCGGAAGGAATGGTTTTTTCCCAGGTGGATTTACTTTCCACATCAGCGGAATCATCGCTATATTTTGTTTCCTGACTATCTTCACTGTCATCCACCAACTTATCGGTTTCAGCAGAAGCATCTCCATCAGAAAGCTTTTCCGCTTTTGTTTTACCGTCTGTGCTGTCTCCATCATCGGATACGTGACTATCCTGATCATCACCTGTCTGATCACTGTCTGTGGACTCCGATGTAGTCTCTGTACTTTCTCCGGCATCCGTCGAGTTACTTGCATCAGAGGAATCTGAATCCGCAGTTGTGCTTGCATCTGCATTCACCTCAGGATCTTCATCGGTCTCTGCTATGCCGAAAAAGCTATCCGCCGACATAGAGATTCCATCCTGCCGCAGTGCCACATTCACACCAACAACCGTAATCAAAGCAAGCACTGCTATGATCGCCGTGTATTTGTGGAAACGGTGACGATTCTTTTTAATTTTTTCCACACATTCATTCAGTATACTTTTCATACTTTTGCCCCTTCTAGCTAACCAATGAAAGTTTGTTCAATGGCCATACCCGCAGGAAAACCTTTCCCACAACTTGATCTTTCTCTATACACCCCATGGTGCTACTACGACTGTCAATAGACACACTTCTGTGGTCGCCCATAACAAAGAAACGGTTCTCCGGCACCTGATAGGGGAATGTAATATCACACTCACCTAATGCCAGCTCATCTACATAGGGCTCATCCAGAAGATCTCCATTTACAGTTACCTGACCGTTCTCATCGATATTGATCACATCTCCGGGAAGGCCGATAATTCGCTTAATCAATAATTTATTCTGCCAGTTAAAGCTGCAAAGATCTCCTCTAGTATAGGAACCTTTTTTTATCAGTAGGATAATATCCTTGTTATCCAGGGTAGGCTCCATACTATCACCGCTCACTCGAAGTACCGGGAATATCAATGTGGCCAGAAGCACTGCTACTGCAGCCACAACAATCAAACTATATACCGTACTTCGCAGCACCCGGAAGAAACGGGATCGATAGGCAAGACGACTTTTCTCTGCCTCAATTTCCTTCTTACTGGGGATCTTTACTTTTTTTATCTGTATATCTGATTCTGTCTCTGAATTTATTTTCGATTTTGATGTTATCTTAGATCTTATATCTGACTTTTTCTTTGAATCCTTTATACCAGAACCGCTTCTCTTGGCATGTCCGGACTCTTTAAGGATTTTTTTCTCAAGAGTCTCCTTAAGATTCTTCACGCTATCCTTCACCTGCATTCTTTTTACTACTTTATCTCCGGATTTTCTTAGAATAGTGAGTCTTCCTGACGCTTAACGTACTCTCTATATGCTCTGGTGGCTTCCTGAACCCCTGCCAAAACTCGATTCAATTCCGCAGTGGCCTCCGCCAAAGAAGATGCCTCAGCAATAGGACGAACCCCCTGGCTCACCTTTTCCTTAAGTTCTGCATTCTCCTGGAGCAACTGCTCCTCTCTCGTCTTCATCGCATATATAATCTCAATGAGTTCTGTACGACTCATCCTTCTAAGCTCTCTCTCAGCCATGGGCTCCCCTCCCTTGCCTAAAGTCAAATAATAAATAATTAAATATGAAAGTTATTTAAACTCTATAAAAGAAATGTCTCTTATTCTTGAACTTTTTAAACAAAAAAACTGATTCAAACATAGTGGACCTACTTAGTCCTCTTCGTTGAATCAGTTTATCACATATTTTTCACATTTTCGTCACACAAGACAAATAGCACGTTCCAACGGACGAATGGAAAAGTTAGACAAATCTATCCGTATGTGTATGCTCACTTTTGTGCAAGTTAGATATTTCTAACCACCGTTATATCTTTAATAAAACAATATTGATCTCGCTTTTCGTTTTTATCTGTACAAGCTATACCATAAGAAGCTGATTTTCACTTATGATTTTCTCAATCTCCTCAACACTCTTCTTTGTCGCCAAGGAAATCTGTTCTAAAGAAAACTTACTTTCATACATGTTCATGATAATATTATTTGTAGTTTCTTCCGTTGCTCTTTTTGTTGCCTTCTCCTCAATCCAATCGCCAAAGTTGCTCATAGCTTTCACTTCCATTTACAAGAACCTAATAGCTCATCTTTTTTTAGGTGAATATGACTCAAACTATTCTGTTCCATATTCATGCAAATCCAGATACTGAATACCTGCTGCGCCTGTATAAAGAGTAGATGAAACACCCCTAAATAAGACCATTGCGTCATGTTTCTTGCGTCTTATTTAGGGGTGTTTTCATCGGACACTTATATATCAAACGCCCGGTTATCTTATTTAGGGCCAATTACATCGGACGCTTATACATCTGCCACTCAGCGAAACATATTAATCTGCCCTTCTATAAATTTCGCCTCCGCCAACTTCTCATCCAGCATTCGAATCTCCTCGCAATGTTCAAACAACTCATGCACACTTTTGCCTGCTTCATTATAAACACCGCCCACAGCCAGCGAGAAGCGATCCGGCTCTTCAAAAACGTCTTTAAAGGCTTCTTTTATTTTGTAAATATAGTCTTCCAGGCAAACCGATTCCGCCAGCCAGAAGAAGAATACATTGCTGGACATGCGGAAAATCTTCAGATCCTTTTCTTCCGTCTGACTGGTCAACACCTTAATGGCCTCCCTCATCATCTCTTCTACAAAAAGGACACCTTTTCGACTTCGGTAATATTCCACATAGTTTACACTAACAGAAAAGAAAGCGCATATCTTCTTCTTCTTCTTCTCCAGGATTTCTACTTCTTTTTCATAATAGTTACGGTTAAAAGCACCTGTTGCCGTATCGTATAAGGCCATACGTCCCATTTCTTCCGCTTTCATGCGATACATTTTCTTCTGGTAACGTTTCTCCATTCCTCTTTCCGTCAGGCGAATAGCAATGATGATCACTCCGAAAATAATTAGTATGCCAATAAACACAGTGACAATCCGTACACGAGGTACTTCCCAGAATTTATATGCTTTCACCACAGAAAAGCTAATCTCCGACAGACTCTCTCCCGTCTTGCCATCCAATATACGATACTCATACCGGTAATTTCCGCCCTTGACATCTGTATAACTAACATCACCAAGGACACTTGCATCCTCAATAGTCTCTTTATCATCGATGCCACGCAGCCAATAACCGGTGGAAAGATTACGATAAACAAAGTTTATGGGACGGATATCGATATTCAGTCGATGAGTGGAAGCGGGAATCGTAATTCCGTCTTCGTTAAACTCCACTTCTTTTCCATCTGCCGTGGCACTCTCTACATAAAGACTGATGGGATATTCTGTTCGATCCTCCGCTAGGTCAATACTGGCTGCTCCTGAGGTACCGCACATATAAAGGCTATCCCCATCCAGTACATTCCAAGCATTTGCCGTAAAGTCTATAGGCAAACCATCCTGCTTACTATATTGGGTATAGGAAATCTTTTCTTTTCCCAGAAGATCCTCTTCTTTTACCCGAAAAAGACCATTACTGGCCAGAATCAAAGCTTCCCCATCTTCTGTGAGAATCAAATCCAGATTGTTGGCGGTGGAAAGTCCTGTTACATTTCTTAACTTGCCATCTTCTCCAATAAAGCTGATGCATTCACCCATAACAACCCAGACACCCTGCATACTATCAGATGGTACCACCTTCAAAACGCTTCCCGAACTAAGACCATCTGCCTTGGTATATATTTCCTCCACCTTATTATCATTAATCACATAAAGGCCATAACCATCTGTAGCTACATAAATCTTGCCATCCGGTCCTTCCCTGACATCCAGAATACGCTTCATATCCAGGCTGTCATCCTCAAGGAATCGTTCTACCTGAGAATTCGATTTGCATAGGAAGAGTCCTTCTTCTGTCCCGATAATAATAGTGCCGTTCTTCTGCTGCCATACGCAGCGGATACGGTCTGTGGACAATTCTGTGTTGCTCTTATTCAGAACTATGATACTTCCATCCCTATCCTGCACCCGGATTCCGGACTGATAAGTGGATACCCATAGTCTTCCCTGGGAATCCTTATAAATCTGGCGGATTCGCTCACCTGTACAGGATCGGGTCAGATCATTTTCTATCTTTATATTGCCCTCATAGCAATAAAGCCCATCATCACAGCCTACATAAACCTTGTCATCCTCTACCTGGAGGGCATTTACCACCCCCTTAATGCCCCAATAGGCACCCAGGTTGGCATAATCATTGCGATACAACTGCATAATGCCGCTTCGGGAGGAAGCGAACCAGTAGTTTTTCTGATAATCAATACAGCAGTCTTCCACCGAATCATCCAAAGGCGTATATAATTCTGTCAGCTGATCATTTTTCAAAACACCGATGCCAGAGTCGGAACAAACCCAGTATGTTCCATCATCATATTCATAAATGGCATTAAATGAGGAGAGACTGCCTGCCGTGATGATGCACTGTACTTCCCCATTTTTATTCACTTTTAGAATGTGTTCTGCATCTGTTCCTATATAAAAGCTGTCATCGTTTCCTTCACTGATACAGCGGGGGACATCCTCACCAGACCACCCGGAAATCGTAATGGTCTTCAGTTCATCCCCTGTAATCTCGTAGATTTCTCCAGTTTTGCATACCACAAGAATGGTCCCATCAGATAATTCATTAATATCCTTGATTTCAAAGCCATCCAGTGCATCAAATTTTTTTACATCTCCAGACTCTTGGTCAATGCAGTAGAGACCTGCCATTGTTCCCACCCAAAGTCTGCCATTCTGAGCCACATAGAGATCTTCTATGGTATGTACGCCACTTTCATTGGAATTCAGAGAATACTCTGTAAAAGAACTGCCATCGTATTGAAAAAGGCCATCTCCATTGGTGCCAATCCACAAGAGTCCATCCGAGTTCTCCACGATTTGATTTACAGGAAGGGTCTCATTCTGAATCATAAAGCGCTTGAATTCTGTGCCATCGTAGCGGTAAAGGCCGGTATAACCTCCGATCCACAAAAATCCTTCTTTAGAAGAATAGATACAATTCATGGCACTTCCATCCAAACCATCTTCCGAATCAAAGGTCTTCGTCAGGTAATCCCTATCATAGTTGACCTCTTCTTCCTCCACGATGCTGTCATCACTAGCCTGACTCCCATCTTCCAGAACCAGCCCATCCTCTCCAGATGCCGTCGTCGTAGCGGAAGCGTCATTTTCTGTAGTGGCGGATCCATCCACCACCGCTGCTGCTACATTTCTCTGACAAGAAGGCAAGATAAACGTTGAAAGTACCATTAATGCGACCATGCCACATTTCTTCCACTTTTTCATTCCCTCACCCCCTGTTAAACAAAATGGCCAACTGAAAGGTTGCGTCTTTTTCTATTACTGACATGTAACCACCGTACTTCTCTGCACATTCTCTAATGGTCGTCAGTCCAATTCCATGGAAAACTTTATCCTCCTTGATGGTCTGCAAAGATCCCTTCTGCCGATCACATACTGTGGTATTTTTTATATAAACCATGGTAGTCTGCTCATTCACACCTGCTTTTACCTGAATCCACTTAGGTCCCTTTTCCATATGGGAGCAAGCCTCGATGGCATTCAAAAGGGCATTTCGGAAGATTAAAACTACATCCTCTTCTTCCATAAAATTCAGACAACCTTCACCAACAACTGCCTCAAAAGCAATGTCTCTTTCCTCAGCCTGCTTTTTGGTCTCAAAGAAAATAGCATCAAGAGCTGGCTGTCCTGTATGATAAGAACGTCTTAACTTTTCTATTTCTGCCAGAGTTGCCCTGGCATCCATTTGTTTTTCTGGAAAGCCAGAATTTTCCGCCTGTCTATCTCCCGTCTCAGACTCCCAGCGTTTTTGCTGTTCTTCCATAATCATCAGCTGATTTTTAATCTCATGGTACATCTTTCTGATCTGGCGGTGTTCCTCCTCCATATTCAGATAATACTCATATCTGTTGACCCGATCATTACCACTATATCCCTTTTCCTGCTGACTGATGCTGCGCAGGGAATCCTCCATACGAGGCATGAGAATAAATACCATGGGATAGTCAAGAATATAAGATAAAAATAGAACAATTAATAGAAGAACATATTTTTCTCCATATGCAACAGAGGTTGTTGCTAAATAAAGCAAAAGCGCATCTCCTGTGGTCTTAATCACCAAGAGACATATACCGATCCGATGCGTATGTTTTTCCATGCGAAAGATATTACGCACAACAATCAAGACATATAGGCATATGGCCATGGCCAGATAGCCTACTACGATCACTCGATAGTTGGCCCGATACATCCAATAAGAAAAACTATCTCCCATGTATAAATATAATAGGAAGAAAATCGCAAGTTCAGCCAAAAGCATTAAGCCAATACCAATAACGCCTCTTAAAGCTCTATTAAACAAGCGCTGGCCTTTCCTGTGGCTAATATACAAGATTACCAGATATTCAACAAAGAGAAAAACAACAATAAAACCACCCACTAAGTTTATCAATATAGCAGCAAGTAAGGCCATGGCAATGGTAAAGCCTATGTCCTTAGGACGTAGGCTCCGTGCAAATTCTCTTAACTTGGTAACTCCGCAGGTAAAGAGTGCCAAACTGATAAAGTTAGCAAAACAAACCAACACGGATATTAAAATCAGAAGTGCTCTCATTATCTCACCCCTTTTTCAACAATGATTATTACAATATCTTACTCCAATGCCGCAAATACTCTTCCTTGAAGGCATCCTGACGATATTTGCTCATAGGAACTTCGCAATCATTGTCCAAACGAATTAGTTTGGAAGTATAGCTTCGAATTTTCTCCATATTGACAAGGTAGCTTCTGTGCACCTGGAAGAAGCCCTTTCCCTCCAGTCGATCCACTACCTCTTTCATGGTTCCCCGCCAACGATAGCTATTTTCATAGCAGTGAATCCATATTTTGTCACGCATTACTTCTATATATAATATATCACTGCAGCGAATGGAATAATCTTCATTTTGAAAACGGAAGGTAAGATAATCCTCCGGATCCTGTTTTTGCTTGCAAACTTCATCCAAAGTCTCCCAGAGCTCCTTGTCGCTTAAAGGCTTTAACAAATAGCGAAAGGCATCTACCTTAAAGCTCTCAAAAACAAATTCACTATAGCCTGTGAGAAATACAATCTTCATGTCCTTATCGGACTTTCTGATTTCCTTGGCCGTCTCCATGCCATCCAATCCCGGCATCTCCACATCCAAAAAAAGAAGATCTATGGAAGAAAAATCATCCTTTACCAGGTCTTCTCCCCGAGAATATTTCCGAATATCATATTCCAGATTTTTGGGAATAAAATATTTATGAAGTTTTTCCTCTAAAATATCGATAATTGACGATTCATCATCGCAGATTGCTAATCGCACTGTTATCTCCCCCTATATTCGCCGGTTCTCTTTTTATCTACGTTTATACCCGACAATTTTACTCTATTTTATCATCTTTTGTAGATTTTGTCTGCAATTTAACAAGAATTTCACTTGCTTCAAATCAATTGTATCCCAGAGGATTCATCTATCTTTCTTTTTACCAGCTCATCTATTACTGGGTGTGGTCTGTTTTGGACGAATACCAAGCTTTTTCAACTGCTTCATGGTCTCTCTTACCACTTCTCTAAAAATCCTATGGTCTCCGTAAATCGTAATATCTGCATATTTCTCATAAAGTTTGCAGCGCTCATCATAGAGATCCTTCAAGGTTTGTCCTTCTCCAATAGCCACTCCTCTTTTATGGAGATCTCCCAATCTCCTTTTAATCTCCTTATAAGATAATTTCAAATAGACAATGGTGGCATTTTTTTTGAAATGTTCCATGGCTTCTTCCCCATAGACCGCACTTCCCCCAGTGGCTACCACCGTATGTTTTTCCAGAATCTCTTTATTGACATCATTCTCAATTTGAAGAAATCCATCATTTCCATAAGCATCAATCAATTCATGGAGAAGCTTCCCTGTTTTGTCCTGTATCACAAGATCAGAATCCAGGAATTTCCAACCCATGCGTTTAGCCAGGACGATACCCACTGTGGATTTCCCCGCACCAGGCATACCGATTAAAACGATCATTTTCCTTTTTGGGGAATAGGCCTCTTCCTTTTTCCCCTCTTTTCCATTATTGTTTCTGTTGTTATGATAGCCATTATTATAGGAAGATTTTTTCTTACGGGAATACTTATATGTGTCCTCTTTTTTTCTATAATTTCTTTTTCCGTCTCTTTTCCCGTCCTGCTTCCTTTCTCCCCATTCACTGTTCGCACCATATTTTCTCTGTTTTTTTCTCGGATAGTCTCGGTCTTCTCTATAAAAGTTCTCTTTCACTTCCATCGATCCTTCCTATATAAGAGGTCGCTTACCGTATCTCGTATATTCTACCATATAATGCAATAATAAAGAATACAAAAGAGTTTCGCTTGCCGTATGGAAAAAGAAATTTCTATATGATAAAAACCGCCACAAGGTCTAAAAAACAGACTTGCAGCGGTTCATCTATTTTCAAAAAATCAAGACTTTCCCAGATCTTACAGCTGTCCACAGCTCTCTCTTTTTTGCAATTCACTCATGATTCTTGGATAAATTCGATCTAACTGATAGAATACCAGAAGCACTGCGGTGATTCCCCATACCATCATAGGACCTACCACATAAATGGCATTGATGGCATTTACTGTTGCGGCACTCTGGGTAGCCAGGGAGCCGTCATAACCTACGGCCTGCAGGATTGCGCTAATGCCGGCGCTAGTAAGTCCGGAACCCAGCTTGGATCCTACGGAAGCTGCACTATAAATCAAACCTTCCAGACGAAGATGGGTTTTCCACTGGCCATACTCCACAGAATCTGCAATAAAGGAAAAGATAACACCCATAAGAGGAGCCTGACCTATTCCTCTAAATACAGCAGATAATGCAGCATAGTAAATATTGGACGGATCAATCATCAAAAGCAGCTGAGAAGCTACACAGATTAAGGCACCAGTCAAAGCCAGATTACGTTTTCCCGTTTTTTTCAAAAGAACAGGAATAAAGAAGACCACAATAATCATGGGCACCTCTTCTGCAATATACAGAGGACTGGAATACAGATCATTTCCCAAAATATATTTGCAATAATAGGTCAAGCTGGTACTGGAAAGTGTCATATATACTGACAGCAGACCCCACAGACACAGGCTAATAGCCCAATATTTATTTTTCAATAAAGCCAGAAGGCTCTGACCTATTGGCAATTTCTCTTTTTCCTGTTTTTCAAAATGCACACGTTCCTTGCAATTGAAGAAACAAAGCAAAAGCAGTACAAGAGCGATAATTCCGTAAATCGCTGATGCGATAATCCATCCTCTCTGGTCATTGCCAAGCAATTTTACCAAAGGCAGAGTGGCGGAAGTAGCAAGGATTCGACCAAAGGGTGAAATTCCCATTCGGATAGCATTGATGGTACCACGCTCATATTGATCCCTGGTCATCAAAGCCGCCATAGAACTATAAGGCAGATTAATCGCAGTGTAGAGCACCGTCTGCACCAGATTGTATGTGATGAAAATATAGATGGCCTTCACCATCTGAGTGCCCCCAGCTGGAACTGTAAAAAGCAAAACACAGGCGATGGCATAAGGCACACACATTCTCAAAATCCAAGGTCTTGCTTTTCCGTATTTTGAATGGGTACGGTCTGTGATCAAGCCCATAATCACATCAGAGCCGCCATCAAATACACGGGAAATCAGCATAATAAGGCCAACAATTCCTACAGGTACTCCTACATAATCTGTGTAGAAAAATGTCAGCATACCAGCTAAACCTACAACAATATTGCAGGCCGCATCACCCATGCCATAAGAAATCTTTTCCCGCATGGAAATCTTAGCACTGCCCACACCAGAGCTGCCACTATTTGTATTTTTTTTCATAATAATGTTACACACCTTTCCTTATTAAGGTTGGCCAACCTCCGATGATGCAATTATATTTTCTTTTCTGCAGTTTCACCAGACCTTAGAAACGGCAATGTAGCACTATTTTACGATTTTTGTAACTTTCGTCAATTCGCTGTTTTTGTCAGATAATATTTGTACACTTTTGACAATATACGATTTTTTTCAGTCTTTTCCATACACTTTCTCTATTATTCTTTTGAATATCCACTTGTTTTTTGGTATTATTTCACATCTTTCTTCGATGTTCAAATATTTATTTCTGGTTTTATTGTCTAAATCTAGAAATCTATCTTGTAATATTTTTGTAAACATGCAAAAAATATACTTCCATTCCTTCACATTTTGCTAAAGGCACTTCCCATAACCTTTTTAAATAAACGGGAGAAATAATTGGTATTATAAATTCCCACACTCTCCGCAGCTTCCTTCATAGTAACCCCACTCTTCTGTACCAAATCATAGGCTTTGATTACCCGGGCGCGATTAATATAGGCTGTAGGAGCCAAACCTGTCATATCCTTAAAAAGTTTCCGAAAATAATTTGGGCTAAAGGCATATTTTTTCGCCAAAGCGTCAAAATCGATTTCCTCTGCCAGATACTGATCAATATAACGCAGAACTTCTCCCATGATTCGTTGATTGGATCGGGAATGCATAAGATAAGGCTGATTTTTCCGTCCCATAGCGTTACAAAGCTCCAAAAGGATTACATTCAGATATTTTTTGTGATAAATGGGAGTAAGGGCTTCTTTATTGGTAACAAATTCCACGCAACGTCGCAGTAAGGGTAGAATAAATGAGTATTCTGATGGGCTAAAGTGCAAAACGCCCTGTTTCAGGCTGTTGATCACATAATCTGCGCTGACATTTTTCCCTTCATAGATATAATCTTCCCGATCCCCCAGAAGATTCTCCCATACGGGAAGTACTTCCTGCTCCGAGTTTTTATATAAATCATTACTGGGATCTGCTAGGAAATTTTTCTTCTGATCTTCTAAAAAAACATCCTCTTCTAACTGACCACCTGTTAACTCCCTTAGTTCCTTCTCAAATAATTTTAAAATATCTGCATCCATGACCTGAGGTAAAAATTGTAGATTGTAGGCGGCAAATTGACTGCTTACCGTATATGCATGTGCTCTGTGAGGTGGCACAATAACAATGTCCCCAGGAATCAAAAGGGTGTCCGTATTATTATAGAGATGCTGACAGGAGCCCCGATGAATCATCATAATCTCATAATAATTATGTTTGTGAAGATCTACGGACCTGGTATCCTCCCAATATTCAAAGGAAATCCCTCCCTGATTCTGTGTATACATTTCAAAATAAGGGACATCTGCTACATTTGCCATATCCTTGATCACCTCTCTCCCTTTCCACAAAATTCTCGCCACAATTGTTGTTAATTATAGCTAATAGCGAAAAGGATTGCAATTTTTATTTTTTACGCTTGATTTTCTCTCAAAAATATGCTATATTATTGATAGATATGGTCTTATTGGAAACGGTACATCCTCTGATGGGATGGTTATGAACAACACATACGTCGTTCTATTATACTATCTATACATCAGGAGGTTTTTTTATGCCCAGAAACAAATTTGAAGACGTGATTTTCACTATTATCATGGCATCCATTATGGTTTACGGTATGGTTGTCTACAATGTAGCTCTGAACACCGGCAGTGTCAGCGGAGCTACCTTTTTAGCTGCTCTTCACGAGTTGCCTATTATGATTCCTGTTGCTTTTATCCTGGAATTCTTTGTTGTGGGTAAGATTGCAAGAATGCTTGCCTTCACTGTTATGAGACCTAGCGACAGACCTCAGTTTATCACCTATGCAATTTCCATCTGTATTTGCTGTATCATGTGCCCCATCATGAGTATGGTAGCCACCTTACTTTTTAAAGACACACCTAGCTTTGGAACATGGGTCCAGACTTGGGGAATGAATTTCCCTATGGCCATCTGTTATCAGATGTTCTACTGCGGACCTCTGGTAAGACTGATTTTCCGCACCATCTTCCGTAGAAAGGAAGCGGTTGCTACTGAGGGAGCAAAAGCCTAACGATAGAAAACACACTTTGCGTAAATTTTAAGCCACAGTCAGATATTTCCGACTGTGGCTTTTTTCGTTTTCTGCTTTTTCTTAACTGTTTTTCTTATTTTTTTGAGATGGCGATCTGCTTTCTTTTGATATTTTTTTGCCTCTTTTTTCCAGGAAGCATAACTCTTGTCTCCCCTGTGATCCACCAATTCCGTGACTTTTTGCAAATATTTTCCTACATAACTTGTTACTCTCTGGGCTCCCGACAAATTCAAATGATCTCCGCCGTCCAGACTGTCGGTCTTCCAATTGATTCCCACTTCTTTCAGCTTTAGGTTCAAATCCAGGTATTCCAAGCTATTTTCCTTGGCATAGGCCGTAAGGGTATTATGTTTTGCATAGGAGTAATTCACCGGAGAAGGAGCACTGACCAGAATCAGTTGGATATGATTTTCCTTACATAATTTCTGGATTTTTTTCATATATTTAATTACCATCTCTGGCATTTCTGCTTTGGCTTTTGTTTTTTTCATATACTTTCCGCCGGTGTAAGAAGCTCTCGTACAACGGAAAGCAAAACCCTTATAATCTTTTTCTGTCCAATTCTTTCCTGACAGCACGGATTTCCATATGTCATGGCCTCGAAAAAGGGAAAGATGGTAGTTTTCCCATGCCTCAATGGTGTCCTTTAGGTCTTCTACCTTACTGCTTTCCCCTCGAAATAAGGTATTGGTTTCCATAAGTAGGACTTTCGGGGACTGGGTTTTCAGCACCCGCTGCAGCATATAATAGCTTTCCTGGATTTTTTGACCGGATTGTCCACAATCATAGCTGGTAATTCCCTGATTTTCCCACAAAAGCATGGGAGAGAAGGATGTATAACTCAAGCTATCTCCTAAAATAACCATATCTATGCTATTACTGTCCTCCTTGCTGATGCCATACATATTCTTGTGGCGGCTATTTACCACACTATCATTCATCAGCAAAATTTGCTGAATAGACTGAGAGAGACCAGCCATCAACAGAGCAAAAATCGTAAGGAAGATAAAGGCCCTGCGGAAATGAGATTTCCTTGCAAGACTCTTCTCCAAAGCCTCTTGCTTTTTCTCAATTATTTTAAAATCCTGCATAAATCATATCCACCTGCTGATAGCCAACTCCATAAGCGCCGAAAATTATTACTGCAAAAATTAATCCGTAATACATTGCCCAGCGAAGGTGACCTGGGAGTTTTTTCATTCCCTCATCCCCCAGCAGCTTCCTTTCTTTTATACTTCCTACAATGGCTACTGTAAGACAGCCCAGGAGGATAATCAGGTAATCTCCCCGATCCAATCCCATTCTCAATAAGCTTCCATCCCATAATTTTTCATTGAAAAAGTCCTGAAAAATGCTAAAGAACATGTGAAAGCCGGCTCGGATTCCGTTGGCTCGGAAGAACATTTCCCCAGTAAAAATAATAATCCAGGTTTTTCCTGTCTGCAGGAGATGATAAGCGTCTGTCTCCCGATTGATCTGCAGACCATCTGTCACCTTTTCCACTAGAGGTTCCAAGGCGATGCCCAACAAAAGCAGGGTAAAATAATACATACCATAAAAAATATAGCTCCAGCGGGCCCCATGCCAAAGGCCATTACAAATCCATACAGGGAAAAGGCAAAGGGCTGACACCCCTAACTTTGTCAGATATTTTCCTACATCTCCCTTTCCTAAATGTTTTCTTGCAAATTTGTTCCATTTTTTTACAAGTCCCGACACAGAAACAGGATAAAAGATATAGGTTTTAAACCAGACACCAAGAGTGATATGCCATCTTCTCCAGAATTCTGCTGCACTTCGGGAGGCGAAAGGTTGTCGGAAGTTCTCCGGCAAAGTCACCCCGAAAAGCTGGCCGCTTCCGATAATGATATCCATGCAGCCGGAAAATTCCATATACAGCTGTACCGTGTAGGATACCGCCCCTATGACAATCATCGCACCCTGATAGTCCCCATAATGATCAAAAATAGCCGTTACTAAAGTGGACAGCCGATCGGCAATAATCACCTTTTTGAATAACCCCCAAAGAATCCGCTGACATCCCCCTGTAAGATTTTCCCAGCGAAGGGATTTCCCTGACCAAAGGCTTTCTGCCGTCTGAGAGTAGAGACTAATGGGGCCTTCCATAATTTGAGGAAAGAAGCCAAGAAAGAGGGCAAGTTTTCCCGGATGAGAGCAGGGCTCCACCTTTCCCCAATACACATCTACCATGTATCCAATGGCCTGCAGGGTATAAAAAGAAATGCCGATGGGCAGGAGAAGGGATTTTTTAGGAAGGATTTCTGCCCTTCCCAAATGCGTCGCCAGCACATTTACATTCGCGGCAAAGAAATTATAATATTTCAAATAGGCCAACACCGCCAAAAGCATGACGATACCAAAGATTAGCACACGCTTTTCCCTTTGCCGATAGGCTTTTTTCAAATTATGGGCTTCCTTGCCTGCCAGAACCGCCCCTTTTTCCTTGCCCAGCCTTTTTAATCTATGGATCCCATGTGCAATTCCATGAGTAAAGAGGGTGGTCGCCAGCAAATACAGCAGTAATTTCCCACTAATGATCCAGAAGAAAACATAGCCTGCCAGAAGTAAGACCGCCCACCGTCCCTTGCTTGGCATCAATTGATAGGCCAGAAGAACGATGGGCAAAAATACAAGAAGATAGATGAAGGTATCGTAAGACATATCAAGCCTCCTGCAGTCTGCCTACCATTTCCCACATTGCCTCCACCGAATTAAAATTCTCCGGAAGGATTTCCGCCGCATCAATATCAATATCAAAATGCTCCTCTAACTCCGAGATCAAAGTAATGACAGAAAAAGAATCCATAATTCGATCATCGATTAATTTCTTTTCCTTTTTCCAGTCAATACTATCATCCATATCCATTAAGATTTCCATTAATTCTTCCATAATCTACTCCTTATAATCTACTCTTTATTCCAATTATCTTCTGCCCCTGTATTCCATGGGTAGGTCTGGATCTGCTGCCGCAGGCATTTCCAACCCTTCTTTTCGCTGTAAAGAAGGATGCCCGGCAGCTCGTGGCTTAAAAACAGGGCCATTCCCTCCGTCATGGCGTAAGCTCCTACATTTTTAAAAATCAGGACATTCCCTGGCTGCAGATTTCTCAGCTTCACCTTCTGCACTAAAACATCATTATAGGTACAAAGAGATCCACATATGGTAAATTCCTTTTCCTGTCCTGCCGGGGCGTCCGGGTTCTGCAAAAGGAAAGGCTGATACATGCCCCGAATCTGACCATCATAATTGATCTGATGTATACCGCCGTCCACAAGGCAATAATTTTTCCCTTGATTACACTTGATATCCCGAACTGTGGTGAAATAATAGCCACAGGAGGCTGCAAGAGCTCGTCCCATCTCCAAGGTAATTTTCCCCTGCCATTTCATCTGGGACACGGTCTCCCTAATTAGAGCCAGATCCTCCTCCAAATGTTCCTTCTGTCCTTCAAAATATCTTACCCCTATCCCGGGACCATATTCCAACTCCTGAATCGGATAGCCTGTTTTCTCCTGAACTCGCAGAAGAAAATCATCCAGATAGTGCAATTCTTTTTCTATTTTTTCTTTTTTCTTCTGGGTGGATGAAAAATAATGAATTCCCATAATTTTCACCCTGGGAAATCGTCTTCGCAAATCTATAATTCCCTCTATGGTTTTCTCATCCATGCCAAACTGATTGCCAGAGGTCAGACGTAGATAAGCCTTAACCTCTTCATCGTTTGTTTTGCACCAATCCAAAAGATCATATAATTGACTTAGAGATTCCAGGCTGTATCTGCTTTCTCCCCTGCAATAGTCCAATATCTCGTAAAAGTCTTCTTTTTTCTTTAACACCCCAGATATGAATAGCTTTTCTTTCGGAATCTTGTGTTTCCTACAGATTTCAAACTCCCCCATGGAGCACACTTCCATTCGGTCCACCAGATCTGCCATATTTTCCACTAGAAAAGGATTGGCCTTCATGGCAAAACATAGTCCTGCATTTTCCCAAAGCCGCTCCCGGAAATATTGGCTTTTTCTTTTGATTTCATCCAGGTCAAATGCATATAGCGGCGTACCATATCGTATGGTGGCATACTCCAAATTCTCTCTTCTCATCCATTCACCTCCTGTAAGTGTTCAAAATATGCTCTGTCTGTCTTACCATTCTTGGTAAGGGGCATCCTTTCTATGGAAATGATCTTTTGAGGTATCATATACAGAGGGATCCTCTCTCTCAGCTGCTTTTTGATCTGATTCACCGGCAAGTCTCCCATATAATAGGCAAATATCTGCTTTTTCTTTTGATTTAACAGACAACAGCTTTTCTCTACCCCAGACAGCTGATTCAATGCCGCCTCAATATCTTCCAGTTCGATGCGATGTCCCATATGTTTGATTTGAAAGTCCTTGCGACCGGAAAAATAGAGGATACCTCCCGGGCCGTAATAGCCTAAATCTCCGGTTTTGTAATAACGGATTTTCTTTCCATCTCTATCTCTATAGCAAAAGCGTTTCTCTGTCTCCTCCGGATTGTGATAATAACCTGCTGCCAAAGATTCCCCAGCAACACAAATTTCTCCAAGGCCCTCTTTCTCCACTGCTCTCAGGCTATCCCCATCATTTTCCTTAACTTCTGGAAGAGGAATTTCCTTGCCATTTTCGTCCAAAAGAAATACCTGACGTCCCTCAAAGGGATAACCAATAGGCAGTTTCTCCGGCAAATCATGAGCCTTATCAATTCGATAATAAAGGCAATTGCAGGTAATCTCACTGGGTCCGTAAAGATTTACAAATTCTGCATCCGGTAAGGCATCCTGCCATAGCTTTAACTGTCCTACAGGCATCACCTCTCCACTAAACATCACTCGTTTTACCCTAGTTGGAACCTTGTATTCCAGCCCCTTCAGGCAGGACACTAAGGTCAATGCCGATACGGCCCAAATAAGGGTGGTCACCTCTTTCTCGCAAAGATAATCCAGAAGCAGAGGGGGTGTGGAAAACATTTTTTTCGGGATTAAAACCAATCTCGCCCCAGTCATCAATGAACTATAAATATCTTTTACCGATACATCAAAGTCAAAGGGAGCCTGATTTCCAATGCAGTCTTCCTGACTAATGGAAAATGCAGTGGTGAAATGACTGATAAAACCAATTACGGATCTGTGGCTTACCACCACACCCTTGGGTTTTCCTGTAGAACCGGAGGTAAAAATTCCATAAAGGAGATCATCCGGACTACTTTCCTGACGAATTTTCTCAAGCTCATGAATCCTGCAATCCGTCTCTTCAAAGGCGACTTTTGAATTTTCCACTGACAGTTGGTCCAAAAAACAAATTTCTTTATCGTAGCCCGCAGTTCTGGCTTTCTTTTCATTTTCTCTGCTGCAAATCAAAAGTGCAGGATCCAAAGTCTGAAAGATCTCCCGAATTCTTGCCTCCGGCTGGCAGGGGTCTATCATGACATAAAAACATCCGGCATATACGACCCCCAGCATAGTAGCTAAAACCAT
>CAVBGA010000131.1:0-3816 GCA_963594675.1 Lachnospiraceae bacterium
GGATGGACAGGCTAAAAGAAATTTCCGCCGCAATGAAAATGGACAGGATGCTGTGAATGCGGCTAAGACTGCTTCAACTCAGACGGAAAAAGCTGGAGAGGCAAAGACACAGAAAACTGCGGAAAATGCGGCTGCTAATGAACGCAGAGACAATAGGGACAATCGCGATAGAAATAATGGAAGAGATCGTCAGGACAACAGAAGAGGGCAGGGTGGCCAGAACAGAAATGGTCAGCCTGACAGAAATTCACAGTCTCGCGGCACAAGAACCGGGGATCGTAATGGCCAGAGAAATAATGGCAATGGTCAGGGACGTACTTTCCAGAAATCTGGCAATGATAATCGTCGCAATTCCCAGGGGGACAGAGACAACCGTGGTGGCGATACTAGAAATAAAGACAATAGAAGAGGCGGAGATAATAATGGACGCCGTAGCTTCGGTGGCCGTAAGCAAGCAAATTCTGCTGTAGAGACACCTATGGTGCAGAGACCTTCCAGAGATCTTCGCAAGGAGAAAGAGAAGGAAAAAGAGAAGGAAAAGGATAAGAAGTTCGGTAATGACAGACAGAAAGGCGGAAAACGTCCGAATCAGGGACGCAACCAGCAGAGCCGTCTGCCCAGAGGACTTCAGAAACCTGTGCGTCAGCATAAGGAAGAAAAGAAAAAAGTAGAAGTTAAGGAAATCACACTGCCAGAGAAGATTACAATCCGTGAGTTGGCTGAGAAGATGAAAATGCAGCCTTCTGTGATCGTGAAGAAACTCTTCATGGAAGGTATCATGGTTACAGTAAATCATGAGATTGACTTCGAAAAAGCACAGGAGATCGCTCTTGAATTTGATATTGTAGCGGAAGAAGAAGAAAAGGTAGATGTTATTGAAGAACTTCTGAAAGAGGAAGAAGAGGATGAAAGCACATTGGTGGCAAGACCTCCTGTTGTTTGCGTTATGGGTCATGTCGACCATGGTAAAACTTCTCTTTTGGATGCCATCAGAGATACTCATGTAACGGATCGAGAGGCCGGTGGTATCACTCAGCATATTGGTGCCTATATGGTTACAGTTAATGATCAGAAGATTACTTTCCTAGATACACCGGGTCATGAAGCCTTCACTGCTATGCGTATGAGAGGCGCTAATGCTACAGATATCGCTATTCTTGTAGTAGCAGCTGATGATGGTGTTATGCCACAGACAATAGAGGCCATTAATCATGCAAAAGCAGCAGGTGTGGAGATTATTGTTGCCATCAACAAGATTGATAAACCTAATGCAAATGTAGAACGTGTAAAACAGGAGCTTTCCGAGTATGAACTGATTCCTGAGGATTGGGGTGGAAGTACTATCTTTGTTCCTGTATCTGCTCATACAGGAGAGGGTATTGAAAGCTTATTGGAAATGATTCTTTTGACTGCTGAAGTGTGTGAGCTGAAAGCAAATCCATCCAGACAGGCTCGTGGTTTGGTTATTGAGGCGAAGTTGGATAAAGGTAAAGGTCCAGTAGCAACCATCCTTGTACAGAAGGGTACCTTACATGTGGGTGATTTCATTGCAGCAGGTGCTTGCTCTGGTAAGGTTCGTGCCATGATGGACGAAAAGGGACGCCGTGTTAAAGTGGCAGGTCCTTCTACTCCAGTTGAGATTTTGGGCCTTAGTGACGTGCCAAATGCAGGTGAGATTCTGGTGGCTATGGACAATGACAAAGAAGCTAAGAATTTTGCAGCTACTTTTGTATCAGAAAATAAAAACCGTCTTCTGGAAGAAACAAAATCCAGAATGTCCCTGGATGATCTCTTTACTCAGATTCAGGAAGGCAATCTGAAGGAATTGGATATTGTTGTAAAGGCCGATGTTCAGGGTTCTGTAGAGGCTGTAAAACAGAGTTTGGTTAAGCTTTCTAATGAGGAAGTTGTTGTTAAGATCATCCATGGCGGCGTTGGTGCAATTAATGAATCTGATGTTACATTGGCATCTGCTTCTAATGCTATTATCATTGGTTTCAATGTTAGACCTGATGCGACAGCAAAACAGATTGCTGAGCAGGAAGGTGTGGATATGCGCCTCTATAAAGTTATTTACCAGGCAATTGAAGATGTAGAAGCGGCTATGAAGGGTATGTTAGATCCTGTTTACGAGGAGAAGATAATCGGTCATGGTGAAATCCGTCAGATATTCAAGGCTTCAGGAGTAGGTAACATCGCAGGAAGCTATGTTCTTGATGGTACCTTCCAGCGTGGATGTAAGGTTCGAATTACCCGTGAAGGCAATCAGATCTTCGAGGGTAATCTGGCATCACTTAAACGTTTCAAGGATGATGTGAAGGAAGTTAAGGCTGGATACGAGTGCGGTCTTGTATTTGAAGGATTTAATGAAATTCAGGAACTTGACCAGGTAGAAGCGTATATCATGGTTGAGGTTCCTAGATAGATTTCGGAAGGAAATTCATGAGAAAAAACAGTATAAAAAATATCAGGATAAATGAAGAAGTCAGAAGAGAACTTAGTTCAATTATCCAAAGAGAAATAAAAGATCCCAGAATTCATATGATGACTTCTGTGACTGGCGTTCAGGTTGCTCCGGATCTGAAAACCTGTAAAGTATATATTAGTGTTCTTGGCAATGATGAGGACAGAAAAAATACCATTGCAGGATTGAGGAGCGCTGAGGGCTATATTCGGAGAATGCTTGCGAAGAATCTGAATCTTCGCAATACTCCGGAGTTAACCTTCATTGCCGATACATCCATTGAGTATGGCGTTAATATGTCCAGAAAAATTGATGATCTGGAATACAGTGAAGAGGCAGAAAATGAAGAAAATCAGTGAAATCCTTGAGGGAGTAAAAAGTATTGCCATTGCAGGCCATGTACATCCAGATGGGGATTGCATTGGCTCCTGCATGGGCATGTTCCTCTATTTAAAAGAAAATTATCCCCAGATTCATGTGGATGTGTATCTGGAAGAACCCAGAGAAGTATTTTCTTATATTTCCGGCATTAATCAAGTGATAAAGGAGGTCAGGAATCCTGACATTTATGACCTTTTGCTCCTGTTTGATGTTAGCAGCCTGGACAGGATTGGTGTGGTAGGATCCTATATGGATGCAATCCAGCACACGGTCTGTATTGATCACCACATTACGAATCCGGGAATTGCTGAGAAAAATCATATCTGTCCTGAGGCAAGCTCTGCCAGTGAAGTGCTTTTTGAACTTTTGGATAAGGACAAGATAAATAAGGATACAGCGGAGGCTCTTTATACCGGTATCGTGCATGACAGCGGTGTTTTCCAGTACAATAGTACTTCGGAGAGAACAATGCAGATTGGCGGATGGCTTATGGCAAAGGGAATTCCTTTTACCCGTATTATTGAGAATTCATTTTATCAGAAAACATTCAAACAAAATAAGATTTTGGGACATGTTTTAGAAAACTGTATCCTTGATGAAGATAGTAACTGTATTTTTGGTGCGGTTACTCTGGAGGAGATGGAAACCTATCATGTGGATTCCTCTGACTTTGAAGGGATTGTTAGTCAGTTGCGGCTGACAAAGGGTGTGGAAGCTGCTATTTTTATTTATGAACAGAAACCCGGCACTTTTAAAGTAAGTCTTCGGTCCAACGGAAAAGCAGATGTTAGCAGTGTGGCTGTATCCTTTGGCGGTGGCGGCCATAAAATGGCTGCAGGCTGTACCTTAGATGGAAATCCTAAGGAAATATTTACCCAGTTGTCCACTCATATTAAGGGACAGCTGGAGTTTGCAGGGTAGCTGGAGGCTTAGAGAAACTTGATCAACGGAATTATTAATATATATAAGGA
>CAVBGA010000132.1:0-4991 GCA_963594675.1 Lachnospiraceae bacterium
AAACACTTTCATTACTATTTGTGCCGCCAGCCAAAGGCGGCGGAATGGAGATTAATATGATTTTCATCCGTCTCCTCATAAAGCATCCTGTAGATTAAAAGTAATCTTAATTTTGGACGTTGTCCTGCCATATAAATTTCCTCCTCATACCAAAGACTCAACACTAATGTTATAGCCATTATTCATCAACATTATATGCCTTTCTATCCTAATTTAAAGAAAAATATATTGACTTTTGCTAACCCTAATGGCAAAATAAACCTAAAGTGTTGAGAAAGAGTAAGTAGCATTTTGGTGGTATTCCAGAGAGCTGTCGTTGCTGTGAGACAGTATACCTAAGGAGTGTGAATGGACTTTCGAACGTGATCAGAACGGTAGTCTACCAAGTATGTGAGCCGGAGTTGATGCTCCGTTATCAAAGATCGGCATATTATATGTATGCTATGAGTGGGTATTTTTTACCAAGCCGGGTGGCACCGCAGAAGTTTTCATAAGATTTGAATTTAACTCCTGTCCCAGCAATTGATGATTGCTGAGATGGGATTTTTTTCGGCAATCTTCGCTATCTATTCATTACAAGAAAAACGGAGGAAACGATTATGGCAGAAGAAAAAAAGATTCCCTATAAAATTTATCTGGAAGAAAACGAAATTCCTACCCAATGGTACAATGTAAGAGCGGACATGAAAAATAAACCAGCTCCCCTGGTGATTCCTGCTACTGGAAAACCCGCCACATTTGATGATTTGCGCCCGGTTTTCTGTGACGATCTGATTGCCCAGGAATTAGACAATGATACGGCATATTTTGATATTCCCCAGGAAATTCAGGACTATTATAAAACCTTTCGTCCCTCTCCTCTCATCAGAGCTTACAATTTAGAGAAGGAACTGGGTACACCAGCTAAGATTTATTTCAAATTCGAAGGAAATAATACAAGTGGAAGCCATAAACTAAATTCCGCAAGTGCTCAGGCTTATTATGCTAAAAAGCAGGGATTAAAAGGTGTCACTACAGAAACTGGAGCCGGACAGTGGGGAACTGCATTGTCCATGGCATGTGCCTATTTTGGTCTGGATTGTAAAGTTTACATGGTAAAAGTATCCTATGAGCAAAAACCTTTCCGTCGTGAAGTAATGCGTACCTATGGCGCATCTGTTACACCTTCCCCCTCTATGGAAACCAATGTAGGACGCGCTATTAATGAAAAGCATCCTGGAACCACAGGAAGCCTTGGCTGTGCTATTTCGGAAGCCGTTGAAGTAGCTGTATCCAATGATGGTTACCGTTATGTTCTGGGAAGTGTATTAAACCAGGTACTCCTGCACCAGTCTGTCATCGGTCTGGAGGCAAAAGCCGCTTTGGATAAATATGGCATCACACCGGATATTATTATTGGCTGTGCCGGTGGCGGATCCAATCTGGGTGGTCTGATTTCTCCTTTCATGGGTGAAAAACTCAGAGGTGAAAAAGATTACCGCTTTATTGCAGTAGAGCCTGCATCCTGCCCCAGCTTCACCCGTGGTAAATTCACCTATGATTATTGTGACACAGGAAAAGTTACGCCCCTGGCTAAGATGTATACTTTGGGTTATGACTTCATTCCTTCTCCCAACCATGCCGGTGGACTTCGTTTCCACGGAATGAGCCCCGTTCTGTCTCAGCTCTACCATGACGGTCTCATGGAAGCTCGCGCAGTGGAACAAACCAGTGTATTCGAGGCGGCAACTCAGTTTGCAAGAGTTGAGGGAATTCTTCCTGCACCGGAAAGTAGTCATGCCATCCGTGCTGCAATCGATGAGGCATTAAAGTGCAAGGAAACAGGGGAAGAAAAAACAATCCTCTTCGGTCTTACCGGAACCGGTTACTTTGATATGGTGGCTTACCAGCAGTATAATGACGGAACAATGGGAGATTACATTCCTAGCGATGCTGAACTGGAGGAAAGCTTCAAGAACATTCCTAATATCAAAATCGAAGAATAAAATATACTTCTTTTCTAGTATATAAAAAATGAGGTTATCACATCAGCGATAACCTCATTTTTTCTTTATTACTTATACATTATTGATTATAGGTTTCAAAGGTTTTTACTACCTCTTCCTCCGGTGCTTTGGTAAGCAAGCTGACAATGATATTTACCAGAAGTGCAATAACAAAAGCGGGAAGAAGTTCATAGATATCCCATAGACCTCCCATAGGACGAACGATAAATTTCCATATAAAAATCATAAGTCCGCCTGCCAACATACCTGCAAAAGCACCTACTCTGTTACTACGTTTCCAGAAAAGTGCAATCAATACCACCGGACCAAAGGTTGCACCAAATCCAGCCCAGGCAAAGGATACAATGCCAAATACCGAACTGTTAGGATCCCAAGCAAGAAAAATACCGATGACTGCAATAATCAGCAAAGATGCTCTGGAAATCAGCAGCTTATTTTTTTCACTAATCTTTATGTGAAGAAAATTAACAATAATGTCATTGGACAGGGATGAAGATGCTGCCAAAAGCTGGGAATCTGCCGTTGACATGGTAGATGCCAAAATTCCAGAAAGTACAACACCAGCAATGATCGCTGCCAGAATACCATAACTGGATAACAAATTCGCAGTTTTTACTATGATGGTCTCTGAAGAACTTCCCTCTAAGAAAGGAATCTCTCCAGCTGCAGTCATTCCAAGTCCTGCCATGCCAATGATTACTGCTACAAACATTGCAATTACAACCCAAACAGATGCTACACGTCTAGAGAGCTTCAATTTGCTATCATCCTCAATCGCCATAAAACGTAAGAGAATATGCGGCATACCAAAATAGCCCAATCCCCAAGCCAAGGTAGATACAATGCTGAGTGCGGAAAAGGAACCTGCCGTATTGGTCTCTGCATCATAAGTTAAGGTCATACTCAAATAACCCGGAAGACTTTTAGCATTCTCCACTACTGCATCTACACCTCCTGCCATTACGAAAGCAAAAATCAGAATAATGGCAAGTGCAATGGTCATAATAATACTTTGAATAAAGTCTGTTATACTTGCTGCAAGGAAGCCACCTAACATGGTATAAAAAATAATAACAATAGCGGAGACGATCATAACGGTATGATAATCCACTCCAAATAAACTGTTAAAGAGTTTACCGCAGGCAGCAAATCCTGACGCTGTATAAGGTACAAAGAAAATAATAATCCAAAGTGCAGCAATCGCTGCCAAAACATTTTTCTTATCGCCATAACGATTCGAGAAAAATTCCGGTAAGGTAATGGATTTTGTCTTTTCCGTATAGCGGCGAAGTCTCTTGGCAACAATTAACCAGTTCAGATAAGTACCTGCAGCCAGTCCAATCGCTGTCCAACCTACATGCGCCGCTCCTGATAAATAGGCCAGTCCCGGAAGACCCATAAGCAGGTAACTGCTCATATCAGAGGCCTCAGCACTCATAGCTGTAACAAAAGGTCCCAGTTTTCTTCCTCCCAGATAGAAATCGCCAACCGTCTCATTTTGCTCTGAGAGTTTAAAGCCGATACCAACCATTCCGATGAGGTAGATCACCATTGTAATTAACATTATAATCTGTGATACACTCATTTATTCTTCTTCCTTTACTTCTTCCTGTTCTACAATGCTTATGCCTAATTCTTCCAGCTGTTTTGTCTCTACAAGTCCAGGAGCTTCTGTCATAAGATCAGATGCATCTTTTACCTTAGGGAATGCAATAACGTCACGAATGCTATCTTCTCCAGTCATTAACATAACCAGACGATCAAGACCATAAGCCAGTCCAGCATGAGGTGGTACACCATATTTGAATGCTGTCAGCAGGAAATTAAACTGCTCCTGAGCCTGCTCTGGACTGAAACCAAGCATCTCAAACATCTTCTCCTGAATATCATTCTGATGGATTCGAACGCTTCCTCCACCAATCTCTGTTCCATTCAAGACAATATCATATGCTTTTGCACGGACAGATCCGCGATCACTATCCAATTTATCAAGATCCTCATCCATGGGCATGGTAAAAGGATGATGCATTGCGGTATAACGCTGTTCTTCCTCTGACCACTCCAGAAGCGGGAACTCTGTAATCCATACAAAACGATATTCATTCTTATCTAACAGATCCATCTGCTTTGCCAATTCTACGCGAAGTGCTCCAAGAGAATCCCAAACAACCTTGTTTTTGTCTGCTGCAAAAAGGAGAAGGTCTCCTGGCTTTCCATCCATAGCTGCTACCAGAGCGGAAAGTTCCTCTTCTGTCATGAATTTTGCAAAAGAAGATTTATAAGAACCATCTTCATTAATTGCCAGCCATGCCAAGCCCTTTGCGCCATAATCTTTTACAAAGCTTACCAGCTTATCAATTTTCTTTCTAGGAAGAGATGCCTGACCAGGAGCATTGATACCGCGAACACTGCCACCATTCTCAAGAGCCCCCTTAAAGACAGCAAATTCACATCCCTTTACTACTTCTGAAACATCCTTCAGCTCCATACCAAAACGAAGATCCGGTTTATCAGAGCCAAAACGATCCATAGCCTCCTGCCAGGTCATTCTCTGAATTGGCAGAGATACCTCCACACCAATTGCCTCTTTAAAAAGATAAGCTAAAAGACGCTCATTCACATCAATAACATCGTCCACATCTACAAAGGCCAGCTCCATATCGATCTGGGTAAATTCCGGCTGACGATCTGCACGAAGATCTTCATCTCGGAAGCATCTTGCAATCTGGATATATCGATCATAACCGGACACCATCAGGAGCTGCTTAAACAACTGGGGAGACTGGGGAAGAGCATAAAAACTTCCCGGATGTACACGGCTTGGCACAAGATAATCTCTTGCCCCTTCCGGTGTACTTTTGCCCAGCATAGGTGTCTCGATTTCAAGGAACCCTTCCTTCGCCATAAATTCTCTTACCAGCATCGTTACCTTGGAACGCAGCATCAGATTTCTCTGAAGATCCGGTCTACGCAGGTCAAGAGAAC
>CAVBGA010000133.1:0-17900 GCA_963594675.1 Lachnospiraceae bacterium
ATGTCTATCCCCTGCATATAAAAAACGGAGCTGACATAAGGAAAAAACTTGCTGCAAGAAATATCTATATTCCCTGCAACTGGAGTAATGTGGTAAAAGAACAGAAAAGCACTTCTATTGAGTACGACTTTGCCGCCAATATCCTGCCGCTCCCCTGCGACCAGCGTTACGATCGCTGGGCCATGGAACACCTGGCAGATTCTGTCCTTGAAATTCTCCAGGAAGCAGATATGAACTAGCACCGATATGAGCTGGCACCGGCAGCTCCCTACGGATGCATGGCAACAAAAAAACGCTGCAGTAAGTTTTCGCTATACTGCAGCGCTTCTTTATTATCTTAATTAATGAATTTAATAGATATTATCTTTTTCTCTTTCTTCTGTTTCTTTTTCTCTTTGCCAAGGTAGCAATGATCAGAAGCAGAGCAATCACATTCAATACCAGCAGAACTGCAAGAACCTTATTTAACATGGATCCTGTAATATTATTCTTGGCTGTAGTGGTTGTGGATGAAGCATTATCTTCTCCGGAAGTTTGAGAATCTTCCCCATCACTACTATCCTCAGTGGATGCAAGAACTGCACTTCCCACTTCATTGCCATCCAAGCTCCAGGTTCTGGTCACAGTGCCATCGTCATCCGTTGTGTCCTCGTAACTGCAATCGTCCACCGTTGCATCATTAGGAATCGTAATGGTTCCTCCAGAGCTTACTTCGTCTCCGCTCATGGCCTCTACATTTTGGAAATTATCGAAGCCATAATCAAAAAGATTAATATGGTCATTCAAGGCAGAACCAACATCCGTTGCCTTCAAGGTAACAACGATAAGCGTTCTTCCATCTCTCTCGGCACCTGTTACCAATGTATAGCCTGCATCGTCTGTATATCCATTCTTACCACCGATAACGCCATCATAAGCAAATCGCTCATCCGTCAACATTGCATGATGATTGTAAAGCTCACGGGTTTCACTGCACATGTTAGTAGCCGGCATGGTATAATAGGCGGTACTAATTACTTCTCGGAAGGTATCATTTTTCAATGCCTCCTGGAAAATCAAGGCAAAATCGTGGGCCGTCACATAATGATTCTCATCTGGCATACCACAGGCATTATTGAAATGCGTGCCTGTACATCCAATCTCTTTCGCTCTCTCATTCATCATATCAATAAAATGACTCAAATCGCCGCCACCAATATATTCACCAATCTGTGTGGCAATATCATTGGCAGACTTCAGCATCATACCGTAGAGCATATCTCTAAGAACAAATTGCTCACCTACCTGGGTGTAGAGATTGGAACTTCCATCCACCGCATAGTCTACACCTGTCTGCGTCATGGTAACCGTATCATCAAGGTTACCATTCTCAACAGCCAGCAAACAAGTCATGATCTTAGTAATGGACGCCGGATACATTTTCTTATTCATATCCTTCTGACAGATAATATTACCTGTATCATAATCCATCAGCACATAAGCTTCTGAATTAATATCCGGTTTTGCAGGCCACGAGCTGTCCTCAGATGTAGACTCCGAAGCACTATCAGAAGATGAGCTATCGGAAGTAGATTCGTCCTCAGAACTAGTAGAGTCCGAACTATCGCTAGTTGAATCATAAGTTTCTGTGTCACTGTCTGTCGAGTCCTCGGTCACTTCTTCCAATCCTAAAGTATCTGTACTTTCAGCGAAGATAGTGATAGGTGAAAGGCAAAGCATCAATGCCAGAATAATGCTAAACAAACTCACCGCCATTCCTCGGGTCCTTTTTCTTATCACTTCAGTTCCTCCTTCATATCTTCAGATGATTTCAAAGGTTCCTACATTATAACACGGTTCCATATGTGATACAAGTTGGGACATTTTTGTGTTACCCTTGAAATAAAAAAATGATAATGCTATCATTATTCTAGCTATGCATTAAAATAGTGAAGGAGGATACAGGTATGAGTTTATACTCTGTAGTGGTTCCTGTTTATAACTCGGAACACACGTTAGAAGAATTATATGATCGCCTGAAGAACACCTTTGAAAATACACTGCATGAGGATTTCGAATTAATTCTTGTGGACGACAGTTCCAAAGACCGTTCATTTGAAATAATGCAAAAACTTCGCAGTCGCGATCATCGAGTAAAAATCGTTCAAATGGCACGTAATTTTGGACAGCATCCCGCTCTTCTCTGCGGCTTTACCTTTGTAAAAGGAGATTTTGTCATCACCATGGATGATGATCTGCAGCATCAGCCGGAAGAACTTCCGAAAATGATCAAGGTAATGAATGAACGTCCGGATGTAGATGTTATACTGGCAAAATACGAGGGCCGACAGCATAATTTTATTCGCCGTCTCGGTACAAGAGTCTCTGTTTGGGCAACTTCAAAAATGCTGGGAAAGGATCCCAATCTTGAGATTACCAGTTTTCGTCTTATGCGGCGTTTTATCATGGATGCACTGCTTAAGGATGATACCCATCTTCCCCAGATTGGCAATCTTCTAGTGCAAACTTCAAACCGAATCATCAATGTACCGGTACAGCATGCGGCAAGAGCCTATGGACACAGCGGCTATTCCTTCCGCCGTCTGGTAAAGGATCTGATTTTTGACATTACCAGCCACTCAGTATTTCCTTTGATCGTGGTGCGGAATATCGGAATTGTCGGCTTTTTATTTACCATATTCTTTTTGATTTTTTATTTGCTGCGCTATTTGATTTTTGGATCCTCTGTAGAAGGCTGGACTTCCTTGATGCTGATTTCTCTTGGCGGATTTAGTCTTACCCTCTTCTCTCTGGGCATTATTGGCATGTATCTTATGAACATTCTTAATGAAGCAAAGAAAATGCCTCATTATGTAATTCGCCAACAATCCACCGAAGACACAGACCTAAGGGAGGACTAAATTCTATGGTAGCAAACACAAAAGAGGGAAAAACGCTTCTAATTCTTGGATCTTTAAGTGAATTTGTCCGACTTACCCACATGGCCAAGGATCGTGGTTGGCGTACCATCGTCTGTGACGGCTATCCCGACGGGCAGGCAAAAGCTTTCGCTGATCGATCCTATGATATCGATGTGAGAGATATCCCAGCCCTTGCCGCCATGGCAAAAGAGGAAAAGGTCGATGCAATTATCACATCTTTCTCCGATCTTCTTTTTGAAACAATGGTAAAAACTGCCGGAGCTGCAGGCCTTCCCTGCTATATGACAGAAGAACAATTACCTTATTATCGGGATAAGAACCGCATGAAAGAACTCTTGCTGCAGTTAGGCATTTCCACCCCGGCTTACGCTATGATTCAGGAAGATTTCACGCCGGATAATTTAAAAGAGTTGCACTTTCCTGTGGTAACCAAACCTGTAGATATGTATGGCTCCCGAGGTCTTTACGTATTACATTCTGCTGAGGAAGTTCGCAAGTATTTCAAAGAAGCCTGTGCTTCCTCAGGAAGAAAAGAAATTCTGGTAGAAGAATATAACACGGGTTATGAATTTAATCTTATGTCCTGGGTTCATAAAGGAGAGATACATATTCTCGGCATTGCCGATCGAGAAAAAAGCCCCACAGGCAATCATAGTATTCCTGTCAGCACTAGAAATATTTATCCTTCCCGCCTGATACAGCAGGTCTATGAACCAGCTCTTTCTATATTAAAGAAATATATTGCAGCCACTGGTCAGAAGGAAGGTGCTCTGTCCATGCAATTTTTCTGGCAGCCCGGTGAAGAAGTTTCTGTATGTGAAATCGCAGGACGTTTTCTGGGATACGAACATGAGCTTATCGAATACAGCAGCGGCATCTGTTTGGAAGAGTTGCTTTTAAATTATGCGGCTGGAGATGAGAAAGCAATTGAGGCTCAGCTTAATGCCCACTCCGCTTTTAGCGAAAACAGCAGTGCTGTGGTGTACTTTCAAGGTCGCCCCGGCATCATTGAAAATATCAATGCCGCTTCGGATGTTGCCTCTTGGCCTGAGATTGCATTCTCCCAATTATTTTGCCAGAAGGGTGATCTCATAGGCAGCCAGCCCTATGTGGCCCGTTACTATATCAACGGAAAAAGAGATTGGATCGATCAGATTTCTCAGAAAGTAATCGATCATATGACGGTCTTGGATAAGGAGGGAACAGAACTTCTCTACCAAAACAAAATCCCTAATTATCCGGAGTAAATCAAAGAATCCAAGATATAAAAAGAAAAATCCAGATATTTCCAAGGATCTCATTCCTGGAAATATCTGGATTTTATTTACGTAAAACGTATTTCACATCGTTTAATTACAATTGCTCACTTTATAATTGCTCTTTTTACGATTGCTTATTTTGCAATTGCTTTATTCAGAGCAGCTACCAGTTCATCTGCATTGATTCCATGAACTGCAGCAGCTTCCTCGATGGTCTCCATCTGTGAAGACGGGCATCCAAGGCAGTGCATTCCAATTCCCATAAGAATCGGTGCTACATCATCAACATTGATCTGAAGAAGCTCACCGATCATTGTGCTCTTTGTAATCTCAGCCATTTACTTTTTTCCTCCTTATGTATGTGTCATCAATCCTGCGATTCTGCAGAATTTATAATCTGACTCTTAGGTATTATACAACAGCCAGCTCGTGACTTCAAGCATACTGTCTTTGATTTATTCTGTTACTGCGATTGCTTCTACTTCACACAGAACATTCTTCGGAAGCTGTTTTACAGCAACACAGGAACGAGCCGGTTTGCTGGTAAAATATTTCTCATAAACCGCATTAAACGCAGCAAAATCATCCATATTCGCAAGAAAGCAGGTAGTCTTTACCACATGATCAAAGGTAAGACCTGCTTCTTCCAAAATTGCTCCAATATTTTTGCAGGACTGCTCTGCCTGAGTCTCAATCTTGTCGCCTACCACTTCACCTGTGGCCGGATCTACTGGAATCTGACCTGATGCAAATACAAAATTACCTACCACTTTCGCCTGTGAATATGGTCCGATTGCTGCCGGTGCTTTTTTTGTTTCAAGTGTTTTCATGTTCGTCCTCTCCACTTCATTTTTTCTTCATGATATTACTGAAGCTTTATTTCGTCAATGTATTTTCAGAGAATTCCTGTTTTTTCCAATACTTCTGTTACATGATCTACAGGAATAATTTCTAATTTATTCTTTACCTCATCCGGAACTTCCCTCAAATCATCTTCATTCTCTTTTGGAATAAATACTGTAGAAATCCCTGCCCTCTGTGCTGCCATCAATTTTTCTGGCAAACCTCCAATAGGAGTCACTACACCTCGCAAGGAAACCTCTCCCGTCATGGCGAACTCTGGGCCCACTGCTTTTCCTGTAAGTAAGGAGGCAATGGCTGTTGTCAGGGTGATTCCCGCAGAGGGTCCATCCTTGGGAACAGCTCCCGCCGGTACATGCACATGAAGGTCATTTTTCTCAAAGGTCTCGGCCATTTCCGGGAACATGGATTTCGCCAAACTCACTGCAATCTGAACTGATTCCTTCATCACATCTCCCAATTGACCCGTGATAATAATTTTTCCACTTCCTGCAGTAAAAAGACTTTCTATAAAAAGGATTTCACCCCCAGCTGCCGTCCAGGCAAGCCCAGTGACGATACCCGCCTTTTTCTCAGCCAACACATGCTCATGGGAAATAGGTCGCATATCCAGATATTCTCTCAAATCCTTGTCTTCCACCATAAGTCTTGCATCAGGATTCTCCACAATTTGCACAGCTGCGGCCCTACATAGAGTGTCAATTCTCTTTTTCAAACCTCGCACCCCAGCTTCCATGGTATAATCCGAAATAATCGTCTCCATCGTCGCATCAGAGATACTTAGCTGTCCTTCCTTAATTCCGCAGCCATCCATAGCCCGCTTAAGCAAATGCCTCTTCGCTATTTGTAATTTATCGGTAGCTGTATAGCCCGGAAATTGAATTACTTCCATACGATTCAAAAGAGGCTCTGGAATCGTATCTGTGGAATTGGCTGTACATATAAACATAACATCCGACAAATCATAGGGCATATTCATGTAATGATCTGTGAAGTTATTATTTTGCTCTGGATCCAGCACCTCAAGAAGAGCACTGGCCGGATCTCCATTGTAGGAATTAGAAAGTTTATCCACCTCATCCAAAACCATAACGGGATTTGATACCTTACTTTTGGAAATCCCATCCATGATACGTCCCGGCATTGCCCCAATATAGGTACGTCTATGGCCACGTATATCCGCTTCGTCCTTAACTCCACCCAGACTTACTCTGACATATTCTCTTTTCAAAGATTTGGCAATACTTTTTCCAATACTAGTTTTACCTGTACCTGGTGCCCCCACAAAAAGAAGGATGGAACCGGATTGCTTCTTCTGCAGATTCATCACCGCAATCTGCTGAATAATCCTTTCCTTCACTTTTTTCAGTCCAAAATGCTCCTCATCCAGAACTTTCCTAGCCTCTTCCAGATCGATTTCTTCTGCTTTTTCTTTCTTCCAGGATAAACCGGTAACAAAATCCAGATAATCATATAGCATACCAGACTCTTGGCTATTTTGGCCTTCCTGTTTTAAACGATTTAAAACCTTTCTGGCTTCTTTTTCAGCTGCTTCATTCATATCCGCCGCGTTAATTTTCATCTCAAAGCGCTGCAAATCTGACATAGTATCCGGATTCATAGCTTCCAGTTCCTGCTGCAGATAAGCAATCTGTTTTTTTATGGCCTGTTCCCGGTAAAGCTTTTGATAGTCTTCTTCCTGAGCTGATGCCGCGTCATTGGTTACCTTGGTGATTTCCAGATACTCATAGATCATTTTCTCCATCAGGGCCATTCTGCCTGCCTTGCTGTCTTCTGCTAAAATTGCATACTTTTCTTCGTTAGAATTAGGCATCCACATGGACAGGGCGGCAACAATCTCTGATATAGAAGCAAATCTATTGATATAAAGATTGGCCATCTGTCCCCACTGGAAATTCTGGGAAAAATCCATCATTGCCCCTTTGAGTCTTTCAAAATGCTCCTTCTCCAAGAGGGGATCCAGATCCAAAATGTCCTTTCTTCTGGAAACTGTCAATTCAATATTATGATTGCTACTTATCATAATCTCATCTATATTTACTCTTCCCGCAGTTTTTACCACAATATAACCATTAGGATTAATTTCAACAATGGAGCCTGATACGCCAATCCGATAAAAATCCTCCACTGTCATATCCTTTCTTTCCTTGCTTTCTTTCACCACTAGGAAAACAATTCGTTCTCCAATGACCGGATCCTTTTCTGTCATCTTTTTATAACTATCCGTCTGCAGGTAGATATTTGCCTCCGGAACTACTACCGTATTAAATATTGGTACAATCATCAAAACACCTCCTGGATTTGCATTTTATAAAACTAACGAAAATCCGTGAACTCGTCTTTTGTTAGCACTCTCTTGTGTTGAGTGCCAAAGTGAAGGTAAAATAATTGACTTCCTAAAGAAGCCACTAATCTACATCAAATATTTCGCTTGATTTCCATCGGTACGCTAATTATACTAAGATAGAAAAAAGATTACAAGTATTATTTCGGTTTAAATGTAAATTATGCTGACATACAATTTTGATCATGTAAAAATACCACTTTATCAATATATCTATCAATGTCTGAAAAAAGACATTACGGAAGGGCGTCTCAAAGCCAATGACCAACTGCCTTCCAAAAGAACTTTTGCTAAAAATAATGGAATCAGTACCATTACCATTCAAAATGCCTATGATCAACTGATCAGCGAAGGCTATATCTATACCAAACCAAAACAGGGATACTATGTTTCCGATATTTCAGGACTTCCTAAAGGGCAAAAAAATACACCAGTTTCCTATCATATTATTACACCACCGGTTTCCGACGAACATCTCATTGATGTTTCCTCCCCCTCCTACAACCCAGACAATTTTCCATTTTCCAACTGGGCTAAGGTAATGAGGAATGTGATTTCCAGCAAGAAAAATGAACTGATGAAGCCAACTCCCTCTGGGGGATGCAGGGAACTTAGGGAAGCCATTGCCTGGCATCTGCAATCCTTTAAAGGAATGCTGGTAGACCCAGATCAGATCATCATCGGAGCTGGAACTCAGTATCTCTATAGTCTTTTGATTCAGATTCTAGGACCCGATAAAATCTATACTGTAGAAAATCCAGGATATTCCAAGCTTATGAATATTTATCAGGCACACCATGTAGACTGCCGCCTTTCTAGTCTGGATGATAAGGGTCTTTCCATAGAATCTTTAAGAAAGAGTCAGGCAGATATCGCCCATATCAGTCCTGCCCACCACTTTCCTACAGGGATTACCATGCCCGCAACAAGACGCTATGAAATTCTTGCCTGGGCAAATGAAGATTCTCATCGTTATATTATAGAAGACGATTATGATAGTGAATTCAGATCCAGTGGCAAACCCATTCCACCAATTTTCAGCATCGATGTTTCTGGAAAAGTAATCTATATGAATACTTTTTCAAAAACGCTAGCTTCCACCATCCGAATCAGTTATATGGTTTTGCCGGCTCATTTAGCCAATGTCTTTTATAACAATTTTGCATTTTACTCCTGTACTGTTTCTAATTTCGACCAATATGCATTGGCAGAATTTATTCGGGAGGGCTATTTTGAAAAACATATTAACCGCATGCGCCTTCACTATAGTCGAAAAAGGAAGGAAGTGCTGGATTTACTTGCCCAGAGCAGGTACGCGGACATCTGCCATGTCATCGAAAATCCTGCAGGCCTCCATTTTCTCATTAAAATCGATACCCAAAAATCCGACCGTGAGATTGTGGATCTATTAAAACAAAAAAATATTCGGATAAGAGCCCTATCCGAATATTTTATAAATTCTCACATGGAAAGCCAGCATCAATTTCTTGTGGATTATTCTAACTTAAATCTGGAACTACTTAGAAATATCCTCTGCTAATTATTTCTGGCTATAATCGTAAAATCCTTCTCCGGATTTGCGTCCAAGCTTTCCACCCCTTACCATTTTCTTAAGAAGAGCTGCCGGTCGATACTTGGAATCCTTAAATTCGTTGAAAAGAACATCCATAATGGCAAGAACCACATCCAGACCAATCAAATCTGCCAGGGCCAAAGGACCCATGGGATGATTTGCACCTAACTTCATAGCGGTATCAATTCCTTCTGCAGAAGCCAATCCTTCTGAATAAATCTGAATTGCTTCATTAATATAAGGAATCAAAAGTCGATTCACCACAAAACCTGGTCCTTCTTCCACCCGAACCGGAGTCTTGCCAATTTCCTGGGAAATTTCTATGATTTTATCTGTAACTTCCCCTGGTGTATTAATACCGGGAATTACTTCTACAAGCTTCATTGCCGGAGCCGGATTGAAGAAATGCATACCAATCATAGGATGATGCAATCCGGATCCGATTTCAGTAATAGAAAGGGAAGAGGTATTGCTTGCAAAAATACAACCTTCTTTGCAGATTCCATCGAGTTTTTTGAAAAGCTCCTTTTTTATGGTCATATCCTCCACTCTGGACTCAACAATCAAATCGCAGTCCACACAATCCTCATCTGCCCCACTTGTGACGATACTTGCAAGAGCCGCCTTAGCAACTTCTTCCTCCATCTTGCCCTTTGCCACTCTCTTTGCAAAAGCTTTTTCGATTTTCTCTTTTCCCTTGCATGCTTTTTCCGGGCTCGTTCCCACGAGAACTACATCCCATCCCTCTGCCATAGCAAAAACCTGGGCAATTCCATTTCCCATTGTGCCAGTGGCACCATAGATTCCAACCTTCATCTCTTTTCCTCCGTATTCTTATACTGATTTTAAGTTTCTCTTACGCTCTCTCTACCAAGGTTGTGCAACCCATACCACCGCCGATACAAAGAGTTGCCAAACCTTTTTTAGCATCCCTTTTCTGCATTTCATGAAGAAGCGTAACAAGAATACGGCAACCGGAAGCTCCTACCGGATGACCTAGAGCAATGGCTCCACCATTTACATTTACTTTATCCATATCGAACTCAAGATCATTGGCAACAGCCAAAGCCTGTGCTGCAAATGCCTCATTGGCCTCAACCAAGTCAATGTCCTTGATGCTCACACCTGTTTTCTTAAATACTTTTCTTGTGGAAGCAACTGGGCCCAGACCCATAACAGAAGGATCCACACCGCCAAGAGCACCTGCCACCCAATTTGCCATAGGGGTAACTCCCAACTCTTTTGCTTTTTCCTCGCTCATTACAACAATTGCGGCTGCTCCATCATTGATTCCGGAAGCATTTCCTGCTGTAACTACGCCGCCTGCCTTAAATGCCGGTTTCAGTCTTGCAAGAGATTCCGCTGTTGTGCCTGCACGAGGTCCTTCATCTGTATCAAAAATCACTGTTTCTTTCTTCATTTTCACGGAAACAGGAACAATTTCATCCTTAAATGCACCAGCCTCAATAGCTGCACAAGCTTTTTGCTGACTCTTTGCAGCAAACTCATCCAGTTCTTCTCTGGTAAAGTTTCTCTGCTCAGCTATATTTTCTGCCGTGATACCCATATGACAGTCATTAAAAGCGTCCCAAAGTGCATCATTTACCATGGTATCTACGGCTGCTCCATTGTTCATGCGATAACCATAACGGGCATTCATAAGAGCATAAGGTGCAAGAGACATATTTTCCATACCACCTGCAACAATGATATCTGCTTCGCCTGCCTGAATCATAGCTGCTGCCATATTAACTGCATTCAAACCGGAACCACAAACCACATTCAAAGTAACCGCTGCAGATTCTACGGAAAGTCCTGCTTTCAATGCCGCCTGACGAGCTACATTCTGGCCTTGGCCGGCCTGGATAACACAGCCCATATATACCAGATCTACCTGATCTGCCGGAACATTGGCACGGTGAAGAGCTTCCTTAATTACGGTTGCTCCTAATTCTGCCGCGGGAACCTTACTTAAAGCGCCACCCATTTTACCGATTGCTGTTCTGCATGCACCTGCTAACACTACTTTTTTTCCCATAATGACCTTCCTCCTTGTTACTTGTCCCTTTTGTCTTTCTTACAATTTTCATTACATACATTAACCCATTTGTGTTTTCCAAGGTAAGCAATTGATAATTTCGCCGGCATTAACATTATCGATCCAGAAGTGTTATTTCTTTCACATGTGTGTTATTTATTTATCAAACTTAACTTGTACTTATCATATCACTTGATAATTTTTTGTCAATACTTGTTTTGAATTTTTTTTACTACTCTCCCTTCATTCTTTTCAAATTCCTTCTTCATTTTTCATAAATTTAAAGACACTTTTGCATGTGTGCCCAGACACATATGCATTGATTTTATGTTTTTTTGAAATATTTTTTATTTGTATGCAAGGATAAAGACCTTGAAATTCAAATAAATTTTTTTGATATTTTTTTAGAATTACACTTAAAATTTAGAAAATTAAGTAAATAGAAAAGGGAAAGAACCCACCAAAAAATTCAAATTATCTTTTTGGGGATTCTTTCCGAAGATAGGTTAAAAGACAAGTCTCTTGACTAATTTTATCACTTCATTGAGGATAATGACTGTACATGCCGTTAACAGCATCTTGCCCCACATAAGTGGAGACAGAGAAACGGTTTCAAATACAGCAGCACCAAACTGTGTGATGACAAACTGAAGGACTAAAACTAAGAGAAATACACCCAACATCAGCTTATTTTTCAATACATTCTTAAACATGGGTGTGTCATCTAATTCACGGCAGTTAAATGCGTTCATCAACTGGAAGAGGACAAAAAGAGTAAAAAGCACAGTGGCTTCTTCCCCAGCTGCTGCCCCCAGGAAATTTTTAAAATGCTGCAGCATAAAGATCACAGAAATATAAATACCATTAACAAAAATACGCACCATCATAGCCTTAGAAATAATATTTTCATTTCGTTTTGTAGGTTTACGTTTCAAAAGATCCTCTCGAATCGGCTCCAACCCCAAAGTTAATGCTGGCGGTCCGTCCATGATAATATTAATCCACAAAAGCTCCAGTGCTGTAAATGGAGCACTAAATCCTGCCAGAATAGAAGCAATTACTACAATAACCGAAGATACATTTACCGTCAGCTGGAACTGGATAAAACGTTTAAAGTTTTCATAAATTCCACGTCCCCACTGCACAGCCTTTACGATGGTAGAGAAAGAGTCATCCAAAAGCACCATATCACTGGCTTCCTTGGTTACGTCTGTTCCTGCAATTCCCATGGCAATTCCCACATCTGCATTCTTAATTGCAGGAGCATCATTAATACCATCACCAGTAACTGCTACTACATTTTTCTCTTCCTTCAGAAGTTTTACTACTCGCATTTTAACCAGAGGAGTACTTCTTGCAATTACCTTAATCTTTTTCAGAGCTTTTTTCAGCTCTTCGTCCGACATTTTTTCAATCTCTGAAGCCTCAACAGCAATGTGATCCTGATCCAGCATATGCAGTTCATTAGCAATGGCTCTTGCTGTACGGATATTGTCACCAGTCAGCATCATTACGCTGATTCCTGCACTGCGGCATTTTCGGATGGCAGAGTAAACATCTGGGCTCAGAGGATCAGAAATCACTACAAAGCCATCATAAATCAGATCTTTTTCTACTTCTTCCTGAGATTCTCCATCGTAGGAAGTAAGTTCTTTATGAGCAAAAGCTAAAAGACGACCGGCCTTGCTCTGGAACTCTTCCATAAGCTGAAAATTCTTTTCTTTTTCCTTTTCAGAAATATTCTTACAAAGCGAGATGATCTTTTCTGGATTACCCTTCGTATAAATGACGATTTTTTCATCTTCACGAACAATGGTGCTCATGTCCTTATTCTGGGATGAGAAAGGAAATACTCGAAGCACATCAGCCTCATGGCGAAGCTTCTGATAATCCACACCTGCCTTATTGGCTGCTACCAGCAGAGAACATTCCGTAGGATTTCCAATAAAGGACCAGGAGCCGTCTTCCATGTTGATGTTGGCATTACTGTTGATACAGTAATTACGAAGCAAGGCCTGATCTTTAAGATCCTCAGGATCCATAAATTCATCCTTGCAGAAGATTTTCTGAACGGTCATTTTATTTTCTGTCAAGGTACCGGTTTTATCTGAGCAAATGATATTTACACAGCCAATGGTCTCACAGGCCACCATCTTCTTAACCAGGGCATTTTCCTTGGACATCTTAATAATATTCAAGGCCAGGGAAACAGCCACGATGGTAGGAAGTCCCTCGGGAACTGCTGCCACAATCAGGACAATACTGGTAATAAAAGAATCCGAAATGGTATCCAGATTCAACTGTCCTCTCATTGCAAACTGAATAATCTCAATGGCAAATACAATGGCTGCTGCCGTTGCACCCAATACCGTAATCTGTTTTCCCAGCTTATCCAGTTTCTCCTGTAAGGGAGTGGTGCTTTTCTCGATGGAAGAAAGTTCCTGGGCAATCAAACCAAATTCTGTATCATTTCCGACTCCGGTAACTAGCATACGTCCACTACCACTGGACACAAAACAGCCAGAGTATAACATATTGGCCCGCTCTGCGACTGGCGTTTCTTTTTGACAGACCTTATCTGCATTTTTAGAAACAGGAAGGCTTTCACCAGTCAATGCTGACTCATCCACAGAAAGATCATTGCTATCCAAAAGACGTCCGTCAGCGACGATCTTATCACCGGTTTCCACCATGATGATATCTCCCACAACAATTTCCTTCTGGGTTACCATCTGGGGTTCTCCGTTACGAATCACTTTAATAAGCATATCCTCATTAATACGATTCAGGGCTTCAAAAGCCTTAGCACTCTTTCCTTCTGTAATTACTGTAATCACAACAGAAAGGGCAATCGCTACAAAGATTCCTATACATTCAAGGAAATTATACTCTCCACCCGTAAAATAGCGGGCAATATTGACCCCTAATGTGATAACAGCAGCGACAATTAACATGACCAGCATAGGCTCTGTAGCTGCATCCCAAATTCTCTTAAGCATGGATTCATGGCTTGTCGCCACAAAAGAGTTGGAACCATGCTTACTTCTGGATTCCTCTACCTGAGCAGAAGTCAGACCCTTTTCATTGTCTGTGCCTGTTTTGGAAAGAAGTTCGTCTTTCGACATCATAAATGCTTCCTTCATCATCATCCTCCTTCATTTTGGTTAACTTCTGTTAAGTGGAGCGTTTTTAACGTATAGGAACAAAGTTGCCTATACGACAAAAAAAGAACGAGAAACATGTATAGCAAAAAACTATACATGAGTCTCGTTCTTTAAAACAAGCCAGACCCTCGGTCGGTATGTTGACTTGTTACGCCTTGCGCCACTACTCCCTCATCTATATGATTCTTATGAAGTGTATTCATTACATCATAGTACCCTAAAATTAGTCAAGCCTAACTTTTAATTCAAAGCAGTTTTCGAAATTTTCTTGCATATATGCAAAAGATATCTTACATACTTTTTATCATCCTCAATCACAGGTCATGTCCTTTATGCTATAATATGTTGGTATGATTCTGCAAGGAAAGGAGAAAGTATATGCGATTTATTTATCCAGCAGTTTTCAACAAGACTGCCGAGGGGAAATTCAAGGGATATTTTCCTGATTTGGAAGCCTGTGAAGCTATGGGGGATGATTTGGATGATGCCATTGAAAATGCCAATGCTGCAGCCTATGATTGGATTTCTCTTGAGCTCTCCGAGGAAGACGGTCAGTTGCCCTATGTCTCAGATCCTGAGGACCTGGATTTAAAAGAAGGCGATATTGTTCGAAATATTTCCGTCAATATTCGTTTTTACGAGGGATGGGATGAATGATAAACCTACAGGACCTGCCACTGGCAGCTTCCTCCGGATGCATGACAGCAAAAGAGAACCTATTCCTAAAAGATAATTTTACGAAAGGTTCTCTTTTTATTTATGCTTCAATTTTACACTTCAATATTGTCTGCGTTGGCTATAAAGGTCTGGCTATAGAGAATCACAGTGTCGCCTTCTAAAAGCACAAGTTTTCCACCGGGAATGATCATTTTCCCATTTCTTTTCACAAGAACGATGATGGAATGGCGGGAGATATCCAGATCACGTATTCTCTGATTGGTCCAAGGATGCCGCTGTTGCAGGGTAATTTCCTTCAATTTTATGCGATCTTTATCTCGGAAGGACTCTGCCCCAATCACCATAATATCTCCTGCGCGCAACACCGTATCCCCTTTCGGCACCAGAATCTGATGCTTATGTTTTACCGCAGCGATAATAATTTTTTGAGGCATCTGCAGCTCAGAAATTTTGTGATTCACCCACTGGTCTTCTTCACTAAGCCGGATCCGGATAAAATGAATATCCTCTTCTTGTCCATATTCCCCCAATCTTTTTAATCTTGTATACTGTTCCACAAAACCTGCAGAAATAATACCAGTGGGGATAGCTACCATACCTACCCCTAGAAAAGCGATAAATATACCAAAAATTTTGCCCATGGTGGTGACAGGATAGATATCTCCGTAGCCTACGGTAAGCAAAGTGGAGGCCGCCCACCAGATTCCTGAAAAAGCATTGGTGAAAATTTCTGGCTGCGCTTTATTTTCTAAGCTGTACATACAAAGGCTGGAGGACAGCATGAGAATCAAAATGATAAAAACTGAGGACATCAATTGTTGTTTCTTGCTGATAATAACCTCCGTAATTACATTTAAAGAATCATAATAGGCATTAATGCGAAAAAGACGGAAAATACGAATAATCCGAAGCATTCGAAAGGCCACTGCCCCTGAAGGGAAAAAGAAGGGCAAATAATAAGGAATAAAGGACAACATATCCACTATTCCCGAAAAAGAGAATATATACTTTATAATCGCTCTGGCTTCCTTTAGCTCTGGGTAAAGATATTTTGCGGTAAATACACGAAGCAGAAAATCCACAGCAAAAAAGGCCACGGTCAGCCTCTCCAGATCCAACAGCAAGGAGCCATAATTTTGCTCCATGCTGTTGAAGGTATACATAATGCTCACAACAAGGTTCAATATAATGGTAAAGGTATTTAAAAAATCATACCCCCAACACCATCGATCATAATTTGAGCCAATTTCTATTAATTCAAAAAGTCGCTTTCTCCGCTTTTCCCATACCAACTTATCCATTGAAAAATTCCCCATTTTCCACCTTTTATCCCATAGTATTTTCTATTCGATCATAATCTCATTATATTTGAAATCATCGGCCTCAAGTCTACACAACTCTTCATCTGTTAAATTTTCTTTGCCATATAAACGGTCCGCCTGACTTACTAAGGCTGATTCAAAGAAATTTCTGACTTCCCGAGCATTGGCGAAGTCCTTTCCGCGATGGTCATATTTCTTCTCTAAGGCATCATAAGCAAAGTCCAACGCCTCCTCAGAAATCGTAAAGGACTGTTTTTTTACCATATACTCCAATATTTCAAGCAATTCATCCGGGTTATAGTCCGGGAAATAAATTTTTTTACTGAAGCGCGAGCGCAAACCTGGGTTAGATGAGATAAATTGTTCCATAAGATCCGGATATCCAGCCACAATCACAACCATGTCTTCACGATCATCTTCCATCCTCTTTAAGAGTGTTTCAATGGCTTCCATGCCATAGTCACCCTTCATGCCATTGGTCAGGGAATAGGCTTCATCTATAAACAAAACGCCCCCTTTGGCCGTATCCATTACATTTTTCACTTCAATGGCTGTCTGCCCTACATAACCAGCTACCATACCCGACCGATCTACTTCCACAAAATTCCCCGTAGAGAGCAAACCAATTTTATTATAAATCCTCGCAATCAAACGGGCCACCGTTGTCTTTCCCGTACCTGGATTACCAGTAAATACTAGGTGATTTGTCATAGGGATTTTAGGAAGGCCACGCTTTGCTCTTTCCATTTGGATACTTTGCAAATGCAAGAGAGAATGTACATTTTTCTTCACGGATGTTAAACCGATCAAGCTATCCAGTTCTTCCAACAATTCCTCCAGACTTGCCTCATCTTCCTGCAGATTTTTTCCCTTCTTTGTTGTCTCTGCAAAGTCCTGATGTATCTTATAGGAAAAAGCCAATGGACTATCTGGATTTTCCGAATTATAGAAATCACTCAGCAGATCTATATACTGGCTGAGCGCTTCTATTTCTGATGGATCAGCCTTTTCATCACAAGTAATGGCTTCTTTTCCAATGGCCGTAAATACACGTAAATAAAGCCCTGAAAGTTCTGCATTGTGAATATGTTTTTGGTATACCGCCGGAATTTTCTCCGCAAATTCTTTACTATGAATATTTTCGGCAGCTATATAATTTGCCAATTCCTCCGCTGTGATTTCTCGACCTAAAAGTCCGCTGATAAATTCTGGCTCTCCGTCAGATATGCTTCCATTTGCCGCTAAAATATAGCTAGTAAAGCGTTTTACCTCGGCAGTAAGTGCTCGCTTCAAAGAAGCCCCTTCTGCCTCAGAATATTGATTAATCAATTGCCTAATATTTTCTGTTAATTCCTGATTCATTTCCTATCCTTCCCATATGCGAGTACTCATGTTTATGTAACATGGCTGGTTACGGCAATTGCACATCCATGTACAGAGCAATGGGCAATCTGTCATCTTCCCTGGCAGTATACTCCGGATTTTTTTTAGAAGCATCAAATTCTTCGTCCACGAACACCGTAATCTTCTTCCCAGCGTCCATTAAGCGGGCAAGAGATTGATTCTTTCCTGAGGGCAAATATCCCAACATAGTTCCTGACAAGGTACATACTCTTGTTGCCCAACGATCATGGATGTTGTCCGGCTCACGAAGCAGCTGCAATTGCCGTCCTGGCTCCGCTATATCCTCTGTAAAGTTTTGAAGCATCACAATACCAC
>CAVBGA010000134.1:0-2510 GCA_963594675.1 Lachnospiraceae bacterium
CACCTCATTTGCCAAGACAAAACGATCCCCAGAATACAAACGAATCTGATCAACTTTATCCCCATTTTCTCCCATACTGCTTTTCACCTTAAGACTTCCTCCGGTGATTTTCATATGAGTTAAGCGATTGCCCTGGGCATCTCTATTAATTTTAAAAACACGCGCACCAAACTCCTCAGGGGAATTCGGCATTTCCACAAATCGGGAAATGCCTTCTAAAAGATGATCAACCCCTTCATCTTTCAAGGCCGATCCAAAGAAACAGGGGAAAATCTTTCTCTCCCGAATCAATCTGGCAATGTCATTGTCATGGATTATCTCGCCTTCCAGATAACGCTCCATAAGTGCCTCATCTCCCATAGCCAGATTTTCCTGCATTTCCTCTGCCATTAGATCACCGGTAAAATCCAAGCAATTCATATCCAAGCGATGCTGCAGATTGGTTAGCAGCGCATCCTTGTCAGTACCCGGCTGATCCATTTTATTAATGAAAAGGAAGGTGGGAATCTTATATTCCTTTAACAGTTTCCATAGGGTCAAAGTATGACCCTGAACTCCAGCCGCCCCGCTAATCACCAGGATGGCACAATCCAAAACCTGCAAAGTTCGTTCCATTTCGGTCGAAAAATCCACATGCCCCGGAGTATCCAGGAGGGTCACCTGGGTGTTACCTAATGAAAATATAGCCTGTTTTGAAAAAATGGTAATTCCTCTTTCCCGTTCTAAAGAATAGGTGTCCAAAAAAGCATCGCCGTGATCCACGCGTCCTGTCTCCCGGAGAATACCGCTCTCATATAAAATGCTCTCTGCTAATGTAGTCTTTCCCGCATCTACATGAGCCAGAAGAGCTGTACATATATATTTTTTTTGTGTAATATCTGGTGTATTTTCTGATGATTTTCCCATCAAAAATGCCCCTTTCTTTATCGTACATCCCTGAGGAAATGCAAGCGCAGGACCTGGGGATGTCAGAATATTGTCTTTACTATCATACCACAGAAAGCTTCTTTTCGGCACTATATAGCAAGGGCGGAACGCCTAATAACATAACACCTGATGAGCCCCCCAGAAAAAGACCGCTATGTTTCTTGCGTCTTGCAGGCGCTTATTTTCAAGAATAAGTATCGATTCACTGCTACGCAGCTCAGATACTTATTCTTGAAGCTAGCCTGCTGCGTCTTAAGAAAGCATGACGCAATGGTCTTTTTCTGGGGGGCTCATCTACGTTGTTGCAAGACGGAAGTTTATACAACTAACCCAATTATATCAAAACTTACTTGTAAGATTTCTTACAGAAGATGTGCTCTCAATTCTTCACCACTCTTAGGACTCAGGTAAGCCGGTGCTACATCAAATACAGTCTTGCATCCCGTCTGTCCTTCCTGATTCATGCGATATACAGCTCTTGCATAAGCTGCAATTACACTGGCTGTGAATTCTGGATTAGAATCCAACTTCAAGCTATACTCGATAATATGACTATTTTCTTTATTCCATCCTGTCTTGCCAGTACGAAGAACAAATCCGCCATGAGGCAATCTTGCATGGTCTCTCTGTAATTCTTCCTCTGAAATAAAATGTACTGTTGTATCATAATCAGAGAAATAATTCGGCATGCTTTTAATCTCATTTTCCACTTTTGCAGCATCTGCTCCGTCTTCAAGAACTACATAGCACTCTCTGGTATGTTTTTCTCTGATGGTCAATTCAGGATCTTTTCCAGCACGAACAGCTTCAAGTGCTGATTCTACAGGAACTGTATACTGTCTGGCATCCTTTACACCCTCAATACGACGAATCGCATCAGAATGTCCCTGACTTACTCCACGTCCCCAGAAAGTATAATCATTTCCCTCTGGAAGAATACAATTAGCATACAATCTGTTCAGTGAAAACATACCGGGATCCCATCCGCAAGAAATCAATGCTGTCTTACCTGCAGCCTTAGCTGCTGCGTCAACATTGGCAAAATGCTCCGGAATTCTTGCATGGGTATCAAAGCTATCAATAACGTTAAAAAGCTTTGCATACTCCGGTGTCTGCTGAGGAAGATCTGTTGCACTACCACCACATACGATCAATACATCAATCTTATCAGCCCAGTCAGCGATCTGACTCACATTTACCACGGCTGCATCACTTTTGATGGTCAAAGCAGAAGGATCTCTTCTGGTAAATACAGCAGCCAATTCCATATCCGGATTCGCTGCTACAGCAACTTCCACACCGCGACCCAGGTTACCGTAACCCATGATACCGATTTTCATACTCATTATAAATAGCCTCCCTATTTTCCATTAATTTTCCAAGTTTTATTATATATCAGAGTAGCGACTGCTAGCAAGATGCTCCATAGGAAACATGATGCCATAGTTTTCAGCTAACAACGCGTCCCCACTGCTATATAGCACAAGAACTTCTATACTGACAATCTTACCACTCCCAGTAGGTATCATACCATTTTTTCCCGACTTTTATACAACTATCAGAATTCCACACATGACAATCAT
>CAVBGA010000135.1:0-3257 GCA_963594675.1 Lachnospiraceae bacterium
ATGGTATTGATGCTTTCACGATTATAAACCGGAGTGCCCATGCCCAAAGGAACTTGAATGGAGTCAGCATCTTCATCCAAGCTTTCCGCTACATCATCCAGATTGCCGTCAGCTTTCATATAACCTTCCAGTCCAGGAACGATGAACATATTGTTCAGATAGTGTGCCCAGTGTCCACTAATCAGCCAAAGCTTTTTATTGTTAATCAATGGTGCAGCAATTTCTGTATAACCGTGAGCCTTCTGAATGCCACGAGAATATGTCATAAGGGTTTGATACATCTGCCATCCACGGGGAAGCCAGTAGGGCATTCCGGGAGCAGTTTCATCGAACATAAAGAGCTCCAGCTGAGCACCGATTTTTTTGTGGTCTCTTTCCCTTGCTTCCTGAATCAGTTTAATATGAGCTTTTAACTCATCTTTGCTGGGGAATGCATAAAAATATACACGCTGCATCTGATCACGTTTTGCATCGCCTCGCCAGTAAGCCATAGAACATGAGTGTACTTTGTAAGCAACATTCATAAGTTCCTGAGAATTTTCAACATGAGGTCCACGGCAAAGATCCACATAATCGTCACCAGTATAATAAATGGTGATGGTCTCATCTTCCGGCAGATCCTGAATCAACTCCATTTTATACTTCTGATCCTTGAAAAGAGCAAGGCCTTCCTCTTTGGTGATTACCTTTCTGGTCCAGTCTTCACGGCGTTTGATGATTTCACGCATTTTATTTTCGATGGCTTTATAATCGCTTTCGCCAATGGTTTTTCCCTCGGGAAGTACGAAATCGTAATAAGCTCCATCATCAATTTGGGGTCCGATGGCATACTGAACATCCTTGCCATAGATTTCGATAACGGCTTTGGCAAGAATGTGTGCCAAGGAATGGCGGTAAAGACCTAAAAATTCTTCTCTCTCCATGTCTTGTTCTCCTTTTCTTGAAAAAATTATAAATGTTTATTCTTCTGCATACGTTGGCATAAAAAACGTCCCAATTCATCTGATAAATGAATTGGGACGATAATTCGCGGTTCCACCCAAATTGCCGAACTGTAAAACAGTATCGACCACTTTCTTAGATCATTACGTGATCAGCGTATCCGATTAAGGATCTCTCCGAGGTGGTTTTCACAAAATTCTCTGGTAAAGTCTCGCAGCCACCGACTTCTCTCTGCAACCTGAAAAAAGCTACTGTCCTCATCAACGATTTATATAAACATTATGAGTTTACTTTATAATCTCAGTGCATTTTTGTCAAGGACTTTTGCCAGTGTATAGGGAAAAAGTCTCCTATTTATATAGTCGTAGCATAGGATAGCATGCTAACAATTTTATTCTGTAGCAATCTTCTTAATTTGGGTAATTGCCTTCGCCATAGCTGGGATTGAGATAATAATCAATGTGATCACAGCCTCTGCCAGCAGGTAGCTGTAGTTGTAGACAATGGGATAAACAGCGGTCAAGGATTTTGGAAAATTTTCCGGCATATAATCCATCCAGTAAAGATATCCACCGAGAGAGTGGAAGACACCTCTGGCCAATACAGCAAAAATATAGCCCTTCAATAGCCCATAATTTTTTTTAGCAAAAAATCCTGCAACACCAAGAGCAGCAAAAGCTAGGATATAATCACAGCAGACCTGAAAGAAGGAGAGCACATAAGGTTCCTGAATAAACTGGAAAATTCCGTAGGTAAGACCAGTGAGAATACCAGTTTTTACTCCATACCAGTTAGCAATGAGAACTATAAAGAGCATGCTGCAAAGTGTGATACTGCCTCCCCAAGGCAGGGTCAGCAATTTAATATAGGAAGTAACGTAAGCCAGAGCCAGACCCATGGCACAGAACACCAGCTGCTTGGTGGTGAACTTATTGCTTTTAGAAGCCTTACCGGCAAAGCTAATAGCCAGAAGGAAAAGAACGATAGCGGCAACAATGCAAAGCGCATAGCCTGCTGTGGTAAGTCCTCCTTCGGCAGTGACTAAAAATTTTGACATAAAAAAATCCCCCTTACTTTTGGAAAAACAAGGAGGCGTTTATTTCACTCGGCAACATTCATTATGTCCTGCATAATTTTGTATATATAATTTCAAGGCTTCATAATGATTCCCTACGTTGGCATTATCCAAATCAGGTAATGGGTCGAAGTCAACTTCCTCTCAGCCTGCAAGGCAAGCTCCCCTTGTTTTCGCATATTAAGTTATATTTCTTGAATAAATGACATCATCATTTACCTCTCATATGTTAAGTGCTGACAAGAAAAAAGTCAACGATATTTTCTGGAATCTTTTTTGGATTTGGTACGTACATGATGTATAATAATTAAAGATAAATAGGTAGCGAATAGGTTGCACTTATTAAGGTTACAAGCGCAAGGCTTTAATAGATTTAACAGAATCGAGGACATGCACTAGGAAAGAAAAATATTTTGCTTGAAGAATCGATAAAATTAAATGAAACGGTGAATAATCATGGCATTTCGAACAATAGAAATTTCACATCCGGCAGAGCTTCATATAAAAAGTGGCCAGTTAGAAATAACAGAAGAAGACGGTATTCTTTCCATCCCAATAGAAGATATTGTGCAGATTACGATGATTGGCCCGGACATCAGACTTTCCACAATGGATCTATCAATACTCAGCCAAAATAAAACTGCTATTATGACACTTGATCAAAAATATCTTCCAACAGCATTGGTACTTCCGTTTGAAGGGAATGCAAGACAATCAAAGCTGATACATAAGCAAGTAGAATTAACTGCAGAAAAATATTTAGAACTATGGCTACAGATTATTAAGCAAAAGATAAGCAACCAGTCAAGAGCATTGTCCATAATGGGCCGTGATGGTTCTGAAAAAGTTTCATCCTACTTAAATAAAATCAGCTTTGATAATGTGGACTCTCAGGAAGCTGGCGCAGCCAAAGAATATTTTGCCAATTACCACGAAGGTCTTAACCGACGCAGTGATGATCCTGTCAACAGCAGATTAAATTATGGATATGCAGTTGTAAGAAGTGCGATTGCAAGGGGGATTGTATCTGTAGGAGCTCATCCAGCATTTGGGATTCATCATAACAGTCAGCTTAACCCATTTAATCTTGCAGATGATCTGATTGAACCTTTCCGTCCCATGGTTGATCTAGTAGCAATCGAACATCTCGGTACAAATGAAAGGCTCAACAAAGCAGAGCGTCGCGCTTTAGCATGTGTGCTTCATAATGCATGTATGGTAGGCGGCACTAAAATGAATA
>CAVBGA010000136.1:0-2692 GCA_963594675.1 Lachnospiraceae bacterium
CAAGCTTTTACAAGATCATTTAACTCTAATACAGATAACTCTTTGATAGCTTCAATAAACTCAGCTGTTGTCAATTTTGCCATTATATTTTCCTCCATTATTATTTTAATTTAATTCGAATAAGAAAAGCTGATTAAGCCTCAGCTTCTGTCTCTGCTGCTCCACCCTGAGCTTCAGCGATCTGATTAAGCACACGAGCGAAGTTGGTAATCGGAGACTGGATACTTCCAAGAAGTTTTCCGAGAAGTTCGTCTCTTGACGGAACCTCTGACAGTGCCTGGATTCCTGCAGCGTCATTGAACTGACCCTCTACAACACCTGCTACCAGCTCCAGAGCCGGACAAGTTTTTGCGAATTTTGAGAGCAGTCTTGCCGGAGCAGTTGCATCTGTTTTTGAAATAGCGATAGCGTTTGTTCCGTGAAGATACTCGGAAAGGCTTTCAAATTCTGTATCTTTGAAAGCGAAGTTCATCATAGTATTTTTATATACTTTATACTGAACATCGTTCTCTCTAAGCGCTTTACGAAGCTGTGTATCCTGCTCTACTGTGATACCACTGTAGTTTACAAGTACAACGGCCTGCGCATCTTTAATACTTTCTGAAATCTCTGCAACGATGGGCTGCTTCTGTTCTACCTTTGCCATAAAAACGGTACACCTCCTTATTTTATTTGTACACGCTTTCGATAGGATTCCGATAGACGGACAAACTGCAAGAAACTCGCAAGGCGTGTTTCCTGAGTTATCGCGGCCTTTGCCAAATGTCCATGTAAGCACGATCGTTTGACTCATTGCTCGCGCAAAAAAAATCCTCTCTGCTTGAAGACAGAGAGGAATAATAATCTCATAAAATAAATAAGAAAAATCTCTCCTCGGCGGGTGAATCACTCTTTACGCTCTTACGAGCACCCACTGTCTTCGGCGTGATACTAATGTAGACTATCATATGTTCTTATATAAGTCAAGTCAAATTTTGAATTTTCTTCAGATCTTTATTTCTATCACTTAAGTTTTTAAGTTATTTATTCAGCTTACCAATTTTCACTTAATCTTTTTTCCATTTAATACTGCTGACTCAAGATTTTCTTTCCCATCATAGGTTAATTTTAAAGAAAAGAAAGAACCATCCTCACTAAGTAACTGTAAGAAAATCTTATCACCTTCCCAAAGATTGAGATCTTTAATCCTTATTTTCTCAACCCATTCCAATTCTCCCTCATCACATGCAATTTGCTCTCCCTCAAATCCATCAGCTGTAAAAAGATGCATATACTCAGTAACTCCATCTCCAGAGACAAAAGTTACAATTCCTCGAAAACGATATGAGGTCAAGGTATATCCTGTTTCTTCCTTAACCTCTCTCAATAGGCATTCATCAGGACTCTCCTCAGCCTCAAAATGGCCACCTACCCCAATCCATTTATCTTTGTTAATATCATTCTTTTTCATTGTACGATGAAGCATAAGATATTTCTCATCCTTCTCTATATAACATAATGTACTAAGCCCTGTCATAATTCATCCTCCTTATGAAATACCTATCTCTGAAGTTGGAGACAAAATACCTTTTGAAGCCCCCTCTTCACGTCATCATTCTATTTTACATTGTGCACAAAGCAATAAGAAATGGCATTGTTGCAAAAGAAAATACGGTAGTTACAGCAAATAATTCTGCTCCATACTCTTCATTTTTATGATAACGAATCGCAAACATAATAACCGAAGCACCTACCGGACAACTTGCTGCAATGGTTATAATCACCTTTAAAGCCTCTGATACTGGAAATAGCTTTAATATCAACATGGTTATGAAAGGTATTAATAGCATTTTCAAAAAAGAATACATATAAACTCTTTTATTTTTTAATGCTCCTATGATATCCGACTGCATAACCGAAATACCAGCAACGATCATGGCTAATGGTGTATTCAACGAAGCAATGTATTCCAATGTTTTAGCAATAACCTCCGGATACTGGATTTGCAAACAAAAACTCGTTATTCCAATAATAATGGCATAAATCGTTGGTGATTTTGCTATAGATATCAACTGTTTTTTATCCATTTTCTCGGACATACAAATTACACCGTGTGTCCATAAGAGTATATTAAATACTGCAATATAGCTTGTCATATATAGAACACCTTCTGCCCCATATAAAGCCTGCACAAGGGGAATCCCTATAAAGCCACAATTTGTGTAAACTGTGGAAAACCTTTCAATATTATAATCTCTTTTGTTTTTTCTAAATAAAATCTGTGAAAAAAGGATAGAAACTATATAGGTGACTATAGACAATCCAAATGCCCATACTAAATTGGTAAATAATTCCCTGCTATAACTAATCTGGCATGCATCAAGAATCAATGCCGGTGAAACAAACGTTAATATAAAATTAGAAACTGCCTTTCCATTTTCAGATGATAATATTTTTCCCTTATAACTAACCGCACCTGTAACCATAAGAAGAAACGATATCATAATTTGTTTTATGACAACAATTACCAGCATTTTTTCTTTTTCACATTCCTTTCTATCAAGTTCATATATTATGATATTTTCACCATTATTTTACTCTTATTTAAATTCATGGCAAGAAAAAGCAGTGCCTAATGACACTGCTTTACAACTGAGGCATCGGGGATTCGAACCCCGGACAACTTGATTAAAAGTCAAGTGCTCTACCAACT
>CAVBGA010000137.1:0-2005 GCA_963594675.1 Lachnospiraceae bacterium
TGATACAGCAGTGTATTTTCAACGGGAAGGTATCGATCTTTTAGCAGAAGCTATAAGTATCAAGGTGGAAAATCAAAAAATAGATAAGCTTAGGGATGGGCTCTATCGTTTTAAAGAGTATGAAAAAAAACAGCTGGCCAGGATAGATTCGGAACAAGCATCACTTTTTTCGGCCATCTTATTAGGAGATAAGTCGGATGTGGAGGATGAGGTGAAGGAAAACTACCGCATGAGTGGTATCATTCATCTTTTAAGCATTAGTGGAACCCATCTGGGAATTTTAGGCATGGGTTTGTTTCGGCTTTTAAATAAGACGGGACTTGGACGGAAGCTGTCAGGGGGAATCGCAGGATGTTTTTTGATTCTCTATGGTATATTGACGGGCAATGGAATTTCTACCATGCGGGCGATTATTATGTTTTGTGTCTATATTGGAGCCATTTTTCTGGGACGAAGCTATGATTTGCTTTCAGGAATGGCTTTGGCAGCGATTCTTCTTCTTATGGAGCAGCCAGGTTATTTGTATGAAAGTAGTTTTCTTCTTTCTTTTGGAGCGGTAACAGCAATTGGGGCTATTTTACCTTTGCTGGAGGACTTTCCCCAATATTTCCAATTGCCCTTTGCTATTTTTCTAATACAGCTGCCCTTGCTGGCCTGGACCTATTATGAAATTCCTCTTTTTTCTATTCCTGTTAATCTTTTTGCGGTACCCCTGCTTCCTATTGTGTTGATTAGTGGGCTTGTGGGGCTACTTATTGGCCATTTTTCCTTGTTTTTTGCTGTTATAGCAATTCTTCCGGGGCATTTAGTTTTGCAATTTTATGATCTGATCACAAATTTATTATTGAAATTGCCCTTCATAGTTTGGTATTGGGACGGCCAAGAAAGTGGCAGTTTCTGGCCTATTTTCTGATACTGGGGCTTTGCTTGTTTTGGCGTTATCGAAGATGGAAACATAAAAAAAGAGAGATAAAAAAGGGAAAGGTTTTCAAAAAAGAAAAGTTTCATTTGCTAAGGCTTCTTCCCTTCTTTTTTGCTATGCTCTTTCTTGCTTTTCCCTTGCCTACAGGCTTTTCTTTTACCATGTTGGATGTGGGGCAGGGAGATTCTATGGTAATTTCTACTGCATCAGGACATCATTACCTTTTGGATGGGGGCAGCAGCAGTGTGTCTGAGGTGGGAAAATATCGAATTATTCCCTACCTGAAATATCAGGGAATTAGAAAGATGGATGGAATTTTCCTTACCCATGGAGATGATGATCATGTCAATGGAATTTTGGAAATGCTGGAAATGGCAGCAAAGAATCGACTTTCCATCAAAATTAAGAAGATATTTCTTCCTGTCTGGATGAGGAAATGCGACAGCAAAGGCTTGGCGGCAGCGGCAAGGAAAGCAGGTATTCCTGTCTTCTTCCTGGAAAAAGGAGACAGGATCAAGGATGGGGAGACGGAATTTTATGTATTGCATCCTGACCTAGAGGATTATGAGGAGGATGAAAATGGTGGCTCCTTAACAATGAAAGTAAAATATAAAGAGTTAAGTCTTCTTTTAACAGGAGATTTGAATTTTGATGGGGAAGAAAAAATTTTAGGGGAGGATTTGGATTGTGATGTCTTGAAAGTAGGGCATCATGGCAGCAAATCTTCCTCAAGTGAAAACTTTCTCAAACAGGCGTCTCCTATCTTGGGACTTATTTCCTGCAGTGAAAATAATCGATATGGCCATCCTTCAGGGGAAACATTAGAACGATTGAAGAAAGAAGGGACGGAGGTTCTGGTGACAAAGGATACGGGAGCTATTACCTTAAGATGGAAAAAAGGAAAACTGATTGTAGAAAAATATCTTGTGTAAAAAACACTGTGAAATGAGTGAAATTTCTGTAAAAAATCTTTTTTTTATAGAAAAATCGAAATAATAATGGTAATATGAGCGTAACTAAAAACAAAGGGAAAAGGAGACGTTGATGAAAACAAAAGGACTTCAACTTTTGAGTATCCTATTA
>CAVBGA010000138.1:0-11933 GCA_963594675.1 Lachnospiraceae bacterium
AACTTATCCAAGGTCTTTTTGGATCGGATTTCCTGAACAATACCGATTAAGGTGTTCAGGATGATCACAGGAAGAAAAGTCAAATCTCGAAAGGATCTGGCAATTAGCAGGAGGATAGCAATGACGATAAAAATAAAGTTAAAATAGGTAAAGACATTGCTTAGAATAATTTCTTTTGTGGTTTTAGAAGGAGGATCTACCGGAGTATTGGCATATCCTTTTTCCATACGATCTCGTACCAGAGCCTTGTTCAGACCCTGTCTTAGATAGGTATCCACATCCTCAACTTCCATGGGAGGAAGGTTGGATCGTACTGGCTTTTCCTCTTTTTTTTCTTGCTTCTTCCTATGGGTTTTGAAATTTTTTATATTTTTGAAATTCTTTAAATTTTCTAAATGATTTAGCCCTTTTAGAGGCTTTTTATTTTTTCTACTGCTCAAAGAATTAGGCCCTCTTTCATTTGTCTGCCAGTTGCAAGGAGGAAATATCTGGTGTTGCCATCATAGAATAATTCGTATGATAGATGACAAATCCAGGAGCTCCACCATTGGCTTTACGTAGATTTTTTCTTTGGGTATAATCTATCTCCACTTTTGGAGCATCTTTGCCGCTAGAATAGTAAGCAGCCAATTGTCCGGCTTCTTCATAGACCCGGTCAGGCAACTCTCGTCCACCTGTTCGTACAATTACATGGGATCCCGGACGCCCCTTGGCATGGAACCACCAGTCCCCGCCATTGGCAATTTTAAAGGTAACCTCTTCATTTTGATAATTATTTTTCCCTACATAGATATCAAATCCGTCGGAGGAAAGATAGTGGAAGGGCTTGGATGTAACCTTGGCCTGTTTTCCTCTGGGGCCTTTCCTTTTGATATAGCCAAAATCTGTAAGTTCCTGTTTCAGCTGCACCAAATCTTCTTCAGCCATGGCAATGTCCAAAGCAGTCATAATGGATTCCAGCTGGGCAATTTCATTTTGTGTTTCTTCCAACTGCCCCTGCAGAGCGTCGCCTGTTCTTTTTAATTTGTTATATCGGTCGAAATATTTGTTGGCGTTTTCGGACAGAGTCATAGTAGGATCTAAGGGCACGGTAACTTCTTCACCGTTATAATAGTTAATGGCCTTAAATGACTTGCTGCCAGGCTCGGCAGTGTAGCCATAGGTATTGATCAACTCTCCATAAATGCGATATTTCTCTTTCTTTTCCGTATCCTTCATTTGTTTTCTCTGAAGGAGCAGCTTGCGATTGCTTCGCTCTAAGGCGGTAGTGGTAACTTTCCTTAGCTCCGCAGATTTTTGGCGAATGCGTGTGACAATACTCTTAGTGCGATAATAGTATTCCAACATCTTGCTGACAGAAGAGAAGTCTTCTTTTCGCAAATCATGATACATAGTCAATTCCATACTGGCGAACTCTACTGGCTCCTTGCCCTTAAATATAATAGATGCAGAAAAGTTTTCATTTTCAATGTCATCCATCATAAGACGAAAGGTATGGAAAAGGTGAATTTTTTCTATATCCTTTAAGCTATCTGTTGCCATTCCACCGTCGATGCTGGCTCTATGGCAGATTTCCTCAGCAATCAAGGGACTGATCCCAGTGAGAGAAGAATAAATTGCCTTAAAAATAGGAAAAGGTTTTCCAAGAACCTTCTCAAAAAAAGTTTCCTGGGTAATGGTTAGGGGATTTTCCTTTTCCTGAGTCTCCGGAATAAAATAATCCCTGCCGGGAAGTACCTCCCTGACAGAACTCATATGAGAGGAAACATGCTTAATACTGTCTAAAATTTTCAAATCTTCATCGCAGAAAATAATATTACTGTGTTTTCCCATGATTTCAATCATCAGATATTTTCTGCAAACATCCCCCAGTTCGTTTAAATGCTCCAAACGGATCTGAATGACGCGCTCCATAGCCGGCTGCGTAACCGATAGAATTCTTGCACTTCCAATATGCTTGCGAAGCAACATGCAAAAATTAGGCGCCGTCAAAGGACTGGGTTTGTTATTTTCAGTAAGATAGATCAGAGGGAGGGAGGCACTGGCCGACAAAAGCAAACGATACTGCGTTCGTTGGTTTTTTACGGTGATCAGAAGCTCATCCCCTTCGGGTTGGGCAATTTTATTGATTTTGCCGCCCACAATGGTATGGTTTAACTCTGATACGATATGAGCAATGGTGATTCCATCAAAAGCCATAATAACTCCTTTCTAACGATCTAATCTATTATAGCAGAAAAAAAGGATTTGAACAGGGAACATACCTATTTTTAATAGAATTATAAGAAGGGAATGGGAAAAATATTTGACTTGCCATTTCTTATGAACTATAATGAAGTGTAAATTTGTGGTCAGACTAAAAAGGATAGTATTGTTATGATTAAGAGTATGACAGGATTCGGCCGCGCAGAGTTTCAGAACGAACAGTGTAGATTCACAGCGGAGATGAAGTCTGTGAATCATAGATATCTTGATTTTAATTTCAAGATGCCTAAGAAAATGGGCATGTTCGAACCGAGACTGCGGAATCTTTTAAAGTCGTATATGCTGCGTGGTAAGGTGGATGTATTTATCACCTATGAAAGTTTTGTAGAGAACAGAGTTACTTTAAAATATAGTGAGGATCTTGCCGGACAGTATCTGCAATATATGAAGCAGATGAGTGAGACCTTTGGACTGGAAAATGGGATTTCTGCTCCGGCTTTGGCCAGATTTCCCGAAGTGCTTACCATGGAAGAGAGACCGGTGGACGAAGATAAGGTCTGGGAAGTATTGGAGCCTGTAGTAAAGGAAGCTGCGGAAGCTTTTGTGCTTTCTAGGGAAAAAGAAGGCGATCACCTAAAAAACGACATTATGGAGAAGCTGGAGCTGATGGAAGCAAAGGTGGATGAGGTGGAGTCAAGAGCCCCCTCTATTGTGTCTGAGTACCGGGAGAAGCTGGAAAAGAAGATGCAGGAGATTCTGGAAGATACCAGGATTGAAGAATCAAGAATTGCAGCGGAAGTTGTTATTTTTGCAGATAAGATTGCTACAGATGAAGAGACGGTAAGACTGAGGAGCCATATTATTAACATGCGTCAGGAACTTGCGTCAGGTGCCGGTGTGGGAAGAAAACTTGATTTTATTGCTCAGGAGATGAATCGAGAAGCAAATACCATACTTTCTAAGGCGAATGATATGACCACGTCCAATGCGGCAATCGAGCTTAAGACTGAGATAGAAAAAGTTCGAGAGCAAATTCAGAATATAGAATAGGCGGTTTACGATTTGGCTAGAATGGTGAATATCGGATTGGGAAATTCTGTAAATGCAGATAAGATTGTAGCAGTGGTAAGTCCTGAAGCGGCGCCCATAAAGAGAATGGTGCAGAATGCCAAGGAAAATGGCAATTGTATTGATGCTACGCTGGGTCGAAGAACTCGATCCGTGATTATTACGGAGGAAGACTTTGTGATTCTTTCCGGTTTACAGGCGGATACCATTAATCGAAGAGTGAACACAGATGTTTTTCACGATGATAAGGGGGATGACAATGAAGCGTAAAGGCGTACTTGTTGTTGTGTCGGGATTTTCCGGAGCAGGCAAGGGTACTTTGATGAAATTGCTTTTGGAAAATCATAATAATTATGCTCTCTCTGTATCGGCCACCACAAGGCAGCCGAGAGAAGGCGAGGTTGACGGAGTCAGCTATTTCTTCAAGACAGTGGACGAGTTTCAGAAGATGATTGAAGAGGATGCTTTCATTGAGTATGCTCAGTATGTAGAGAATTATTATGGAACCCCTAAGGAGTATGTTCTTGAACAGATGGAAGCTGGGAAAGATGTAATTCTTGAGATTGAAATGCAGGGTGCCCTTAAGGTAAAAGAAAAGTATCCGGATGTTGTATTGGTCTTCGTGACAGCTCCTTCCGTAGAAGAGTTAAGAAGAAGACTGACAGATAGAGGAACAGAAGCCAAGGAGACGGTAGAAGCAAGGCTTCTTCAGGCGAAAGCAGAATCCCAGCGTATGCAGGATTATGATTATATCCTGGTGAATGAGACGGGACAGGAGAAAGAGTGCGCAGAAGAACTTCACAAGATTATTCAGGGGGCTCATTGGCGTATTGATTCCACAAGGGAATTTGCAGAAAGTATTAAAGAACAATTTACTCAGTTATAGAAGAGACAAGATATAGTAATTTGAAGAGGACAATTGAAAGGAGAATGATCTATTATGATGCATCCAAGTTATTCAGAACTTATGACCGTTATCAACAGTGATTCAGAGACTGATGAGGCGCCAATTGTTAACAGCCGTTATTCCGTAGTACTTGCTACCAGCAAGAGAGCGAGACAGATCATCGGTGGTGCAGAGCCTTTTGTAAAGGCAGATGGTAAGAAACCATTATCTATGGCAGTTGAAGAGATTTATGAGGGAAAAGTAAAGATCCTTCCCGAAGATGCTTTTGAAGAAGAGGAAGAGACTCTTGAAATGACAGAGAATTCCGCACTTGAAGAGAATGAGGAAAGCACAGAGGAGTAAGAAAACCTTGTACTGCTGCATGGATCATAAAACATGCAGCATTTTCTATATATCTATATAATTAGGAGGAAGTAGAGTTTTATGAAGATTCTTTTTGTTTCGCTTGGATGCGACAAGAATCTTGTAGATTCAGAGGAAATGCTTGGTATTCTTCGGCAGAATGGCTATGAAATGACTGATGATGAGACGGAAGCAGATATTATTGTGGTAAATACCTGCTGTTTTATCAATGATGCCAAAGAAGAGAGTATTAATACCATTATTGAGATGGGACGCTACCGTTTGGAAGGAAAAATCAAAGCTTTGATCGTAACGGGATGTCTAGCCCAGAGATATAAGGAAGAGATTTTACAGGAAATTCCAGAAGTAGATGCCGTTTTAGGTACCGGAAGTTATGGGAATATTATTGAGGCAGTCAATGCTGTTCTTGCTGGCAGCAAATATACCTCCTTTGAGGGTATTGACGAGCTGCCCGATACCGGTGCAGAACGTATCGTCACTACTGGGGGGTCTTATGAATATTTGAAAATTGCTGAGGGTTGTGAGAAGAATTGTACCTATTGCATCATTCCTCAGATTCGAGGCAAGTACAGAAGTGTTCCTATGGAACGTCTGATTGCTACAGCAGAATCCTTTGCAAAACAGGGAGTAAAGGAGCTGATTTTGGTGGCTCAGGAGACTACTCTCTATGGTGTGGATCTCTATGGAAAGAAAATGCTCCATGAACTTTTGAAAGCTCTTGCCAAGATACAGGGAATCGTATGGATTCGCTTGCAGTATTGTTATCCGGAAGAGATTTATCCGGAACTGATTGAAACTATTAAGACAGAGAAGAAAGTCTGTCATTATATTGATCTTCCCATTCAGCATTGTAGTGATCGTATTCTTAAAAGAATGAATCGGAGAACCACAAGATCGGATCTTGAGAGAATAATCAGCAATCTTAGACAGGAGATTCCAGATATCGTTCTTCGTACAACTTTGATCACTGGATTCCCAGGGGAAACAGAAGAAGACCATGAAGAGTTGATGCAATTTGTGGAAGATATGCGTTTTGACCGCCTGGGCGTCTTTACCTATTCTCCAGAGGAAGGAACACCGGCGGCTTCTATGCCAGGTCAGGTAGAGGAAGAGATAAAGAAAAGCCGACAGGCAGATATTATGGAATTGCAGCAGGATATCTCCCTGGAAAAGGGAGATGAACATATTGGCAGAGAGCTTTTGACCTTTATTGAAGGCAAGGTAGCTGATGAAAATGCCTATGTAGGAAGAACCTATGCTGATGCTCCAGGAGTTGATGGCTATATCTTTGTTAATACAGGTATTTCCCTTATGACGGGAGATTTTGTCAATGTTCATGTAACTGGTGCACTTGAGTATGATCTGATAGGAGAGGTGGCAGATGAATTTACCGAATAAGCTGACCATGTTCCGCGTGGTCTTGATTCCTTTTTTTGTTGTGTTTATGTTGATTCCTGTGATCGGTGATGCTACAAAATGGATTGCTCTTGCAATTTTCGTGGTGGCAAGTATCACAGATACCTTGGATGGTTATATTGCCAGAAGAGACCATCTGATTACAGATTTTGGGAAATTTATGGATCCTCTGGCAGACAAGCTTTTGGTGTGCTCAGCCATGATCTGTTTGATGGAGTTGGATCGTTTTCCCTGCATTGCAGTTCTTTTGATTATTGCCAGAGAATTTATAATCAGCGGTTTTCGTTTGATTGCTTCGGATAATCATGTTGTGATCGCAGCCAGCTATTGGGGTAAGATAAAGACCGTATGCCAGATGATTACCGTGATTCTATTGATTGCCAACTTTGGCGGATCCGCAGTACATATGCTGGAGCAGGTATTGATCTGGGTATCTGTGGCTTTGACTGTTATTTCACTTGTGGACTACCTTGTGAAAAACCGCAATGTGATTTCTATGCAAAAGTAGGAGGAAGGCGCATATGTGCTTTGAGGCTGATATTGTATCACTGGAAGAAGAAGTGGTAAGAGAACTTAAGAAATGGGGCTATACCCTGACAACTGCAGAATCCTGTACCGGCGGAATGATCGCTTCGAGAATTTGCAATGTTCCCGGTGCTTCTGAGGTTTTGATGCAGGGGCTGGTTACTTACTCTAATGAGGCGAAAATGCGTTATTTAGGTGTGAAGAAGGAAACTCTGGATACTTTGGGAGCGGTTAGCTGGGAGACAGCAGGAGAAATGTCCCTGGGAGGCTGGAGTAAAACCGGCACCAATGTTTGTATTTCAGTGACGGGAATTGCAGGCCCCGGAGGAGGAAGCAGTGAGAAACCAGTAGGTCTTGTTTATATGGGCTGTTGTGTCAATGGAGAAAACAAGGTCATGGGGTATCGTTTTTCCGGAGATCGGACAAAAATAAGGCAGCAGTCGGCAACTGCTGCACTTAATCTCATATTGAACTGTCTTGCCCAACAAAGACAGTAGTTGATGCGGATGCAATGAGCGTGTCGGATTAAATATATCCGGCACGCTCAAAATATTTCATAACAATTTCTGTAGAATTCTTTATTCCATAACGGGAAGTGTCAAGAATCATATGATATTCATTGACATCACCCCAGGTTTTTCCTGTATGTGTATAATAGTATTCCTGGCGAATCGCATCTGTTTTTTCAATATGAGCTTTTGCATGCTCATAGTCCAGATGATCCTTTTTCATAATTCGTTGGATGCGATCTTCCTTATCGGCGCACACCAGAATATTGAAAATATTTGAGCGGTCTTTTAAAATATCCGATGCACAGCGTCCCAGAATTACACAGGGTTCATCGGCTAATTTTTTAATGACTTCAGCTTCGGAAGCATAATCGTTGTTTGATAGTATCTGAGCCACACTGGCTTTGTCATAGACAGGGATCCCCAGTCTCTTGGACAGGTCTTCGGCAATGATGCTTGCTCCTGTTCCATCAGAACGGCTGATTGTGATTATCATATTCATAGATTATCCTCCTTGTGCTTATGAAAATTCTCATATGGCTGATTATATCACGAATAGATATTTTTTACAAAAGGGATTCTCGTATATTGACATATTATTCATAAATTCATAAAATGATGGATATATATATTTAACTTGCAGAATGAGGAGAATTCGCATAGCGTATTTTCCAGAGTTCAAGATAGCTTGCAGGGTCCGGTGTGTATCGGACGATGACTGGCATTTAGGAGGATAGTATTATGGAAAAAATTAAGATGACCACTCCCCTTGTAGAGATGGATGGAGATGAGATGACCAGAATTCTCTGGCAGATGATTAAGGATGAACTTCTCACTCCCTATGTTGATCTGAAGACAGAGTATTATGATCTTGGTCTGAAGCATAGAAATGAAACCAATGATCAGGTTACCGTTGATTCTGCCAACGCAACCAAAAAATATAAAGTTGCCGTTAAATGTGCTACCATCACTCCTAATGCAGCGAGAATGACAGAGTACGACTTGAAAGAAATGTATAAGAGTCCTAATGGAACCATTAGAGCCATGCTGGATGGTACCGTATTCCGTGCCCCTATTGTTGTTAAGGGAATTGAGCCTTGCGTAAGAAATTGGAAAAAGCCAATTACGCTGGCAAGACATGCCTATGGCGATGTATATAAGAATACAGAGATGATCATTCCGGGACCGGGAAAAGTAGAGTTGGTTTATACCGCAGAGGATGGAAGTGAGACCCGTTCTCTGGTACATGAGTATCAGGGACCTGGAGTTGCACAGGGAATGCACAACTTAAATGATTCCATCGAGAATTTTGCAAGAAGTTGTTTTAATTATGCATTAGATACCAAACAGGATCTTTGGTTTGCCACAAAAGATACCATTTCTAAAAAATATGACCATACCTTTAAGGATATTTTCCAGGAGGTATTTGACAAGGATTATAAGGAAAAATTTGAAGCTGCAGGTATTACCTATTTCTATACCTTGATTGATGATGCGGTAGCTCGTGTTATGAAGAGTGAGGGTGGATTTATCTGGGCCTGCAAAAACTATGATGGCGATGTTATGAGTGACATGGTATCATCAGCTTTCGGCTCCTTGGCTATGATGACTTCTGTCCTGGTTTCTCCTCATGGATATTATGAGTATGAGGCGGCTCATGGTACCGTTCAGCGTCATTACTACAAACACCTGAAGGGCGAGGAGACTTCTACTAATTCCGTAGCAACGATTTTTGCATGGACAGGAGCTCTGAGAAAACGTGGTGAGATGGACGAGATTCCGGAACTTTGTGCATTTGCAGATCGTCTGGAAAAGGCAACTATCGATACTATTGAGGCAGGAAAGATGACAAAAGATCTTGCTTTGATTACCAGCCTTGAGAATCCTACAGTGCTTAACAGCAAGGATTTTATTTTGGCAATTAAAGAGACTTTAGACGCTCAAGCATAAGATTAAGAGGGATTTGCCTATGGAAAACAAAAAGTATCTGACAGCAGAAGAAGCATTGGACAAATTAAAATCAGGTAATTCAAAATACCTGACCCAGGTCATGGGAACCGGAAATATTTCCCCTCAAAAGAGGTTGGATACGGCACGTCATGGGCAGGTGCCCTATGCCATTGTGCTGACCTGTTCGGATTCTCGGGTAATCCCTGAGAAAATCTTTGATACAGGGATTGGAGAACTTTTTGTAATCAGGGTGGCAGGTAATGTTATTGGCTTTCATGAAATGGGAAGTATTGAATATGCAGTGCACCATTTAAAGTGCCCCTTACTTTTGGTCATGGGACATTCTAATTGTGGTGCGGTGGGTGCTGCCCTGGAAGATGAAAATGAAGGCGGCTTTATTAGTGGCATTATTGCGGAAATCCGTATGGCGATTCAGACTGAGAAGGATCCGAGAAAAGCCTGTCTGAAAAATATTGAAAATAGTATGGCGAGGATCCGAAGTAGTCTTAATATGTCGGAGCATGACCCGGATGCGGTGCGCATCGAAGGAGCCCTGTATGATATTGAGACAGGAGAGGTGGAATTCCTGTAAGCTGCTGTAGGGCTTGCCCTTGCTAGTCTATAGCATGATTTATAAGTGATGAAAAAAAGAACTGTTTCCCAGAAAATGATGGTAAACAGTTCTTTTTTTACACGCATATTTTTAAACAATTATTTATTCCGCCAGTGCTTCCCAGCGTTCGTAGAGATCACTAAGTTCAGTATCGATTTCCGTTTTGCTGTTGGTAAGCTCGATGCAGCGGGCTACATCCGTTGCTACCTCAGGTTGGGAGAGAAGTTCATCAATTTCATCGGATTTTTCTTCCAATTCTGAAATACGATCCTCCACCCTCTTTAATTCGTTTTTCCTTTTCCTTTCCTGGGCCTGCTGCTCCTTGTTTTGTTTCCAAGAGACTTTGGCATCGCTTTCAGAAGTGACAGATTGAGCCATAGCAGGGTCATCCTTTACCACCTTGGCGGTAAGTTCGTCCTTTTTTTCTAGATAATAGTCGTAATTACCAATGTAATTTACAAAGGTATTATGTACCAACTCAAGGATTCTTGTGGCCGTTTGGTTGATAAAGTATCGGTCATGGGATACATATAAAACCGTTCCGCTATAATTTACCAGGGCATGTTCCAGAATCTCTTTGGAGGTGATATCTAAGTGGTTGGTGGGCTCGTCCAGGATTAGAAAGTTTGCGCCTGTCAGCATCAACTTAGCTAGGGAAACGCGACCTCTTTCTCCACCGGAGAGGGTTTTAATCTGCTGAAATACATCGTCTCCCGTAAATAAGAAGGCGGCTAAAACATTCCTGATGCGGGTTTCTGTTAAATTGGGAAAAGCATCAGAGATTTCTTCAAATACCGTTTTGTCCATGTGGAGCACATGATGTTCCTGATCATAATAACCAATCTGCACATTGCTTCCCAGACGAATGAGGCCGGTATCGGGATCGGTCAGATTATTTAAAATTTTCAGAATGGTGGTTTTGCCAGTACCGTTAGCTCCGATAATAGCAACCCTTTCTCCGCGTTTTACATCAAAATTAAGTCCAGAGAAAAGTACCTGTTCGGGAAAGGATTTGGATAGATTTTCTACCGTGAGAACATCGTTGCCGCTTTCTTTTTCAGGTTCCAGCTGTAGGCGCATGGCATCGTTTAATTCCATAGGTTTATCTAACACTTCTATGCGGTCCAGCATCTTTTCTCGACTTTCAGCCCGTTTGATAGACTTTTCTCTATTAAATGACTTAAGCTTAGCAATGACCTCCTGCTGGTGATGGATTTCCTGTTGTTGGTTATACCAGGCTTTCAGACGTGCCTCCCTAAGAGCTGCTTTTTTCTTGGCATAGTCTGAGTAGTTGCCGCCGAAGCTTTCTAAGCGGCCATTTTCCAGATCGAATACCTTGCTGACTATGTGATCCATGAAATAGCGGTCATGGGAAACAATCAGTACAGCACCCTGATAGTGCAGGAGAAAGTTCTCTAACCAGGAAATAGAAGCGATGTCCAAATGGTTGGTGGGCTCGTCCAATAAGAGAAGATCCGGATTCATCAACAAAAGACGGGAGAGAGACACACGAGTCTTTTCTCCACCGGATAGAGTATCCACTTTTTTGGAAAATTCATCTTCGTCAAAGCCAAGTCCCTTGAGTACTCCGGTTACTTCGCTTTTCCATGCATATCCATTGGCGGCTTCGTATTGGCTGCTGACCTTGTGGTATTGTTCCATGGTCTCGGTCAATTCCTGACCAGATAAGGATTTCATTTCTGTTTCCAGGTGACGCATGCTTCGTTCCATTTCGAGAATGGGGCGCTTAATTTCTAAAACCGCCTCGAATATGGTCTCCCCTTCCAAATCCTGGTGCTGAGCCAGATAGCCCATGCTGGCTATCTTGGGAATAACGACTTCGCCGGAGTCAGCTTCTTCTTTCCCGGCAATGATTTTCAAAAGGGTGGATTTTCCAGAACCATTAGGGCCCACAAGAGCAGCTTTTTCCCCCTCCTCTATGTGAAAAGATACATCTTTAAGAATTTCTTCAATTCCAAAAGCTTTATAAATGCTTTGACATGATAAAATCATAGTTTACTCCATTCTGTTTCACCATTGATAGTGGTTACTGTTCCCTGCAAATACAGTAAATGAACAGACTAATAGTCATATTAGCGGAAAAAACGGTATTTGACAAGGGTGCTATAAAAAAGTATAATTTACACAAAGCTAGGAGGATGATGTTTTGGAAGATAAGGGGATTTCTAAAGCTGTCATTACAAGGCTCCCGCGATATTATAGATATTTAGGTGAGTTACTTGATTCTGGGGCTGAGAGAATTTCATCAAATGAATTAAGCAGAATGATGAAAGTCACAGCTTCTCAGATACGTCAGGATCTGAATAATTTCGGTGGATTTGGACAGCAGGGATACGGTTATAATGTAAGATATTTG
>CAVBGA010000139.1:0-4124 GCA_963594675.1 Lachnospiraceae bacterium
TTTTGAAGCTGATCATCAGGAAGAAATAGTTGGCGCAAACTGTCACATTATGTTATAACTTATGGTATGGAAGTAAATTCAATTTACCAGGGTACTTATATAAACCCTATATATCGTCTGTGACGAATAGAGTAGCACTAAATATGGTACTTGAAGGATGGGGCAAAAATGGTGTATCGTTCAACGCAAAACGGTGGACGGCAAAAGAGTTATGAAGAAGCTGAAGCTATGGGCATCAAGATTCAAAAAGAGTGGATGAGTGCCAAGGATAACAGGGTGCGTGATTCCCATGCTCAATTAAACGGTGTCAGAGTGCGATATAACAAGACCTTCCCTAACGGATGCAGGTATCCTGGGGACCCTTCTGGAAGGCCAGAGGAAGTATACAACTGTCGTTGTACTATGGTAGCAATCACTCCCAATGCAAGCCAGAAGAAGAGGACAGGGAATACAGTAGCCAGTTATAAGAAGTGGAAGAATCAGAAAGTTGCTGATGAAGAGATTTACAAATCCTCTGAAAGAGGTATAATAGAATCAGACCTAGGAATATTCAAACAAAAGTTAAGGAAAGACAATGTTGAAAAGGAATATTATCAGGTATTAAAAGATAAGTTTTCGCATGGGAAAGACGATGCAAAAAGAGTATTTTCAAAGTATGCTGCAGGAAATACTATAGCTAATTCAGGACATGAGGGAGTAGCTATGTATGACACCGAAAAAAAGAAAATATTCATGCATTTTGGGGCTGATTTAATAAATAGCAGAGGTGCAGGTGCAACATGGTTTCATGAGCATGGACATTTAATTGATGATATGGCAGGTGTGGTATCAAAGAATAATAATTTCAAAGATTTGTTGCAACAGGATGCCGTACACTATATAAGACAATTTGCTAAAACAAAAGGAATAAAAGACGCCGAACAGGTTTATAAATTGCTTGGTGAAGGACTGCAAGATATGCGAAAACATTCAGCTGTATCGGATTTGTTTAGTGGATTGACAAACGATTCTGTAAAAGGGTGTGCAAAACATAGTAATGATTATTGGGAGGAACCTGATAATATAACATCCGAAGCCTTTGCACATATGTTTGAAGCGCAATTTGATTCTGTAAGGTATGTGGAAATGGAGAAATATTTTCCTAAAGCACTAAAGTTTTTCGAAGACACCTTGTTAAAGGGGATAAAATGAAACAAAATTTAAAAAATGCAAGACTGGAATTTATAGAACATTTTAAGTATTGTCCTAACTTCCCAAATGATATATTTTTTGATCAAGATGAATACGCAGAAGAACTCATGAAATGTATAGAAGATGATTTTGATTATACTATTGAGAAGTATGGCACTCGTGTTCCCACAGGAAAAAGGCCGAAGATTATTTACGATTGAGGTGATACCATGAGAGTAAACGGTGGTTTCAAAATCACAGCCGACAATAGAAAACTAGTAAAGAATGCTACAGACGAGCAGATTAAGAAGGCCTTGGAAGAGTGTGGACTTACTGCGGAAAGGTACGCAAAAGAAAACGCTCCAGCTTGAAGGATGGGGCAAAAATGGTGTATCGTTCAACAAAAAGGAGAAAAAATGAGAATTAAGCTATACGAAATTCAGACCTATTGACGGTATATGCTTTACTATTCCAGAGGGTGGATACATTAACCACATTGCCACGCTTGACGGTACAGGGGTGACATGGTACCATGAAAGCATGAAAGCTTTAGGCTATAGTTTTTATAGAATGAATACACAATGGTATATTAACCATGGACAAGGGCTTAAACCTATTGAGTTTGAAAGCGTGTTAGAAGTGTATGCGAATATTTTCGAGTGTTCCTATACGCACGCGGCTAACGCATTAGATAAAGGGAAATATTTTGATTGTGGTAGCTGTCAGATATATAAAGATAGCTTTAATTGTAGGAATTGGTAAGGGGGGTGCATCATGTTTACTAAAATGTTTTGTATAATCTTTAATCCGGTAGTGCTTATATTTATTATTATAGGTGTGTGCCTTTTGGGCAAGGCGTGCGGTCTTGAAACAATAGAAGATAAATGTAAAAAGAAAAAGAAGGAAAAGAGAGAACCGTTATTTCACTGGTATGAATATCTTGCAATGGTTGTTGCTTTGCCGGTGTTGGTTTTAAAAGAATTGTTAGACAGAAAGTAATAAATGGGCTGGGATTATTTCCCGGCTCTTTTATTATGCCTTGTGAATCGAACATACGTTCCAATGTATTCCGGGAATCGCAAAGGCGAAACGAATCGAACGTATGTTCTGAGGTACCGGAGGGGGATTCGAACACACGTTCGGTTTGAAGGGGTTAGTCTTTCAATTCCCCAAAAAAATAAAAAGTGATATACTACAACCAAACCTAAAATTCTCCAAAAAAACAAAAAGGGAGGGTAATGATTGAGAGAACTACTTGAGACAATCTACCAGAGGAATGACCTGCAAGCATGTACAGATTTAAAGAACATGTGCAGAGAAGTAATAAAGAGTGACGTATCGTTGGGAATAGAGTACATCCGTAAGCTGTCGGACAAAATAGAAGATATCATGAGAGAGGGTGTACCAGATACTGAATTGCTTGATTGGTATCGTCTGCATGAGATGGTATGTTTGACTGGCGCACCATATGATTTTCATTGCTATCTGTTATATATCGAGTGGGACAGAGAACCTTCTAAGAAGTTTTATGTTCCAAGGAAGAAGGTATTGAAACAGGTAGTGGATGCACTACAGGAGTTGGCTGATGATAAATTAGATTTATTAGCTATATCTCTACCACCCGGTGTAGGAAAGACAACATTAGCTATCTTTTATCTTACTTGGTTAGCAGGAAGAATACCTAATGACCCTATGCTTACTGGCTCTCACAGCAATGCCTTTATACGTGGGGTATATGATGAATGTCTGCGTATATTTGACCCACAAGGGGAGTATAGGTGGCAGGATGTCTTTCCTTATGCTGTATCGAATACGAATGCGAAAGATTGCCGAATAGACCTTGATAAGAGACAAAGATTTGAGACACTGGAGCTTGAAGGATGGGGCAAAAATGGTGTATCGTTCAACTAACAAATAAAGAAACTTAAAGTTTGTATATTGCTTTAGTGAAAAAAGAGACTTAAGGAGTATGATGCCATTTAGCCTTTATAAGGACAGAATTTGACAGAAACTGAATAAATGATTCATGGCAGTATTGCCAACGAGGAACACGGTGAAAATCCGTGACAGCATCTACTACTGTAACGTGGACGAGCGGACATATGACCACTGGATTTGTAAAAAATCTGGGAAGGGGTCCGTTAGGATGAAGCGAAGCCAGGATATTCGGAATCGTAAGTGAGTATTTGAGTATGGAACACAGCACTTTTTTTCATTTAACCGGAAGGTCAAAAAAGGCAGGTGTTCGCATATTTGGGCACCTGCCTTTTTACGCGTTTAGCGATGAAAATGCTCGTGCTTGCACGGGGAAAATACCTTTTGACCCCAGTGTCATTTGTTAATAAATTTATGTTTTATTTTGCTGCAGTACAAGGAGGAGAAAGAAAATGAGGAACAAAAAACACGGAAAACAGCTGCTTAGCCTGCTTCTTTCCGGTCTGCTTTTTATGAGCACGCCAGTGAGCGCAATGGCGGAAACCGAGAGCCTTCAGACGTCTGATGGAATTGTCACGGAAATCGAAGAAGACGGTGAGATGGCAGCAGTGGAAACTGCAGAGGCTGCTGATGAAGAAACAGCAGTAGAGACGGTAACGGAATCAGCAGAAACTGATACCGGTGTAGCAGAAGCTGCTCCAGAAGAAAATGTTATTGAAGAAACAACATCTGGTTCAGAAGAGGAACCGCTTCAGGAAGAAGGCGTGACAGAAACGGCTCTTGAGGAAGATACGGTACAGGCGGCTATGTCTTCTGATTTCCCGACTGAGATCGCAGCCGGCGAAACCTATAAGCTGACTGAAGATATTACATTATCATCAGGTCAGCAGATCACGAACCTTGCAGGAACACTTGACGGACAGGGACATACAATCACACTTTCCGGAACAGCACTGGCAGATAACGTATCAGGAACTATCCAGAACCTGGGTGTTACCGGAACGGTTGATGTAACAAGC
>CAVBGA010000140.1:0-14231 GCA_963594675.1 Lachnospiraceae bacterium
GGGGATAGACATAGGGGACTTGGGGTGTAATATGATTCATAATATTCGTATTGTCCAGTCGCTCGCTGAGATAACGATAATTTTTCTTCCTTTGCTTTTTTACTGCCTCATAGTCAATGGCTCCGAGAATATTTCTTGTCAGTGAAGACATTTGCATAGGGATGGCATCTGTAAAGGCGTGGGCATTGTCTAACATGGTCTGGTAATATTCAGATGCACTGCGTTCAAAACGACCTAATAGATGTCCCATACGATTATGGGATTGATCGATTTCTTTGGGAAGCTCCAATTTTTCATCACAGGAAAGATAAGCACCATCACTGACACCAAAGAATTTTCGAACAGAATAGATGGTGGGGACTCCTTTAAGAGCGGGTTGGTAAAAAGCATGAGTGTTATCTAAAATAATATTGCCATAGGCATTTTTAAGAGCTAATACCTGATCATTGGTAATCTGACCATAATAGTTGACAATATAGAGGTATTCCTCTTTTTTTGGTTTTCGGTCTAATAGTGGTGCCAGATTTTGATCAATCCGATAGAACTCCAGGGGAATGTCTGCTTTGCGGCAGGCGTCTATGACTGAATCACAAAGATAATAGGGCAGCAATAACTTACGGCATCCGACAGATTTTAAATAGAAGGTAAGCGCTGTTCGTCCCAGGTTAAGTTCGTATACTGAACTGTGCCAGGGATGCTGTGGTAGATGTTCCAGTTCCATATAACCGCCTATTTCCATTGTTAATCCTCCTTTTTCTTCAATATCTAAGTATATAATAAGCTATATCTTATCATTGCAGGGACTTTATTTCAATAAGATGAGGGATTGCCATCCTGTGGTAAACACAATGAGACAGGGTCTTCCTGCTTGTATGGACTTTGAAATCATGATATAATCAATTAGTTCAGGTTATATTGAAAGGATAAACCATATGTTAAAAAAAGCAGGAACCTATCTGCAACTGCATTTGAACATTTTGCTGTTTTCTTTTACAGGCGTTTTTTCTAAGCTGGCCAGTATCCAGTACAACAAGCATGGATTGAACACAATTTGGCTTTACGTCTGTTTGGCATTGATGGTTCTCAATTGTGGTATTTATGCCATCGCCTGGCAGAAGGTGATTAAAAAGTTTAAACTTACTACAGCATATGCCAATAAAAGTGTGACAATCATATGGTCTCAGATTTGGGCTATGCTTATTTTTCAGGAAGATCTTTCCTTGAGAAATGTGATCGGCATGCTGGTAGTGTTTGTAGGTGTAATGGTGGTGCAGATATATGAATAGATTGTTTATGCTGTTGATGTTTGCTGGTACATTCTTTACGGCGGCTTCACAGATATTGCTGAAACAGAGTGCGGATAAAACCTACCGACACCCGATTTTTGAATATCTGAATTGGCGGGTAATTCTTGCCTATGGCATGTTTTTCGGAGTTTTACTTCTGAATACCTATTGTTACACCAAGGTAGATATGAAATATGGATCGGTGATCGATACATTTGCTTATGTATTTATTCTGGTTCTGTCAAAGCTTATATTGAAAGAGAAGATTACTAAGGGGAAGTTGATCGGCAATATAATTATTATTGCCGGAATTTTGATTTATACACTGTAAAATTTAAGGTAGACAGTGAGAAAAGGGGAAGCAATGATAGAATTTAACAGAGCGCCATTTGTGGGCACAGAACTGGATATGATCCAGGAAGCCATCAAAAATGGCAAGCTTTGCGGTGATGGACCTTTTACAAAAAAATGTACGGAATGGATGAAAACACAGTATAAGACCAAGGGGCTTCTTTTGACTACGTCTTGTACACATGCCTTGGAGATGGCAGCCTTTCTTTCGGATATACAGCCGGGAGATGAGGTAATCATGCCGGCATATACTTTTGTATCCACCGCGGATGCCTTTGTGCTGAGAGGCGCTAAGATTGTTTTTGTTGATATTCGACCGGATACCATGAATATTGATGAAAAATTAATCGAAGAAGCAGTGACAGAAAAAACAAAGGCTATTGTTCCTGTACATTATGCCGGGGTTTCCTGTGCGATGGATGAGATTATGGATATTGCGAAAAAGCATAATCTGAAGGTAATCGAGGATGCCGCTCAGGGTGTGCATGCCTATTATAAGGGGCAGGCTTTGGGAACAATCGGAGATTTCGGCTGTTATAGCTTCCATGAGACCAAAAATTATACTATGGGTGAGGGTGGCGCGTTGCTTTTCCAGGCAGATGAGTATCTGGAAAAAGCGGAAATCCTTAGAGAAAAAGGCACCAACCGCAGTCGTTTCTTCCGTGGCCAGATTGATAAATATACCTGGGTGGATTATGGATCTTCCTATTTGCCCAGTGATATGAATGCAGCATATCTCTATGCCCAGCTAAATGCAGCAGATGAGATTAATGATAAGCGCCATGCTATCTGGAATCTTTATCATCAGGAGTTGGCTGATTTGGAAGAGAAAGGTTACATTCAAAGACCTTATGTGCCGGAGTATGCGAAGCATAATGCCCACATGTATTATATTAAAACTAAGGATTTGGAGGAACGCAGTCGCTTGATTCAGTTCCTTAAAGAGAAAGAGATTTTGGCAGTATTTCACTATATTCCCTTGCATACATCTCCTGCCGGACAGAAGTTTGGAAGATTTTTTGGAGAGGATGTTTATACAACAAAAGAGAGTGAACGTCTCATGCGTTTGCCTATGTTTTATAATCTTTCTTTGGATGATGCCCAGAAGGTGGCTGAAGGAATACATGCCTTCTACAAGGGGTAAAGGCTATGAGTAGTTGGCTGCATTATCTAAAAAAAATCAGACCTTATACGATTCAGAAAGGCTTCCGCTATCTGAAACATTTTGGCTTCAAGGAATTTATGATCAGATTGTCTGAGAGAATGGAGCCGGAGGAGGTACCTTATGGCCCTTGGTATGAGAAACATCGTGCTCATGAGGAAATCCTAAAAAAACAAAGGAAGAATCAGCCCAAGAAAGGGCCGAAGATCAGTGTTGTGGTTCCAGCTTACTGTACTCCTGAGAAATTTTTGCGGGAAATGTTAGATTCTCTTCAAGGACAATCCTATGAAAATTGGGAACTTTGCATTGCCAATGCCAGCCCTGAGGATGCCACAATGGAAAAAGTCCTTAATGAGTATATGGCGGAGGACAAAAGAATCCAGGTAAGAAAATTAGAGGAGAATCTGGGAATCGCCGAGAATACCAATCAGGCTTTTCAGATGGCAAGTGGAGAGTTTATAGCACTTATGGATCATGACGATCTTTTAGAGCCAGATGCCCTCTATGAGCTGGCAGAGCTTTTGCTAAAGGATTCGGAGCTTGATGTGGTTTATACGGATGAAGATAAGGTGACGACAGACCTAACAGAGTATTTTCAACCTCATTTCAAACCGGATTTTAGCCCGGATCTTCTAAGATCTAATAATTATATCTGTCATCTTCTTGTGGTACGTCGCAGTCTTGTGGAACAAGTGGGTGGCTTTCGCCGAGAGTATGATGGAGCACAGGATTATGATTTTGTTCTGCGTTGTACAGAAAAAGCCCGCAAAATAGGCCATGTTCCCCGGGTGCTTTATCATTGGAGAACCCACAGGGCATCGACATCAGATAATCCGGTGAGCAAGATGTATGCCTTTGACGCCGGTAAGAGAGCCATCGAGGCACATCTGGAGAGATGTGGGGAAAAAGGAATTGTCAGCCACACCAAGGACTTGGGATTTTATCGGGTGGAATATCCTATAGAGGGAAATCCCCTGGTATCGGTGATTATTCCTAATAAAGATCATGCGGATATATTAAAGCGTTGTCTGGATTCCCTTTTCCAAAAGACGACCTGGAAGAATTATGAGATTATAATCTGTGAAAATGGAAGCGTTGAGGATGCTACCTTTGCTTATTATGAAGAACTGAAAAAAAGAGAGAATGTTCGGATTATAAGCTGGGATCAGGGTTTTAATTATTCAGCGATTAATAATTATGCCGCAGGCTATGCAAAGGGAGAATATCTTCTCTTTCTCAATAATGATGTAGAAGTAATCACAGAGGATTGGATGAGCCTTATGCTTGGCAATTGTCAGCGAAAAGAGGTGGGCATTGTGGGTGCTAAGCTCTACTACCCTGATCATACCATACAGCATGCTGGTACAGTAATCGGCATCGGTGGAATTGCTGGCCATGCTTTTCTTAACATGCAGGGATCCCGAAGTGGTTATATGCACAAGGCTTCTATTCAACTTAATGTTAGTGCCGTTACGGCAGCCTGCATGATGATGAGGAAAGAAGTATTTGAGGAGCTTGCAGGATTTGAGAAAGTTCTCACAGTAGCTTTTAATGATGTGGATCTTTGTCTTAGGACGGTAAAGGCTGGATATCTTGTGGTATATCTGCCTTGGGCGGAGCTCTACCATTATGAATCTAAGTCCAGAGGTAAGGAAGATAACGAAGAGAAGGTTCGTAGATTTCAGACGGAAATTGAATTCATGAGAACCCGTTGGATCGATCTGCTTAAAGAAGGCGATCCCTACTATAATAAAAATCTGACGCTAAGTAAGTGGAATTACTCCTTGCGTCTATAGTTTTTGGAAGGCTGTGGGACGGCTTGCAGCTTTGCAAACACATGAGGAGATATCGATTCATGTACAAAGTAACAGTAGTGATACCGAACTTTAATGGTTCAACTTTTGTGAAAGATTGTTTTGACAGTCTGGAAAAACAGAGTTTTCGAGACTTTCATACAGTAATGGTGGATAATGGATCGGAAGATGGCAGCAGAGAGTTTGTTGCGGAGCATTATCCCTGGGTTGAGATTATTTCTCTTGGAGAGAATACAGGATTTTGTCATGCGGTGAATGTGGGAATACAAGCTACGGATTCACCATATGTACTTCTTCTCAATAACGATACTCAGGTGGATCCTGATTTTGTCCTTGAATTGTATGAGGGAATAGAAAAACGCCCCAAAGCCTTTTCCTGTGCAGCAAAGATGATTAAACTCCATGACAGGACAAAGATGGATGATGCTGGGAATTATTACAATGCTCTTGGCTGGGCCTTTGCCCGCGGTAAGGACAAAGCGCAGGAGTATTATAAGAAACCCTGCAGAATTTTTGCATCCTGTGCCGGAGCGGCCATTTATAGAAGAGCTTATCTGGACGAGACGGGGCTTTTTGATGAGGAGCATTTTGCCTATCTTGAAGATATGGATATTGGCTATCGAGCGAACATTCTTGGCTATGAAAATTGGTTTCTGCCGGATGCCATCGTCTATCATGCAGGCAGCGGAACCAGTGGTTCCCGTTATAATCTTTTTAAAATTCGTTATTCATCAAGGAATAATATATATTTAATTTATAAAAATATGCCCTGGCTGCAAATTCTTTTGAACCTACCCTTCCTAATTGCGGGATTTGGAATTAAATTTCTTTTCTTTGCTAAGAAAGGCTATGGTAGGGAATATCTGGCTGGTATAAAGAATGGTTGCTCTATTTCAGCCAAAACCAGTAATAGAAAGAAAAAAGTGGCATTTCAGGGCAAAAATATAAAAAATTATATCTATATTCAACTTCAACTTTGGCTTAATGTTTTGCGGCGTTTTTTGTAAAACACGAAATCTTCACATGAAATGGACGCAAATTTATTGCTATTAAATGCAAGATATTGTATTGTATAGTAATGAGAGAAAGGAGACGGGGTGTGGGGAAATGATTGAAGATAATCAAAAATACTTTAATCGCCTACATATTCTGATCGATGCCTTAGTTATTATTGCATCTTACTGGCTAGCCTGGGGAATTAAATTTCAGTTTGGCTGGCTAACTTCTGTGCGAACACTTTCTTTCGCGCAGTATATGTTTGCTTTGCCTTTTATTGTTCCTATCTACCTGCTTTTGTATTCGGCATTCAATTTATATATGCCGAAGCGGATACAAGGCAGACGATTGGAACTGGCAAATATTCTTAAAGCGAATACCATCGGACTTTTTATCCTGATCGTTGTACTGTATGTCGCAAAAGTCATTGACTTTTCGCGTTCCATGCTTGTAATATTCTTTATTGTCAACGTTCTTTTGGAAGAAGCCTGTCGTATTGTGATTCGCTATGCCTTGAGAAATTTGCGAAAAAAAGGTTTGAATCAAAAGCATATTCTTCTGGTTGGCTATAGTCGCGCTGCAGAAGAGTATATTGACAGAATAAAGGCAAATCCCCAATGGGGATATACGATTCGTGGAATTCTGGATGATCATGTGGAGGCTGGAGTCACTTATAAAGATGTTATGGTTTTAGGCCGGATTGATAATCTAATGGTGATACTGCCCCAGAATCATTTAGATGAGATTGCAATTACTTTAGGTTTGAAGGAATATGATCGTCTGGAAGAAATTGTGACTTTGTGTGAGAAGTCAGGGGTTCATACCAAATTTATTCCGGATTATATGAAGATTATACCGACGAAACCGTATACAGAGGATCTTTTGGGACTTCCAGTAATCAATATTCGCTATGTGCCCTTGAGCAATATGTTTCCTGCCATGCTGAAACGTGCGATTGATATCTTTGGGGCTTTGGTGGCTTTGGTCTTGTTTTCACCGATTATGCTTCTATCGGTGATTTTGATTAAAGCGACATCTCCGGGACCCATCTTGTATAGGCAGGTTCGTGTAGGATTGCACAATCATGAGTTTGAGATGTTTAAATTCCGCTCTATGGAAATTCAGCCGGAATCAGAGGAAAAAAAGGCCTGGACTGTGAAAAATGATCCCCGAGTAACCAAAATCGGTAAGATCATGAGAAAAACCAGTATTGATGAGCTTCCCCAGTTGATTAACATTTTAAGAGGGGATATGAGTCTTGTGGGTCCGCGTCCGGAGCGCCCTTTCTTTGTGGAAAAGTTTAGGGAAGAGATACCACGATATATGGTAAAACATCAGGTGCGACCGGGACTTACGGGTTGGGCTCAAGTAAATGGATATCGAGGAGATACATCGATTAAAAAAAGAATTGAGTGCGATCTTTATTACATTGAGAACTGGAGTCTGGGATTTGATTTTAAAATTCTCTTTTTAACCTTCTTTAAAGGGTTCGTTAATAAGAATGCGTATTAATTTAAAAAGAATGTAGAGGTTTATTATGGCAAAAAAGAAGAAAACAAAGGCGGTTAGACGTCGTAGAAGAAGGCGGGTGCTTTTCGTCTTTGAACTCCTGATTTTATTGCTTCTGGTAGGCGGTATTTTCGTTTATAGTCAGTTGAATCAACGCTTGGGACAGATGCAGGAAAGTGATCTTGATAAGTCGAAGGTAGAAGTAAATGAGGAGGTTGTTGAAAATGAGGAGCAGCTATCCGGTTATCAGACTATTGCATTGGTAGGTCTTGACAATAGAGATCAGTCCCTGGAAAGAGGTAACAGCGATACCATGATCATTGCAAGTATCAATAACGATACGAAGAAGATTAAGTTGGTGTCGATATATCGAGATACCTATCTGAATATTGGAAATGATAAATATACGAAAGCCAATGCAGCTTATGCAACTGGTGGAGCGACACAGCTGATTAATATGCTGAATACGAACCTGGATTTGGATGTAGAGGATTATGTATCTGTTAACTTTAAAGCAGTGGCAGAAACCATTGACCTTTTAGGTGGACTTGATATTACATTAACGGAACAGGAATGTGTTCATATGAACAATTACTGTGTGGAAACATCTGAAAAAACGGGACTTAGTTATGAACCAGTGGAGCCGGCAGACGGCACCTTCCATTTGAATGGAGTTCAGGCGGTATCTTATGCGCGTATTCGTTATACAGCAGGTAACGACTTCAAACGAGCATCTCGCCAGAGATTGGTTATTTATAAAATGGTGGAGGCAGCGAAAAATGCTGATCTCTCTACTTTGAATGAGATTCTTGATACGGTATTTCCTATGGTTGCTACTAGCTTGTCAAAAGCGGATATTCTTAAGATGGGTATGATCATGTTGACCTACGATTTGGAAGACCAGACAGGATTTCCATTTGATCATCTGGAAGGTGAGACCATTACCAGTGCAACAGGTGGTCTGGATTGTGTATTGCCTATCACCTTGGAAAATAATGTAACTCAATTGCATAAATTCCTCTATCCTGATGATGATTACACACCGTCTTCTACGGTGAAGGAAATCAGTGATCACATCATTGAAACAACGGGATATGGTGAAGATGATATACCGAAGAGTTCAGAAGACGGTGAAATTCCGGCGACGAACTATTAGTCTTTATTTCGTCTATTTACTGCGACTTGGTGAACAGTAACATTGTAGGATACATAAGAAGAAAGAGTCCGGCAGTCGCATTTGCGGCCGTCGGGCTTTTGTCATATTAAGGAAGAGAATATGAAAAAGAGTGTGGACATTATTATACCGACCTATCGACCTGATGGAGAAGTGAAAAAACTTATAGAAAGATTGCTTAAGCAGACTGTGCCTCCAAGACATATTTTTATAATGAATACAGAGAAAAAATTCTGGGATGAAAATTTGGAAAATTTATCTAAAAAAATTCAAGTGGAGCATTTGAAAAAAGAAGATTTTGATCATGGGGGAACGAGAAATCGAGGGATAAGAAAATCAGAAGCGGATTATGTTATCTGTATGACCCAGGATGCTATGCCGGATGACCAGCATTTGATTGAAAGATTATTAAAGGCCTTTGAGCAAGAGGGCGTGGCGGCGGCCTATGCAAGGCAATTACCTAGGAAAGATTGTGGATTACTTGAAAGGCGTGGAAGGGACTTTAATTATCCTGATAAAAGTTGTATCAAGACTAAGGAGGATTTGCCGAACTTAGGGATAAAAACCTATTTTTGTTCTAATGTATGTGCTGCTTATGACCGGAAAATATATGAAAAACAGGGAGGCTTTATCCAGCATACTATATTTAATGAGGACATGATTTATACGGCAGGTTTGATTTCTTCCGGTTATAGCATTGCTTATGTGGCAGACGCTAAGGTGATTCATTCCCATAACTATTCTGGCTTACGGCAACTCCATAGAAATTTTGATTTGGCAGTTTCTCAGGCGGATCATCCGGAAATTTTCGAAGACGTCCCCTCTGAGGGCGAGGGACTACGGCTGGTGAAAAATGTAGCCAGCTATCTTTTTGGACATGCTCCCTGGCTTTTGCCAAAATTAATTTGGCAGAGTGGAATGAAATATATAGGATATCGATTGGGCAAATCTTGGAAAAAATTACCGAAAAGCTGGGTGCTTTATTTATCGGACAATAAATCCTATTGGAAATAATAAGGATTTTCACAAATTTTACACAAAGAGATTTTATAATGGAAGAAAATCGGTATTTTGCAATTTTTTATACAAAAGGAGTAATTTATGAAGGAAGACTGGATGAATACCAAGGGAGAAGAAGAAAAAGAAACTCCCTCCACTTCTCCTGTAGATGGCGATTGGTATAAGGAGATTCTTTCTAAAGAGGAAGAGGAAAAGAAAGCAAGAAGAGCAGGGGTAAATTCCTATACGATGGAAGAAGATGCTTCAAAAGAAACGGATTCATTTTCAGAAGCAAATTCTGCAGAAGGTCAGATTGTTGAAGAAGAAGAGGATACATCGGATTCTGATGAAAAATTCCCAAGGACAGATGAGAATCCTCAGGATATAGACGGGAATTTTCAGGGTGCAGACGAGAATCCTCAGAGTAACGACAAGAATTCCCAAAATCCAGTTCAGAACTCTCAGGGAGCCTGGATAAATCCGAGAGTGCGGCGTTATCAGGAAAAATATGGAAGTCCCATGCAGGAAACTCCAAGGCAAGAGGACAACACTCAGAATAATAAAGACAAGGCGAATGAGCAGATTTCTAATGACTATGACTCTTATCACTTTTCTGAAAATGAGCAAAGCAGTGATGTTGGCAATGAAAAGCACTGGTCGAATAGAGTTAATTTAGATGGTGGAAATGGTTTGCTGAAAAAGTTTGGCATATGTGCAGCTTTAGCAGTAGTTTTTGGTTTGGTTTCCGGCCTAGTATTTAATGGGGTAACGAGTTTCCAGAACTCCTCATCTCTAACAAGTTCAAATCAGAACCTTACTGGGAATACAGATTCCTCAGATTCTCAAACTTCCAGTGGAGACAGCAGCAAGGCAGATGATAATAGCTCATCTGGAAATAAAGTGGCACAAAGTGAGACTTCTGATAATACGGTTGCGTCGGTTGCGTCGACTTGTATGCCATCTGTTGTGGCAATTAGCAATATCAGTGTGCAGGAGGTGCAAAACTATTTTGGAGGCACCCAGTCTTATGAGAGTGAAAGTAGTGGTTCCGGCATCATCGTAGGTCAAAACGACACAGAATTGCTGATTGCTACCAATAATCATGTAATATCCGGTGCCAATTCCATTACAGTGACTTTTATAGATGAGGAATCTGTGGAAGCTCAGGTTAAGGGTACTGATTCAGATAACGATCTGGCAGTAGTTAGCGTGAAGTTAAGTGACATGAAGGAAGATACTATTTCACAGATTAAGGTGGCTACTCTTGGTGATTCCAGCGAATTGGTAGTGGGAGAACAGGTGGTAGCTATTGGAAATGCTCTGGGTTATGGGCAGTCTGTTACTTCAGGATATGTAAGTGCCTTAGACAGGGAGGTTACCGTAGATAATGTAACAGCAAAGCTGATTCAGACGGATGCAGCAATTAATCCTGGTAACAGTGGTGGTGCACTTCTGAATATGAAGGGTGAACTGATCGGTATTAATGCAGTGAAATTTGCTTCTAGTGATGTGGAAGGTATGGGATATGCCATTCCAGTTTCTACGGCTGAGCCAATTCTGAATGAATTGATGAGTCGAGAGACAAGAACGAAGGTAGATGATGACCAGGCTTCCTATCTGGGAATTACCTGCAGAAATGTAACCTCTGAGATTCAGGAAATGTATAATCTGCCCAGTGGAGTTTATGTAGACACTGTAACTGAGGGAAGCGCAGCAGAAAAAGCTGGCATGATAAAAGGAGATATCATTTCAAAATTTGATGGGCTGACTATTTCATCTTATGATGAGTTAGTGAATAATCTTGAATATTATGCTGCAGGAGAGACGGTAACCATTATCGTTATGAGAGCGGAAAATGGAGAATATAAAGAAGTGGAGTTGTCTGTGACTCTAGATAAAAAACCAGATGACAGTAGCAGCGAAAATAGTTCTTCGGATAGCCAGAAAAATAAATAGTTATTTGCTGGAGAAATGCCTATAGGTGCATTGGAAAGCAGGAGAGATGAAAATAGGCTGTCGCATTGAAAAAATAATGCGGCAGCCTCGTGTTATTGTGGGGGATAGTAATTTCTTTCATTAGCGTTCATCGCCCTAGCAAGGACGATTTTTCTTGTGATAAGAAGCAAGATAGAGTAAAATGATTACATATCCAAAGTAAGTGAGGAAAGAAGATGACAGACGATATAAGAGAACATGATGATGTGGATACAGAGTCCGCAGACATCCTTGAGCATACAGAAGATAATGAAGATAGAAAAGAAAGCTTTTGCTTTATGTGTCACAGACCCTCTAGTAAGGTAGGGAGAATGTTTGATTTTCCTGGAGGGATTTGTCTCTGTGGAGATTGTATGCAGAAGGGCTTTGATTCTATGAATAACTCCAATATTAATTATTCGGAGTTAATGCAAAATATGTCTCATATGCCCAATATAAGTGTGCTGGATCTAGGAGCTTTACAACAGAATACAGTGACGGGTAAAAAGAAAGAAAAGAAGAGAGATAAAGAGAAAAAAGAAGAAAAGAAAGAATTGACCTTGAAGGACATCCCAGCGCCTCATAAGATTAAAGCACAGCTGGATGAGTATGTGATAGGACAAGAAAAGGCAAAAAAAGTAATGTCTGTAGGTGTTTATAATCACTATAAAAGGATTCTCTCCCAACAGACAGATGATGTCGAAATTGAAAAGTCCAACATGCTTATGATTGGACCTACCGGCAGTGGTAAAACCTATCTGGTGCAGACCTTGGCTAGACTTTTGGATGTGCCTTTGGCGATTACGGATGCCACATCATTAACGGAGGCCGGCTATATCGGAGATGACATTGAAAGTGTAGTTTCTAAGTTGCTGGCAGCTGCTGATAATGATGTAGAGCGGGCTGAACATGGTATCATTTTTATTGACGAGATAGATAAGATTGCGAAAAAGAAAAGCACAAACCACAGGGATGTCAGTGGTGAGGCTGTGCAGCAGGGAATGCTAAAGCTCTTGGAAGGTGCAGATATAGAAGTGCCGGTGGGAGCAAATAGTAAGAATGCCATGGTGCCTCTGGTGACGGTAAATACAAGAAATATTCTTTTTATCTGCGGTGGCGCATTTCCTGATTTGGAAGAGGTGATTAAAGAACGCTTAAATCGTCAGGCGTCCATTGGATTTTTTGCAGATCTAAAGGATAAGTATGATGGAGACGCCAATATTCTCTCAAAGGTTACTGTTGAGGATCTGAGAAAGTTTGGAATGGTGCCGGAGTTTCTAGGAAGGCTTCCTATCATATTTACGCTGGAAGGTTTGACGGAAGATATGTTGGTTTCTATTTTGAAAGAGCCTAAAAATGCAATCCTTAAGCAGTATAAAAAGCTATTGGCTATGGACGAGGTAAAGCTGTCCTTTGAAGATGAGGCATTGCATGCCATCGCAGCGAAAGCTATGGAGGCGAAAACAGGAGCCAGAGCTTTACGGGCGATTATTGAAGAATACATGTTGGATATCATGTATGAAATTCCAAAGGATGATAATATAGGTGAAGTAGTGATTACAAAAGCGTATATTGAGCATAATGGTGGACCGCGGATTTTGCTTCGTGGGCAGGAAGGTTGATAGTAGATAAGTTGTATGCTTGCTGTTAATGAAGAAATGTTTTGGCAACAATTAAGAAAGGAGAATGGATATGGCAGATATTAGTTTTGAGGAATTGAGTAGAACTTTAAGTTCTGCAGCTGAAAATGTAGGAAAAAAGACCGAAGAATTTATTGAGGTGCAAAAAATTCGTGCACAAATCAATTCAGCTGCCCGTTCTGTAGAGAAAAGCTATAAGGATTTGGGCGAGATGATCTATCGTCGCTATAGTGCAGGCGAAGGTGTGGATGCAGAGGTGGCAGTTCTTTGTGAGGATATTGCACAGCTGCAGCAGTCTATCATTGAAAAGAAAGAAGAATTGGCTTCTAGAAAAGGCAAGAAAATTTGTCCTACCTGTGAGGCAGAAATTGATCCGGATGCAGTATACTGCATGAAATGCGGGGCAAAGGTTGCTGAGAGTCAGGAAGATGCGGATGCTTTTGATGACGAGAGCACCCAGACTTTGGAAGAAGAGACCGTAGATGAAGAAGAAAAAGCAGAGGAAATAGCTGAGTCAGCAGCTACAGAGGAGAAAGAGACAGAAGGTGTTTCTGAGAATCCGGATGAAGCTGTTGAAGAGGATGGTGAGTAAAGAATATGATTTATTTACTTATTGCGGCGATGGTATTTGCTGTCGATTATCTGCTGAAAAAACAGGCGGGTAAGCTCTTGAAGGATCATACCATTCGTGAAGTGGCCGGCGATAAAATTTTGTTGCAGAAAGTGGAAAATAAGGGATTTGCCGGAGGGCTTTTGAAAAAGAATCCCAAGGATGTCCTATGCGGCAGTGCAGCGGCAGTAGGGGCGACCTTTGTTGTCTTTCTTGGATATTTGTTAAGTGGAGCAGGTGCCCTGCAGAAATTGGGATCTGCCATCGTTTTTGGCGGTGGCCTTAATAATCTTGCTGAGAGAAGAAAAAAAGGAAGTGTGACAGATTATTTTAGCCTGAATGTGAAAGAAGAAAAAATAAGAAAACTGGTTTTTAATTTTTCGGATATATGCATCTTTCTTGGTACTTTGTTGATCTGTCTTGGTGAGATTGTAAGCTTTATAAAAGAAGTAAAGAGAAAGAAAAAATAAAGAGAAGATAAGTAATAATCTTCACAGAGATCTAGTAGTAAAACAGGAATCGGGAAGGTGTGGTACCTTCCCGATTCCTGTTTTTGATTTAGATTTAATGAGGGGGGAGGTAGTCATTAAGTAATGACTACCGTGTTTATAATATAAAAAATAAATGTGACAAAACCGTGTTTTGCTTATAAAAAAAATATAAAGCCTTAATCTGCATTTTTATATAGCAAATCGAAGACCTTATAAGTAAAGTAG
>CAVBGA010000141.1:0-13872 GCA_963594675.1 Lachnospiraceae bacterium
GGGTTCGGGTTTTGGTAGATGAGGCACATGGAGGTCATTGCTATTTCCATTCGGATCTTCCCATGGGGGCCTTGGCGGCTGGAGCGGATATGTGTGTGCAAAGCTTTCATAAGGTGACTGGTGCACTGACCCAAAGCTCTGTGTTGCATGTGGCGGCAGGGCAGGATTGTAGTCGGCTGGAGGCAGCACTAAAAATGGTGCAATCCACCAGTCCGTCCTATCTGCTTATGGCATCTTTGGATGCAGCCAGATACGAATTTGCAGTACATGGGGAAGCAGCTTTGGGGGAAGCTATAGATTTGGCTGAGAATTTTCGAGAAAAGGTCAATGGATTGACAAAATTTCACTGCCTTAGTAGAGAGGAAGTAAAAGGGGAAAATCAGATTGAAGATATGGATCCTTTGCGTTTGACTATTTCTATGGAGGGAGTCAGTGGATTTGCCTTGCAGAAAATTCTAAGAAGTCGATTCCATGTGGAAACAGAGTTGGCGGATTTTAAAAATATATTGGCAATTGTCACAGCAGCCAACCCAAAGGAGGATTTGGATAAATTTTTCTGGGCATTATTCTCTATGGAGCAGGAGAATGAAATTGCTAAAGAACAGTTTTCCATGCCAGATATATCTGCAGCTTTTCCTCAAGGGGAAATAAAGCTGCCGGAGCTAAGTCCAAGACAGGTTTGGTTGTCAAAAGTGGAGCAATTGCCCTTAGATGGGGCGATAGGTCGAATTGCAGGAGAAATGATCATTCCTTATCCGCCGGGGATTCCCATTTTACGCCCAGGAGAGCGAATCAGCAGGGAGGTGATCGCTTTATTTCATGAATACAAAAAAAGGGGATGTCATTTCCATGGTTTAGGAAATTCGGACGATGCAGACATCAAAGTTATTATGGAATGACAAGATTTTTTATGCTATCATAATTGTCATAAGGAGAAATTCAATTTGAGGATTATGCACCCTTTTAACCGGCGTTAAAAGGTGCCGGTGAGAAAGGGGAGACTATGGCAGAGAAATGGAAAAACATTAGGACAGTTGCAGGTAATCCCTGCTCCTATGGCGTGGAAAGGTCGGCTTTTGGATGCGGTTTCAGTGCGATACTTGGTGATTTTCAGGAGGCATTTCTGCTTATCTACACAAAAAAGATAAATAAAAAAGGTAATGGAACAGAAGAAGCGGACATTAAGATTCCTATAAAAAAGGAGTATCGTTTTGGCGGGAAAGTGGCATTCTGGGTGGAAGGATTACCGGAAGAAGAATTTGCCTATCTATATCAGGTGGATGGGGAACTGCGAAGTGATCCAGCAGCTAGAGCTGTGACCAATCACGAGGAGTTTGGTGCCCGTGAAATAGAAAGAAAAAATGTCCGATGTATTTTCCCAGCTATGGTCAAAAAGGATAAAGCGGTGGAAAAGCCTGATATTCCTTTTTCGGACATGATTCTTTATAAATTACATGTTCGGGGTTATACCATGGGGAGAAATTCCAAAGTTAAAGCAAAGGGAAGTTTCCAAGGTTTGACAGAAAAGATATCTTATCTCAAAGATCTGGGTATTACATCTATTCTTCTTATGCCTGCCTATGAATTTACTGAGAATCCTGCGAAAGAAAAAAGGATGGGAACTGGCAGAGAAAATCATTTCGCTTCTGATGTAAGTGACAAGCAGCTAGAAAAACTTTCGGACCGAATTAATTTTTGGGGCTATACCAGTGGATATTATTATGCACCGAAGCAGTCTTATTGCAGCAGTGGCAATGCGATAGCAGAATTCACAGACTTTGTGAATGCTTTCCATGAGGCGGGTTTGGAAGTCCTTATGGAGTTTTACTTTGATGACAAGATGAATCCTCTCTTGGCTATAGATGTTCTTCGCTATTGGACACTTACTTATAATGTGGATGGCTTTCGGCTGATTGGAAACGATGCTTTGGTTAATCTGGCAGCCAGGGACGAGTTGCTTCAGGATCGTAAGTTGATTGCCCAAGGATTTGACCAAAGTTTGGTGGAGAATACAAAGACGAAACTGGCTTCCTGCAATAGGGACTTTATGATGAATGCGAGATGCTTGCTTAAAGGAGATGAGAATCAGATTTCTGCTTTTGTCTGGCATCATAAGCTGAGTTCCTCTCAAAGTGGAGTGATTAATTATATTGCAGACCACGATGGATTTACACTCTATGATTTGGTGTCCTATAATGAAAAACATAATGAAAATAATGGAGAGCAGAATCGAGATGGCAGTAACGAAAATGCCAGCTGGAATTGTGGGGCAGAAGGTATTACCAGAAAAACGGGAATCAATCGCCTGCGTCTTCGCCAGGTGAAGAATGGAATTTTGCTTCTTGCCTTGTCTCAGGGGGTTCCAATGATCTATGCCGGCGATGAGTTTGGTAATAGCCAGGAGGGAAATAACAATCCCTGGTGCCAGGATAATAGAATCGGCTGGTTAGATTGGAATCATTCCGTAAAATCCGAGGAAATCCGCAATTTTTTAAAGGATGCTTTGGATTTTCGAAAGAAACATGGAATTTTGCATCTGAATCGAGAGGTTCGGGATACGGATTATCTTTCCTATGGGTTACCGGAGCTTTCTTATCATAGCGATCGTGCTTGGTTTCCTAGATTGGATGCCCAGAGTCGAAGCATAGGTATGCTCTATTGTGGTGCATATGCAAAGAAAGAGGATGGTCAGGGGGATGATGATATTTACCTGGCTTATAATTTGGATTGGCAGGAAAGGGACTTTGCTCTTCCTCAACTGTCAGAGAAGAAAAGCTGGCATATAGAACTTATGACCGGCAGAAAAGGTGACATTACCTTGGCGGAGGAGGCGCAGCCTTCTGAGAGTAAGATTCTTACAGTACCGCCTAGGACGATTCTTGTTTTAACAGGAAGATAAGGTGAAAATGTGTATATTTGGCAACATTTTAAAACCATAACAAAACATAGACTTCTTGTGATGCGCTATTGCTTCCGAGTAGGTTTGTATTGGCAGGGATTAACACATGATCTGTCAAAATATTCTTGGACTGAGTTTTCTGTGGGATGTAAATATTATCAGGGAGATCGGAGTCCCAACAATGCGGAGAGAGAGGATTTAGGAATTTCTTATTCCTGGTTGCATCACAAGGGCAGGAACCGGCATCATTATGAATATTGGGTTGATTATGATAGGGATTGCGATACCGTCATCAGTGGTGTGCAGATGCCCCGCAGATACGTAGCAGAGATGATCATGGATCGAATCAGCGCATGTAAGGTGTATCAGGGAGATAAATATACCGATTCGTCGGCTTTGGAATATTTCCTTAAAGGAAAGGAAAAAATGTGGTTCGTTCATAAGGAAACAAGAAAACAGATGGAATTTCTTTTACGGATGCTGGCGGAACGAGGCGAAAAAGAGACGCTTCATTACATAAAATATCATTTTTTACGACATTAAGTGGCAAAACAAATTTAGAAGGGTTCAAAGGGGAATACATAATGCTTGTAGAAGAGAGAATGGAAGAAATTGTCCGTCTTGTAGAAGAACGGGGCAGTGTACAGATACAGGAACTGATAGAGTGTGTCAATGCATCGGAGTCCACCATCCGAAGAGATCTTACGGTGTTGGACAAAAGGGGACTTTTGACCAAGGTTCATGGTGGCGCAATAGCTATTCGCTATAGTGGAATTCATGATGATTCCTATGTATCCTTGCGTGAGGATTTGAACCGTGAGGCCAAGAATAAAATCGCCCGCTATGCTGCTAGTCTGGTAGGAGCTGGAGATCTGGTTTATATCGATTCTGGTACAACTACAGGGCAGATTATTGATTATTTGACACCAAGTAATGCAGAATTTGTAACTAATGGTGTTATGCATGCAAGAAAACTGGCAACGAAAGGATTTCGTGTATATATTCCCGGCGGAGAATTTAAGTCTGTGACGGAGGCCATTGTGGGAGAAGATGCCATCGAAAATCTAAAAAAATATCATTTTACTAAAGGCTTTTGGGGGGCCAACGGCGTAGATTTGGAAGCAGGTTTTACTACACCGGGAATCCGAGAGGGCAAGGTAAAGGAATATGCGATGCAGCAGTGCAAGGATTGCTATGTACTCTGTGACAGTTCGAAAATTGGTCGGGTTTCCACCATTACTTTTGCTAGCTTTGATTCGGCTAAAATCATTACTACAGCTTTGAAAAATGATTTATATCGCAAATGTGAAAATATTATTCAAATTTAATTAAATTTCTAAAAAATTTCTACAATGCCATAGCTTTAGATTGCATTAAGAAGTAAGTGGCGTATAATGATGAAAAAAGAGAGGAGGACATGGTATGAAGAAGCGGATCAATCGATTGCCATCTTATCTGATGTCTTTATTTGCCGTACTGGCATTGGCATTGGCTTTTATTTTATTGCCGGCAGCGGTGCATGCAGATAGTGCCAGCGTGAAAATTGGTGATCAGTCCTATGACAGTCTGAAAGAAGCAATAAGTGCAGCAAAGGATGGAGATACCATTAAATTAGGAAAGGGCACTTATACAAGCTATTCGGAAACTTTGGATGTTAAGAATAAAAATCTGACTTTTGAGGGATCAGGAAAGGATACCATCTGGCAGATTGGACCGGAGAATCCTAAGGACAGTGATGCGGATTATTCTCTGGATGTGCGGGGCAGTGATAAGAAAGAGACCTTTACCTTTAAAAATATGACCCTAAAGTGCGGTAATGCAGATTATCTGGGCTTTGCCGGAATGGACAATTCTGTAGTTGAGAATTGTATTTTGGAGGGACGAACAGCTTACTGGGGCTATAATAGTGCCACATTTAAAGATTGCACCTTCAATTGCCCTGACGGAAATTATGGTATCTGGACATATTGCAGTCCGGAAATGACATTTGACGGCTGTACCTTCAATACAAAAAATGGAAAAGCAGTCAATGTATATACCGATTATAGTTCTGAAAAGTTTGACCTTACCATTAATTTCAAAAATTGCAAGGTGAATGCCAGCGGTTCTGCGAAAAAAACGGTATTGAAAATCAATGATAAAAATATGAAGGCCAATGGTCACAAGTTTATCATCAATATTTCCGGAAAGAATAGCATAAGCGGTGATGTTTATCGGGATGGAAAGTATACCTGCAGCAGATGGTTTGGCTTTGATGAAGATGATGAAAATTGTGGTGTGACTCAGGTAAATATGTATGGAAAAACCGTCTATGAAGAGGGTAAGATGGTTGCTCATGAGATGGATCTGGATTCAGACGGCCATAAGTATACAGAGGGTTATGAGGATGATGCTTATGATGTAAACACTGGAGAATGGGAAAAACAGGAAAATGGTTCTTACCATAGAACTACCACGAAGACCTGTAAATATTGCGGTTATACGGAGAACGTTGAAGAAAAAGCTGCGCCCTTGAAATACGAAGCCAATGGTGGAGATGGTGATATGACCAAGGAAGACCAGGACCGTGTCGACGCAGACGAGAAAGTAACTGTTGCAGAGAATGGCTTTACCAAAGAGGGCTATACTTTTGTTGGTTGGAATACCAAAGAAGATGGAAGCGGTGCTTCCTATGCAGAGGAGGATACTCTGACGATGCCGGACGAATCCGTAATCCTTTATGCGCAGTGGGCAAAGAATGTGGATCTTACTTATGATATGAATGGCGGGGATGGAAGTCTTGATCAGGTTTCTGCTTATGCAGGAGGAAGCATTACTTTGAGCGATGCCAGCACCATAAGCAGGGATGGCTATACCTTTATGGGTTGGAATACGCAGAAGGATGGCAAGGGAGAAAGTTATGAAGCCGGATCAGAGTATACCGTGCCAGAGACAGATACTACATTGTATGCAACTTGGGGTGGTAAGATTACCTATAATATAGGAGAAGCCAGCGGCAATATTGTGGATGATCAGTTCTATCTTCCGGGAGAGGAAGCAGTGGTAACTGAGGTGACTCCTAATCTTACCGGTTCTAGCTTCAGTGCCTGGAATGATAAGGAAGATGGAAGCGGTGCTTCTTACAAGTCTGGAAGTAAGATAAAGGTAAATGGTAATGTAACACTCTATGCACAGTGGAAAAAGAATTATACCTTAACTTATAACGCTAATGGCGGTTCTGGAAGTATGGATTCGGAGACGAAATGCGAGGGTAGCAAGGTTACTTTGTCTAAGAATGAATTTACGAAGAGCAACTATACTTTCACCGGATGGAACACAAAAGCGGATGGCAGTGGCACAGGCTATGCAGTAGGTACGAAGTATGTCATGCCGGCTAAGGATGTGACCTTGTATGCAATGTGGACATCTAATTCGACTCCTGCTACGAAAGTGACTTTGACTTTTGATGCCAATGGAGGAAGTGGAAGTATGAAGCCTCAATCCTGTACAAAAGGGAACAAAATCACATTGAAGGCCAATAGCTATACAAGAACCGGCTATACTTTTAATGGCTGGAACACAAAGGAAGATGGCAGCGGAACCTCCGTTCATGACCAGGCTACAGTTACCATAAAAAAAGATGTTACGCTGTATGCTCAGTGGAAGAAAACTGATTCTACTACTGCTGACAAGTGTACTGTAAGCTATAATGCCAACGGTGGCAGTGGAAGTATGGCTTCTACTCAGGTAAGCAAAGGCAGCAAGACCACAATTTCTGCGAACAAGTTCACCCGCTCAGGTTATAGCTTTACTGGATGGAATACCAAAGCAGATGGCAGTGGAACTGCTGTTTCGGCAGGGGCTACAGCAACCATCAATAGCGATATAACTTTGTATGCTCAGTGGAAGAAGGGTACAAGCACCAGCACAGTGACAAAGACCCCTAGCAAATCAGCAAGTTCAACCACAAGCAGTAGCTCCAGCACCAGCTCCAATGCGAAAACCGGAGATGCCAGCAATGTTGTGATCTACATCCTGCTTTTTGTTGTAGCAGCGGCAGTGGCAGCAGTTCTTGTCTATAAAAAAAATAAGAAATAAAAAGCAAAGAATTAAACTGTTAAACAGATGAACAACTAAACATAGTATTAAACATGATTTAGTTTAAATGAGAAAATGCTGCGGCTAGTGGGATAAGCTGTAGCATTTTCTGTAGTAAAAAAGCACAATAATGTGCAGATATCTGTTATTTTTGGAAATTTATGAAAGAATGAAAGAAAAAGAAGCAAAAATGGTGAATATAAGTGCAAAGGAGACTTTTAAAATATTGCTATTTTGTTAAAATTACGTCATATTTTATTTGTTCTGATTGACTATATTTTTATATTGTCATATAATAATTAGTGTAAAATTTCACTTGAAAGGAAGTAAATAAGATGGCAAAAAAACTTAAAATCGGCGTTTTAGGTGTCGGCAGAATTGGTAGACTTCACGTTACAAATCTGGTTAACTCAGTTCCGGATGCTGAAGTTGTTATGGTAGCAGATCCATTCCTTAATGATGATTCCATCGCTTGGGCTAATAGCCTTGGTATCACAAACTGCTCCAAGAATTCAGATGATGTTTTCGCTAATCCTGAAGTAGAAGCAGTATTTATCTGCTCCTCTACAGATACTCATGCAGAATTCATCGTTAAAGCTGCAGAGGCTGGAAAACATATTTTCTGTGAGAAACCAATCTCAACAGATGTTGCTGTAATTGAGAATGCACTTGCAGCAGTTGAGAAAGCTGGCGTTAAACTTCAGGTTGGATTCGTTCGTCGTTTCGATCATAACCACAAAAAAGTTAGAGATGTTGTTGCTTCTGGTATCCTTGGTGAGCCGGCAGTTGTTAAAGTTACATCCCGTGACCCAGAGGCTCCGCCAATGGCATATGTTAAAGTATCCGGTGGTATCTTCCTGGATATGATGATCCATGACTTTGATATGGTTCGTTATCTGTCTGGTTCTGAAGTAACAGAAGTTAGTGCAATCGGTGCAATCAAAGTTGATCCTGATTTCGCTACATATGATGATGTTGATACAGCTATCGTTACTCTTAAATTCGAGAATGGTGCAATCGGTGTAATCGACAACAGCCGTGAAGCTCCTTACGGATATGATCAGAGAGTAGAAGTACACTGCAAGAAAGGTTGCGTACAGGATGACAATGATCTGGCTGATACAGCTAAGATTAGCTCAGCTGACGGCGTTGCTACAGCAAAACCGACCTGGTTCTTCCTTGAGAGATACAATGACGCTTTCATCGCAGAGACAAATGAGTTCGTTGACTGTGTACTTAATGACAAAGAAGTTCCGGTTGGTGGCAATGATGGTCTTGCTCCAGTTAAGATTGCTATCGCTGCTAAGAAATCTCTTAAAGAGGGACGTCCGGTTAAGATTTCTGAAATCTAATTTATTTTCATTATATAATGAGGCAGGCCACTGGTATCAGTGGCCTGTTTTTTCTATATCGGGAAATTCCTTGCAATTTTCCAGTGCAGAAAGAGCTCTTCTAGAAGTGTCCCGTCTCGTATATAAGGAAAATCTGATATATATTTCGGAAATAACTGGACAAAATAAGTCAAGTAAATGTATAATAGAAGACGTAAATGACATAGTAATTATAAGATTTCTAACTATTCATTGACCCTTACCGTGGCCTGAATGGTTATTGTTGGGAAAGGAGACATTATGAGCGAGATTTATATTTCTGATTCTGTAAAGTATATAGGTTGTGATGATACAAGCATTGACCTTTTTGAAAGTCAGTATCATGTACCGAATGGAGTATCCTATAATTCCTACCTGATTCTTGATGAGAAGATTGCGGTGATGGATACAGTCGATCGTAGAAAAACTCAGGAATGGCTTTCTAATCTGGAAAGAGAATTACAAGGAAAGACACCGGACTATCTAGTGATTTCTCATTTGGAGCCAGATCATGCAGGAAACATCCAGGTTTTGGCAGAAAAATATCCGAATATGACTTTAGTAATCAATAAGCTTATGGTAAAAATGCTCTCTCAGTTTTTTGATTTGGATATGAGCCAGCGGACTATGGTGGTGGGAGAGGGGGATACCCTTTCTTTGGGAAGTCATACCCTTACTTTTGTTATGGCACCTATGGTGCACTGGCCGGAGGTTATGGTAGAGTATGAATCCAGTGAGAAAATTCTCTTCTCAGCAGATGGTTTCGGAAAATTTGGTGCCCTTTCTGCCTCGGAAGATTGGGATTGTGAGGCCAGAAGATATTATATTAATATTGTGGGAAAATATGGTGATAAGGTACAGGCACTCCTGAAAAAAGCAGCAGCTTTGGATATTGCTACCATCTGTCCATTACATGGACCGATTTTGAAGGAAAATTTAGACCATTATATTGAAAAATATGATATTTGGAGCAGCTACCGTCCTGAAAATGAGGGAGTTGTGGTTGCCTATGCATCTATTCACGGATATACGGCAGAAGCAGCAAAGAAGATGGCAGAAATATTAAAGGAAGAAGGTGCTCCCAAGGTAGTGGTCTATGATCTTTCTCGGTCGGATATGGCAGAAGTGATTGAAGATAGCTATCGATATAGTCATTTGGTTTTGGCCTGTGCTACCTATGATGCAGGACTTTTCCCGGTTATGGCGGATTATCTGCATCATCTGGAGGCAAAGAATTTCCAGAAGCGTACAGTAGGATTGATTCAGAATGGCAGTTGGGCACCTCTTGCAGGTAAAAAAATGAAGGAAATCATGGAAGGATTAAAGGAAATCAAAATCTGTGAGCCTATGGTAACTATTAGATCGGCCATGAAAGAAAATAATATAGAAGAAATGCGACAGTTGGCAAAGGCAATGCTTAGTTAATTGTGGCGAAGCAAATTCTAAGGCAATGCTTCGTTAGGCTTAGGCTTTACAAATAGAAAAAACTGCGATAAAATATTAACAGTTTAAATTCCTTATGGATAAAGGAGGATTCAACCAAAATGAAAAAGGTTAATATTATCTCAGCAGAAGAAGCTGCTATGAAAGTAGAAGACGGCATGACCATCGCTACTGGTGGCTTTGTTAGTTGCGCTTGCCCGGAGGCTTTGTCTACCGCTCTGGAAAAAAGATTTGTAGAGACAGGACATCCTCAGGATCTTACTCTGTTTTTTGCAGCTGGTCAGGGACATCGTGATGGTACCGGTGGTGACCATTATGGACATGAAGGCATGGTAAAACGTGTAATCGGTGGCCATTGGGACCGTGCTCCTAAGCTTGGTGATCTTGCTCTTGCAAACAAGATTGAAGCTTACAACCTGCCTCAGGGTGTTATTTCCCATATGTATCGTGATATCGCTGCCCATAATATTGGTACAATCACTACCGTAGGTCTGTATACTTTTGTTGACCCCAGAAATGGAGGCGGTAAACTGAATGAGTGTACAAAAGAGGATATGGTTAAGTTGATTAATATTGAGGGTGAGGAGCGTCTTCTTTACAAGAGCTTCCCTATCGATATCGTATTCCTGCGTGCCTCTTACTGTGATGAGTATGGTAACTGTACCGTTCACAGAGAAATTGGTCCCCTGGATGTAACAGCTATGGCTCAGGCCTGCAAGAACTCTGGTGGTAAGGTTATCGTTCAGGTTGAGAAAATTGTACAGGGTGGTTCTTTGGATCCGAAGTTGGTTGCCATTCCTGGAATCTATGTAGATAGCGTTGTTGTTGGAAGTGCAGAGGATAACATGCAGTGTCTTGGTATGCCTTATGATGGAGCTCTGACTGGTGAGTTTAGAATTCCGGTGGATGCAATTCCTCCAATTCCTATGGATGCGAAAAAGATTATCGCACGTCGTGCAGCTATGGAGCTTCCTAAGGATGCAATTGTTAACTTGGGAACAGGTGCTCCGGAGAAGATCGCTAATGTAGCCGCTGAAGAAGGAATTTCTGATAGTATGACACTTACTGTTGAGGCTGGTTCTATTGCAGGTGTACCTTATGGTGGAACTCAGTTTGGTGCGGCAGCTAACTCAATGGCAATCCTTCCTCACAATGTACAGTTTGACTTTTATCAGGGCGGTGGTCTGGATATCGCTTTCCTTGGTCTTGCAGAGACAGCTCCTAATGGAGACTTGAATGTATCTAAATTCGGTACACGTCTTGCAGGAGCCGGCGGATTTATCGATATTACACAGAATGCAAAACGTGTTGTATACTGTGGAACTATGACTGCAAAAGGACTGAAAACAGAGTGCCGTGATGGAAAACTTGTGATTACTCAGGAAGGCGCTAAGAAGAAATTTGTTAATCATGTAGAGCAGATTACTTTCTCAGGAGATTATGCAAATAAGGTAAAACAGCCAGTTCTTTATATCACAGAGCGTTGTGTATTTGAACTGCGTCCAGAAGGTGTTACCTTGATCGAGATCGCACCGGGTATTGATCTTCAGACACAGATTTTGGACCAGATGGAGTTCAAACCGCAGATTGCTGATGACTTAAAGGTTATGGATGAGAGAATCTTCCATGAGGAGCTTATGGGCATCGCAAACGACTGATCTTTGCAAATTCGAAGGAAGTTGCGTGGAATATAGATTCTACTTGGATTAAGAATTTATTTTGGGGATGTTGCAGAAATCTGCGGCATCCCTTTTCTGATTATATTCAGTTGGGGTATGTGGTATGAGTCATTTCATAAAGAGAGCTTTTAAGCTTGCTAAGAAAAATGGAATTAGCATAATTGCTTTTGAAGCGATTTTCCGTCCCCTTTCCATGGCGATTCTTGTAATGATGCTTAATGGGATTGTGGGAAAACTTCTTCAACATATGGGATGTAGTTATTTGACGGCAGAGAATTTTGGTGAATTTCTCAGCAGTCCATTTAACGCACTTGTATTGCTGGCCTTTCTGGCACTTCTTTCTTTTGTTTGTCTTATTGAGATGGATTCAGTTCTCTTTGCAGCGGAGTCTTCTTATGAAGGAAAAAATATCACCATCATGAGGATTTTTCTTCATGGCTTGCGGGATGCTTTTTCCTTTGTAAAAAGTCATCCCTTCTCCTGGTTTCCCTATGTTTTGCTTACCTTGCCTTTTTTGCAGCTGCATTTTATTATCTGGGAAATTTCTCAAAATAAGTTGATGGAATATTCCTTTACCTATTTGGTTAAATTGCTTCCTAAAAGCTGGATGATTGGCCCTGTGCTTGTACTTTTGCTTGTATTGTCTGCATTAGCATGTTTATCTCTGCCTTATAGCATTTTGGAGAAAATGCAATTAAGGGAGAGTATTGGTCAGACAAGGAAAATGCTGGAAAAAAGATATCTAAAATGTCTTCGAGGCATCATATTTATGGAAATTGCCATTCTATTTTTTACGGCTCTTTTCCTATTGACGTCTTCTTTCGTTTTAGTAGTAGTTAGCATGCTTTTTGTTCCAAATGCAAATCGTGCCAACAGGGTCTTAACCTATAGCTCTACTTTGAAAAATATTACAGCTGTGGTTTGCGGAAGCGCAGGTACGATCCTTGGCATTTATGGAATTACCACTGGGTATATCCCTTTGCGTTTTCGAGTTCATAAACAGATAGCTGAAATGGATGCGATTAAGAAAAAGCATCCATGGATTAAAGAAAAGCGCTGGCTGGGCAGGGGGATTGTTTTTCTTATGATTCTGGCAGAGTTAGGTGGAAATATAGCAAATGCCTATCTGAATAGGGGATCCTATGGAAGCGTGGAAAGCAATTTTAAAGTGGCGGCTCACAGAGGAGGGGCTTTAAAGGCCCCGGAGAATACCTTAAGTGCCTTAGAATATGCCATCGCTTGTATGGCGGATTATGCGGAGATCGATGTACAGGAGACGGCGGATGACCGTCTGATCCTTATGCATGATAATAATGTAAAGCGCACCACGGGTTTTAATGGAAAGGTCTGGGATCTGACTTTGGCCCAGATTAAAAATCTTGATGCCGGTGTTAAATTCAATAAGGCATTTGTAGGAGAAAAGGTGCCCACTTTGGAAGAAGCCATAGAAACGGCCAGAGGACGTTTGCTTTTAAATATAGAGGTGAAAAATAATGGCCATAATACCAATATTGTAAGTCGTGTGGTGCAATGCATAGAAGATGAGAATTTTGTGGATCAGTGTGTGATTACATCTATGGATTTGGACTATTTAAAAAAGGTGAAAGAACTAAATCCTGATATTAAGACGGGATATATCATGGTGATGGCTTATGGAAATGTACAAAATTTTGATGCAGCCGATTTCCTTAGCGTGCGTTATAATTATGTGACGGAGCCTTTTGTTAAAAGGGCACATAAATATGGTAAAGAGGTTCATGCCTGGACAGTAAATTATCCGGGAGACATTCAAAGAATGCTAAATTATGATGTGGATGGAATTATCACAGATGATCCGGCTCTTGTGCGGGGATTTTCTGCAGGGGAGGAGAAACTAAAATCTGATTTTGGGTCTTTGATGCAGTATGCCCTGCGGTGATGATGCTTCACAATATCAATATTTCATGATATACTAGCTTTTATTGAAATGAAATTAAGCTTCCCCTTACGTGAATGCTGGCTTTTACTGTACAGACAGTACATCATTCTGATTCATGTAAGATAGGAAAGGAATGAATATTTATGTTACATGCGGTTTCTGAAATTGTTAAAGGAATTCGCAAAAAGGTTAAATCAGATTATTATGATTATAGTCTTCTTGCTATTGTTATTTTACTGATCTGTTTTGGATTGATTATGCTTTACAGCACCAGCGCTTATGAAGCGGATGCCAAGTTCGGGCAGGATATGTATTACTTCCGCAAACAGGCTTTGATCTCTGTAGGTGCTATTGTTGTGGCAATTATTGTTTCTTTGATGGACTATCATAGACTGATTAAATGGTCTTTGGTGATCTATATTGAAGCTTTCATCCTCATGCTCTTGGTTTTGAGCCCCTTGGGTGTCAGTGTCAATGTGCTAGAAG
>CAVBGA010000142.1:0-2336 GCA_963594675.1 Lachnospiraceae bacterium
GTTGTAGGAAGTATCAACACGGATATGACAGTGACAGCAGAACGAATTCCTCTCAAGGGGGAAACGCTTATGGGCAGCAGCCTGAGTTATATTCCCGGTGGCAAGGGAGCAAATCAGGCTGTGGCTATGGCAAAACTGGGTGCAGAGGTAGAGATGTTCGGTTGTGTCGGTGATGATGACAATGGGCGAATAATGCTGGATAACCTAAAAAGTCATGGTGTAAAAACAGATCATATCAAAATTCTTGAAGGGATACCTACAGGAATTGCAATGATTACTGTGGGCGAAAATGATAATACCATTGTTGTAGTATCTGGAGCTAATGGCAAGGTAGACCGGGCATATGTGGACAGCATTAAGGCAGAACTGTTGCAGTACGACATGGTTGTGCTTCAGCATGAGATTCCCTTGGATACGGTGCATTATCTGGTGGATTTTTGTTATGAGAAACAGATTTCTGTAGTGCTTAATCCAGCTCCGGCAGCAGAAGTTTCCATGGATATTATTGAAAAGGTGACTTATGTAACCCCCAATGAACATGAAGCGCTTTTGATTTTTGGCGATGACTTAGCCACAGAAGAATTACTGAAAAAATATCCTGAGAAGCTTGTGATCACCCAGGGTTCCAGAGGGGTATCTACTTGTCTGAAGGATGGAAGGGTGCTTAATGTGCCGGCAAGAAAGGCAAATGTTGTGGACACAACAGGCGCTGGGGACACTTTAAATGGTGCATTTTGTGTGCGAATCGCAGCAGGAGATTCCATGGAAGAAGCTTTGACCTATGCAAATGTAGCGGCAAGTCTGTCTACAGAAAAATTTGGTGCTCAGACAGGGATGCCTAGAGCTGATGAGGTTGCAGCGGAATTAAAGTAAGGAAGCAACAATTACTGTGATGATTGTGAGCAGTAATGTATGAGAAAGCAAGAAGTAAAAAATAAGGAAGTAGAAAATGAAAAGAAACGGTATATTAAATGCGGATATCTCCAGAGTCCTTTCCTATATGGGACATACAGACCGAATCTGTATTGGAGACTGCGGACTTCCTATTCCGGATGAAGTGGAGCGAATCGATCTGGCATTACGATTTGGTCAGCCGGGATTTATAGAAGTATTAAAAGAAGTCGGAAAAGATATGAAGGTTGAAAAAATTATTCTGGCAGAAGAGATTAAAGAAATGAATCCGGAGGTGCTTAGACAGATTGAAAATTATTTTTCTGAGCAGGAGCTTAAGCCGGAGGTGGAATTTGTTTCCCATGTGGAATTAAAGGAAGAAACAAAGGCTTGCAAGGCTGTTATCCGTAGCGGTGAGACAAGTCCCTATGCAAATATTATTCTACAGTCAGGATGCATCTTTTAAGGGAGAAAATAGGAGGAAGCAACATGCAGATAGAAATGCGTGGGATTAATAAAGCATTTGGCGGCAATGCAGTTTTAAAGGATGCCGGATTCCTTCTGGAAAGTGGAGAAATACATGCACTAATGGGCGAGAATGGTGCAGGTAAATCCACCCTTATGAAGATTTTGACCGGAGTTTATAGCAAGGATGCAGGAACGGTAATTGTCGATGGTAAGGAAGTTTGCTATAAAAATCCCCAGGAAGCAGAGCAGGCGGGAATTGTATTTATTCATCAGGAGTTGAATGTTCTTTTTGATTTGACCGTAGAAGAGAACATGTTCTTGGGAAAAGAAATTCGCAATTGTTTGGGTATATGTGATAAAAGGGCTATGAGGGCCAAAGTTAAAGAAATTTTAGATCGTCTTGGTGTGGATATTGCCCCTGGTGAAGTTATGCGTAAGCTTTCTGTAGGACAGCAGCAGATGATAGAAATTGCAAAGGCTCTTATGGTGGATGCAAAAGTCATTATTATGGATGAGCCCACTGCAGCACTTACCCAGAGTGAAACGGAAGTTCTTTTCAAGGTAGCAAGATCCTTGAAAGAAAAAGGGGTATCCATTGTCTATATTTCGCATCGAATGGAAGAGATATTTGATTTATGTGACCGAATCACAATTTTGAGAGATGGTGCCTATATTGCTACAAAGGCGATTAAAGATACGGACATGAATGATGTAGTAAAAATGATGATTGGCCGTGAGATTGGTGAGCGTTATCCTAAGAGAAAATCTCAGATTGGTGATGTGGTGCTGCGAGTTTTGGATTTGAATTGTCCGGGTGTTTTTGAAAATGTTAGTTTTGGCGTAAGAGCAGGAGAAGTTTTGGGCGTCTCTGGTCTCATGGGTGCAGGTAGAACGGAAATCATGCAGGCTATTTTTGGAAATATGCCTCATACAAGTGGAAAAATTATTCTTGAGGGCAAAGAAATTCAGAATAAGAG
>CAVBGA010000143.1:0-14580 GCA_963594675.1 Lachnospiraceae bacterium
CATCAGCTTTTACTGCGATCTTGCCGGAGGTATCAGGTACCTGTTTTACACAAACTATAATTTTCATATCTGTAAACTCCTCCTAAATTATTTGATTACGTTCTTAGCGATTACCATTCTCTGAACCTCTGATGTTCCCTCATAGATCTCTGTGATCTTAGCATCTCTCATCATACGCTCAACAGGATAATCTTTTGTATATCCGTAACCACCAAACAGCTGAACTACTTTAGTAGTAACAGCCATAGCTGTCTCTGCAGCAAAGAGTTTTGCCATAGCAGCCTCTTTACCATAAGTAATCTTCTCACCGTTCATAGAACGATATTTTCTATTTGCTGCATCATAAACCAGCCAACGAGCTGCACAGATACGAGCTTCCATATCAGCGATCTGGAACTGTGTATTCTGGAATTTAGCAATCGGTCTGCCGAACTGAATTCTCTGCTGTGTATAAGTTACCAGTTCATCAAGTGCACCCTGTGCAATACCAAGTGCCTGAGCAGCGATACCAATACGGCCACCATCCAGAGTAGACATAGCAATGCTGAAGCCTTTACCCAGCTGTCCCAGAAGATTTTCCTTCGGTACGATACAATCCTGGAATACGATCTCTCTGGTTGAGGAAGCACGGATACCCATCTTATCCTCATTTTTACCACGCTCAAATCCTGGGAAGGAAGACTCTACGATAAATGCAGAAATTCCTCTTGTTCCAGCACTCTTATCAGTCATAGCAAATACTACGAATACATCTGCTACTCCACCGTTTGTGATGAAGATCTTAGAACCGTTCAATACCCAGTGATCTCCAGCATCCACAGCCTCTGTCTGCTGTGCAGATGCATCTGTACCGGCTTCCGGCTCTGTCAAACAGAATGCTCCAATAGTTCCGCTTGTAAGCTGAGGAATGTATTTTTTCTTCTGTTCAGGTGTTCCATATTTAAGAATCGGCCAGCAACACAGAGAATTGTGTGCAGCAACGATAACACCTGTTGTAGCGCATTTTTTAGAAAGCTCTTCAACTGCCATTGCATAAGCAACGTCATCAGCTCCTGCTCCACCGTACTCTACAGGCATATTCATTCCCATTACGCCATAACGGAAAAGCTTCTGAACATTTTCCATCGGGAATTCTTCTGTCTTATCGATTTCTGCTGCGATAGGTTTCACTTCATTCTCAGCGAATTCAGCAACTGTTTTTCTGACAAGTTCTTGTTCCTTTGTTGGTTGAAAGTTCACAGTCATAATCTCCTTTTTTTAAAATTTTTGAATGGGTTACGCGGGCAACCTTTTCTGACTATCATTATAAATGTATGTTAAATAAAAATCAATGTATTTTTTACGATTCGGACAGATATAAAGTGGCAACCGCCTTTTCATTGTACTGGGACGAAATAATTCCACCGTCTGACAAGCGGGAATACACTCCTGCAAACTCTCCATTGTAAACAAAAAGGCCTGACATATTTGTGTAGGGAATAAATTTTGCATCTTCCGTAGGCAGATAAATATTCTGACTTCTATAGGGAGGACAATACTCCTGAAATATATACTCTTTGCCGCAATGCTCTTCCACAAGCTTTTTCCATTCCTCCTTGGAATAATCAATGCCAGCAAAAACGCCCTTAGATGCATAAGAATCCAGTGGTTTAATAATCCACTTTTCTTTTTTGTCAATAATTTCTTCTATGTTATTCTCTTCCAGTAAATCTGTATAGGGCACATGATCTTTAATAAACTTCTGCTCGTCTCCTGTAAAAAGATGCTGGCTCTCTTCCATATGTAAGATCTTAAACAGCCACTTATTATGAATAATCTGAGTGCAAAACGATCCCATAATGCATACATCTTGATTTTTCACCGCCTCAATAAAATCACGCACCTCATCTATTCTTTTCATAATGTCACTGGTTACTGCCCTTCGATAAATAAGATCTATTTTCTTTCCTGAAGCAGAATATAAGGCACCATCATGATAGGACAGCTCCGTAATTTCACAGATTTCAGTTTCGTATCCTGCTTTCTCAAACCTTCTTTTAAACTCTTCAAACTCTGTAATGGAAGCATCCGCAAGGAAATCTACAATTCCTATCCTTGGATGATCCACTTTTTTCTGATAGCTGTCATACAGCTTCATAAAGCACTTCACCCAGCTATCATATAATTCAAAGGTTTTCATAGAATACTTTTTCAACATTTCCTGATGGGCTGTATTCTTAGCGATGGCCATGTTAAGAACATAATCCTCATTCATAGCACTGGTTCCATCTGTATTAATTTCGCAGAATTTAAAGTCTCCTGTTTCTTCATTATAGAAAATATCAAAACGGGCAATAGGAAGCAGGGAATCATATAAATTTGGTACCAGAATCAATTTCTCCAATTCCTTGCTAAAAGGAAATAATTTTCTAAAATCAGGATCTGTCAAATATGCTTTTATTACCTTTTCAAAGATGCCATATGTGGTTTTTACAATTTCTTTAAAGTCACTAATCTGGCCGGCTGTAAACACTTTGGGAATATGAAGGGTAAAAACACAGCGTCCATGGTAAGCCACACTGGAATGCTCCAAATAATTTTTTATATCATAGGCAGACTGCTGATTTTCCTGAAATTTTTCTTCTATTTTCTTTTTGTATTCTTCTGTAATATTATTCATAATCTCCTCCTGCCAAAGTCTTTTGCTTCTCTACCAACTTCTCAAGTACGCCTAGCTGGCTTTTTTCTTTTTCTGTCAGACCCTGGGCTGCCATTTCAAAAATCATTTTCATTAATTTCTGGGTTTTTTCTCCATAAGCCTCCCCGGAATATCCATATTTACAGAAACTTTCCTGAGCTTTTATGATCTTTTCTTCATCTGGTTGCAAAATTTCTAATATTTTCTCCGGACAACCCTGCTGATAGAAAATGCCCTTCAACAAAGCACCATAGGCCAACACATATTCCATTGGCATACTGTCTGCATATCGAATTTCGATATAATTTTTCAGACGAACATCCTGAAAATTCATGGATAAAATGTGATCCACATCTGCCTCACTAAGAATTTTTTCTTTCCATATATCCTCTACTGCCTTTTCACCGGTATATTGGTAATTATCATTTTCAATAAATATTACCGGCATCTTCATAAGAAATTCTGCATAGGCAGCAAAGCCAAAGTTTTCCTGGTAAAGCCCCGGAAAAATCCCAGTTCTGGCCGCATCTACATGATCCCATATATAAGTTCTTGCCATATGCCCCTGCCATCTTTTTCCCTCAAAGATTGGCGTGTTGTCAGTAAGCAATTTAAGCAATGGCATCAGGGCATAGGCGGTACGATATTTCATGACAAAATCGGCTTCTGAAGTATAGTCCACAGACACCTGGGCAGATGCAGTCCCCCTCATCATATGAACGCCACAGCTTCCCACCTTGCGGAAATGCTGATCCATAAATTCATATCTTTGTTTGGGAATCAATGGCAAATCTTCTACTTTAGATAGCGGATGATAACCAATTGTCATAAGTTCATAGCCCCAGGCCTGAAGGATGGGCATCACCTGGTCTAAAAAAGATTGATAAATTATGCGAATCGTTTCTATATTTTCTTGTGGACTGATACTGATTTCCAACTGTCCTGCCGGCTCCAGGGTAATGGAATAGTCGGAATTATATAAGCCAATAAGCATGCCGTCCGGTTCATAACGATGGGGATAATTCTCAGCAATTACTTCCAAAAGCTTTCCAACACCTTGCTCACCATAATAAACTGCGCTTTTTTTGCTATCCTTCTCCACTACAATATGTTCCAATTCTATTCCCAAACGCTTAAGGCAGGAATCCTTTGCTCCTGCTTCGAAATGAGCGATCAATTTTTCTTTGTTTTTTTCTCTTATATCCATACTACTTTTTCATTGCTACTGTTCACACTACCCGGAACTGTACTTTTTCCTCCTTAATTCTACAGCTGATGCAAAAATATATTGCTTTTTTTCTCAAGTATCGTTATAATAGTACTCGTGTCACGCGGCATGCTGGAATAGCTCAGTTGGTAGAGCACTTCACTCGTAATGAAGGGGTCGAGGGTTCAAGTCCCTTTTCCAGCTTAAGCAGATTCATTAGAATCTGCTTTTTTATTTTTCACGGCCGAGTTAAATATACCATGTTTGTAGGTTGTATTCAATGGATAAGGTATATCACATACCAGCTGCTCCCTTATGGATGCATGGCTAGCAAAAATGGCCTGGGATTTCCCAGACCATTTTTTTATGCTGTCTTACCATTTTCGGTTAAAAGATTTCTCATGCTGTCTGCACTGAGTAACAAAGTAGAGGTATTGTGTAAAAGAGCGGATGTTGTAGGTTGCATAATACCTGTCAATCCAAATACGATTAAAAGGGAATTAATTCCTACAATCATTCGATAATTTCTTTGAATTCTCCTGCTCATTCCATTACTAATCTGCTTTAAGGTAACTAATCCAAACAAGTCATCTGATGCGATCGTAATGTCGGCAATCTCTCTTGCGATAGCTGCTCCATCGCTTACAGCAATGCCGGCATCTGATGCGGAAAGAGCCGGTGAGTCATTAATTCCATCACCTACCATGATAACTTTTCTTCCGGATGCCTTTTCACTTTCCACAAATCTTGCTTTATCTTCTGGAAGAACTTCTGCATAGAATTCGTCAACGCCAACGGCATTAGCAATAGCTGCTGCCGTCCTTCTGTTATCCCCCGTCATCATAACGATTTTATCAAATCCATTAGCTTTCAAGGCTTTGATAGCCTCTTTCGCCTCTGACTTTAAGGGATCCTCAATAGTGATCACAGCAGAAAGTGTTTTATCTATCGCCAGATACAGCTGGGTATACTGAGGAGAAATTGCATCAAACTTCTCTTTTTCCTCTGTTGGAATCTCACAGCCTTCATCTTCAAATACAAAATGAGCACTTCCAATCAAGACTTCCTTATCTTTGACCGTAGAAGAAATGCCATGTGCCACCACGTATTTGATCTGGGTATGCATCTCCTTATGCACGAGATCCATATCTTTGGCCTTCTGTATCACGGCTTTCGCCACAGAATGTTAATTATTCAGTTATTTTATATCATTTTCTGACTTTTCAACAAATAAACCTTTTACTTGTTTTTTCCACTCAGATACAGAAATTTTCCTTGAGAAAACTATGAATAACATGTTTCGCGAAAAAAAAGATGCCCCAGACTATATTTCTATAGCTAGGACATCCACTCTTGTCTATAATTTTTATATAAATTACTTGTAACTTGCTGCCAGTTTTTCAAAAGCAGACAAAGAACGTTTTACTTTCTCTGTATCCACGCAATATGAGATACGGAAGTATCCTGGACAACCGAAGGTATCACCAGGTACCAGAAGCAGATCATATTCTCTTGCTCTCATACAGAAAGCATTGGCATCTTCCTCCAGGGCCTTAGGGAACATATAGAAGGTTCCGCCCGGACGAACTACAGAAAATCCAAGTTCTGTGAGCTTATCAAAGAGAATATTCATATTGGTCTCATATACACTAAGATCTGAAGTCTGATCCAGAACCTTGCAAAGAGCCATCTGAATCACTGATGAGGGGCAATTGTGTCCGATTCCTCGGGAAATCTGTCCACAAATATCAATCAGCAATTCTGCATTGGGGCATGTAGGCGCAATTGCCACATATCCAATTCTCTCTCCAGGAAGAGACAGAGATTTACTAAAGGAATAGCAGGTGATGGTCTTGTCATAAATTGATGCCATATAGGGAACTTCTTTTCCATCAAAGGCAATCTCACGGTAAGGCTCATCAGAAATAACATAAATGTCATGACCAAATTCTTTTTCCTTTGTATGAAGCAGTTCTGCCATTTTCTCTAAGGTCTCTCTAGTGTAAACCGTTCCGCAAGGATTGTTAGGAGAATTAATCAAAATAGCAGCTACCTTCTCAGTGAGCATTTCTTCAAATTTAGCAAAATCAATCTGGAAGGCCTCATAATCCGCAGGAACCACCTCCAGCTTAGCTCCCGTGAGATTTACATAGGGATTATACTCTGGGAAGAAAGGAGCAAAGGTCAGAATCACATCACCTGGCTCAGTTACGGCACGAAAAGCATGTGCCAGAGATGAAGCACAACCACTAGTCATAAAAATATTATCTGCCTTATAATCAAGACCAAATCTCTTGGTCAGGGATGCAGCTACTGCTTCTCTTGCCTCCTGATTACCCAGAGATGGACTATAGCCATGAAGATTGATTGGCTCTTCTGTCTGCACCAAACGAATCAATTCATCATTGAATGCCTGAGGTGTTGCTACAGAAGGATTACCCAAACTATAATCGAATACATTTTCATATCCAATCTCTGCAGCACGTTTTTTCCCATACATGAAAGTCTCACGAATCACAGACTTTGCTCCCAGCATGTCTTTATACTGTTTTACTATCATTTCTTTATCCTCCTATTTTTTATTTCACTGTTCCTTCATATGTATTTCCAGCTGATTATAAGGAATCGTAATCTGCTCCTCATCAAATGCTAGCTTAATCTTTTCATTCATGCGCCAGCGAACCGGCCAATAATCATCTGTCTTAACCCAGACACGAAAGCCCAATACTACGGCACTATCTCCCAAGGAATCCACAAAAATAGTCACCGGCTTTTCATGACAGATCTTCTTTTCCTCTGCAATCAATTTTTCCAAAATCTTCTTTGCCTTTTTCAAGTCGGATTCATAGGAAATTCCCGGTTTCAATTCCAACATACGATATTCCATGGTTGTGACATTGGTAATCGTATTATTAGTCAATTCCGAGTTGGGAATTACAATCTTACGATTGTCATAAGTTACCAGAGTGGTGTAGTACATCTCTATTTTCTGTACAGTTCCCTCCAACTGGCCACTGCCCTCGATGATATAATCCCCCACCTCAAAAGGCTTAAGGAAAAGAAGGATCACGCCTCCAGCTAGATTAGAAAGTCCTCCCTGAAGAGCCAAACTGATTCCTACACCAGCGGAGGCTAGTACCGCTGCCACGGATGCAGTAGATACACCTAGCTGGGTAGCTATGGAGAATACTAATAATGCGTAAAGGGCTGCTTTTAAAATAGAGCTTAAAAAACTGATGCTGGCCACTGGCATTTTTGCCCGGGTCATGGATTCTTTGAAGATTCGAATCAGCCAACGGATTAATTTTGTACAAATAATCCAGGCCAGAATCGCTATAAGAATTTTCAGGCAGTAATCCCCTGCATCTGGCAGCTTATATTCAATAAATTTTGATATCTTATCCAAGGCCTTACCTCAGTTCAAATACAGCGACAGAAAGAGGTGCAACTTTTACTTTGATTGAATTCTCATAACCGTCACGCTCCACTGTTCGGGAGAATTTTACACGAGGATTTACATAGCCGCTGCCACCGAATTTCTTATGGTCACTGTTAAATATTTCTTTATATTTTCCTTCTCTTGGCACACCGATTTCATAAGCGTCATAAGACAAGGCTGAAAAATTGCAAAGCACCAGATAGGTCTGATCTTTGGATTTTCTCAAGAAAGTTAAGATATTCTTCTCCCATTCCATGGCATTAATCCAAGTAAAGCCATCGGTCTCATAATCCTCTGCATAAAGAGCCGGTGATTTTTTGTAGAGAACCAACAATTGCTTCATGTACTCATGAAATTTCTTATGCTTTTCCTCTGTAAGGAGTTCCCAGGAAGGGCTTTGTCCTACAGACCACTCTTCTGTCTGAGCAAAGTCCTGTCCCATATAGAGAAGTTTTTTACCAGGATGGCAGAACATATAGGCCATCATGGCTCTTAAATTGGCCAACTTCTGATCACTATCTCCCGGCATACGATTTAAAAGAGCACTCTTTCCCCAGATAAATTCACTGTGTGGAAGTGCAAGCACATATTTCTCACTGTAGGCATAAATCATACTAAGGGTAATTTGATCGTGGTGTTCTCCGCGGTAAATAGGATCATAGGAAAAATATTCGCAAAGATCATTTTTCCATCCTTCATTCCACTTATAATCGAAGCCCAATCCTCCCTCTTCTACCGGGGTGGTCATCTGAGGCCAAGAAGCGGTATCTCCTGCGATCATCAACACATCTGGATATTTCTTCTTCATCATGGAATTTAAATGATGAAGGAATTCCAAAGCTTCCAGGTTTTCATTACCGCCATACATATTGGCAACCCATCCGCCTCTTTCTCTTCCATAATCCAGATATAACATACTGGCAACCTCAGCCATACGAATGCCATCCACATGGAAAAGATCAGCCCAATACATAGCATTGGCAATCAGATAATTGCTCACCTGATGTCTGCCATAATTAAAGATATGTGTGCCCAGATAGGGATGTACACCCTGACGAGGATCTAAATGTTCATAGAGCATGGTGCCATCAAAGGCTGCCAGTCCATGGTCCTCGGCTGAGAAATAGGCTGGAACCCATTCTATGAAAACTGCAATATTTTCCTGATGCATATGGTCCACAAAGGCCATAAAATCTTCTGCACTTCCATAACGACTGCTAGGAGCATAAAAAGCAGAGGTTTGATAGCCCATAGTAGCATCGTCAGAATATTCCATGATGGGAGTAAGCTCAATATGAGTATAACCCATTTCCTTTACATACGCTGAAATCATGGGGGCTAATTCCCGATAATTGTAGAATTCTTTTTCGGATTCCGGTCTTTTAAAATCCCCAGGCTGTAGCTGGTAAACGCTCATAGCTTGATGGACATCCGGTTTTCTCGTCTTCATCCATTTCGCATCCTGCCATTGATAACTGTCAAGATCCCTAATAACGGAGGCCGTATCCGGTCTTAACTGTTGTCCCGCTCCATAAGGGTCTGCCTTTAGATAAGTCATGCCATTATGAAGCTTCAATTCATATTTATAGATATCTCCTGTTTTCAATCCAGGGATAAAAATCTCAAATATTCCGGAATCTTCATGTTTTTCCATAGGATAGAGACGTCCATCCCAATGGTTAAAATCACCTACAAGGCTGACACGCAAAGCATTGGGTGCCCAAACAGCAAAGTAAACTCCTTTTACGTGATCAACCACAGCAGGATGAGCCCCTAACTTATGATATATTTCATAATGAATACCATTCTTAAAAAGTTTCTCATCCTTTTCCTTCATGCGAAGCGGATAGGCATAGGGATCCCCATATTCCTTTTCCTCACCATCTTCTTTAAGGACATATACATAACGAGGGATTACCTTCCCCTTAAGAAGTATAGCAAAAAAACCATCTTCATCTTCTTGCGTCATACAATGATCCTGGTGATCATTTAAGGTGCGCAAAGTCACACTTTTGGCTCCTGGAAAATAACATTGAATCAGTATGCCGCCTTTTACTAATCTGGGACCTAAAATTCGATAAGGATGATCCTCTTCAGAATAGATTACTGCTTCTATCTCCGCCCAGTCCATCAAATCATAGAGTTTTGCCATAGTAATTTCCCCTTATTTTTCTTCCGTAAGTTTGTGAATAAAGAGACCGCTTCGAAGTTTCGGTTCGAACCAAGTAGATTTCGGTGGCATCAATTTGTGATCATCTGCAACTGCAAAAAGTTCTGAAATAGCCGTGGGATACATAGAAAATGCCACAAGGCAATCTGTATTCACTCTTCTCTCCAGTTCAGAAAGTCCTCGAATACCTCCTACAAAGTCAATTCTGGCATCTGTTTTCGGATCCTTGATGCCAAGAACTGGGTCAAGCAAATACTTCTGAAGCAAGGATACATCTAGTCCCTCTACCGAATCCTCTGATTTGAACTGGTCTTTAATTTGGAGACAATACCAATTGCCAGCAAGGTACATACCAAATTCTCCTTTTTTCTTGGGAGAATAGGCTTCTTTTCCCTGATTTTCAACCACAAAGCAATCCTGCATTTTGGCAAGAAAATCCTCCATACTATATCCATTCAGGTCTTTCACCACCCGATTATAGTCAAAAATTTTCAATTCACTTTCCTGGAAAAGAACAGAAAGAAAATAGTTAAATTCCTCTTCCCCAGTATAAGCAGGATTCTGCTGACGTCTCTTTTTTCCTACCTTTACTGCTGAAGCACATCTGTGATGGCCGTCAGCAATATACAAACATGGAATCTTGGTAAATTCCTCTCTAATTTTTTCAACGATAGCATCCTCATCCATCACCCAAACTCTATGGCGGATTCCATCAGGGCTTACAAAATCATAGATGCTATCTTTTTTCTTAGCTTCCTTTATCATATCAGCTAAAGTTGCATTATCATGATAGGCAAGGAAAATAGGTCCGGTCTGAGCATCCAAAGTGTCTACATGATGAATCCTATCCTGTTCTTTCTCTGCACGGGTGTTCTCATGCTTTCTAATCACTTCATTATCATAATCATCAATAGACGCACATGCCACAATTCCGGTCTGCACTCTGCCATCCATGGTCAATTCATAAAGATAATAAGAATCCTTCTCATCTTTGACAAAATGTCCGTCTTTAATCATTTCTTCCATAGTTTCCCTAGCTCTCTCGTATACACAGGTATCATAGGTATCTACGGAATCTGGAAATTGCGTCTCCGCCCGATCAATCTTAAGGAATGATTCCGGTTCTCTCTCGATCTCTTCTTTCGCTTCCTGTCTGTTATACACATCATAAGGCAAGGCTGCAATATGGGCCGCTTTATCTTCTACCGGCCGAATTGCTCTAAAAGGTCTAACATTTGCCATAACTTGCATTCCTCTCTTTGTCATTTTACACTATGTCATTTTCTGAGGTATTTTCTAGTATTACAAATAATAAAATTTGTCTCCCCAAAGAATGACATGAAAAAAGATAGAAGGAAGACTCCCAACGGAATCTGTCCGTTTCATCGAATCTCTTCCATGAAAACAGGCACACTCCGCCGGATTCTCTAACCCTCTATCTCTTATTTTACAACACGTACCTTAAGTACGCCATCAAGATTTTTCAGATTTTCGATCACTTCACCTGTCACTCTGGTCTGAAGGTCAAGAAGCGTATATGCATATGCGCCTTTACTCTTATTCATCATATCTGAAATGTTGATACCAGCATCACCTAAAATCTTAGTAAAGGAATTGATCATATTTACTTCATTTCTGTGGCAAATAGATACACGGCTTGCTGCAACACAGGTACCCATATGCAAATTAGGATAATTTACAGAATTCTTGATATTACCATTTTCCAGATAATCAATCACCTCTTTTACAGCCATAACTGCACAGTTATCCTCTGACTCCTCTGTAGAAGCACCCAGATGAGGAGTAACAATGGTATTCTTTGCACCTGCTACCACCGGATTAGCAAAGTCAGTTACATACTTTCTCACTTTGCCATTCTCAAGAGCCTCTACCAAAGCTTTTTCATCTACCAGAAGGTCACGGGCAAAGTTCAAGAGAACCACATTTTCTTTCATTGTTGCAATGGCTTTCGCATCAATCATGCCCTTGGTATCATCAAGAAGGGGCACATGAATTGTGATATAATCACATTCTTTATAGATAATATCCAGATCATTGATATGTTTAATAGTTCTGGACAGATTCCATGCTGCCTCTACAGAAATATAAGGATCATATCCATATACTTCCATACCCAGAGCAGTTGCTGCATTGGCAACCAAAACACCAATAGCACCCAAACCAATGATACCTAATTTTTTACCATTAATTTCTGTACCGGCAAACTGTTTTTTCTTTTTCTCTGCCAGCTTACCAATATCCTGCTTATTATCTTCGTGCTCAACCCAAGAAATACCACCTACGATATCTCTGGCTGCCAGAAGCATACCTGCGATGACCATCTCTTTTACACCATTTGCATTGGCACCTGGAGTATTGAATACAACAACTCCTTCATCCGCACATTTTCCAAGAGGAATATTGTTTACACCGGCACCTGCACGAGCGATTACCGCAAGATTTTCAGGAAGATCCATCTCCTTCATGTCTGCGCTTCGTACAAGAACAGCTTGTGCTTCTTCTATATTTTCTGTTTTCTCATACTTATCTGTAAATACTTCAAGTCCTACACTGGAAATAGGATTAAGGCAAGTATATTTATACATGATTACTTATTCTCCTTCTCAAATTTATCCATGAAATCAACCAAAGCTTTTACACCTTCAATTGGCATAGCATTGTAAATGCTGGCTCTCATACCACCAACGGTACGATGACCTTTCAGATTCTCAAATCCAGCAGCCTTACTTTCTGCAACAAACTTCTTATCCAACTCTGCATCACCTGTTACGAAAGGCACATTCATAAGAGAACGATCTTCCTTCACAACAGTTCCTTTGAAGAGCTTACTCTGATCAAGGAAATCATACAGAATAGAAGCTTTTTCAATATTACGTTTTTCCATTGCCTCAAGGCCACCCATTTTTTCAATCCACTTGAAGACTTTACCGCACATATAAATGCCATAGCAGTTAGGGGTATTGTACATGGAACGATTATCTGCATAGGTTTTGAATTTCATCATGGTTGGTGTTCCTGGAAGAACATCATCTGTAATCAAATCCTCTCGGATAACGCTGACCACAAGGCCAGCCGGTCCAATGTTTTTCTGAACACCACCGTAAACGATGCCATATTTAGAAACATCGATTGGTTTTGACAGGAAGCAAGAGGATACATCGGATACCAGAAGCTTACCCTTGGTATTGGGCAATGTTTTGTAGGTTGTTCCATAGATTGTATTATTTTCGCAAATATATACATAATCTGCATCTTCGCTAATGGGAAGATCTGTACAATCTGGGATATAAGAAAATGTCTTATCCTCTGAGCTGGCAATTTTATTTGCTTTTCCGAAAATCTGTGCTTCAGCATAAGCTTTTTTTGCCCACTGACCGGTAACAATATAATCTGCTACTCTATTTTTCATCAAGTTCATAGGAATCATAGCAAACTGCAATGATGCACCACCCTGCATGAAAAGCACTTTATAATTGTCCGGAATATTCATTACCTTTCTCAAGTCAGCCTCTGCTGCATCGATAATTTCATCGAAAGCTTTCGAGCGATGACTCATTTCCATAACGGACATACCGGTTCCTCTATAATCAAGCATCTCTTCCTGTGCTTCTCTTAAAACCTCTTCCGGCAGAACAGCCGGACCAGCTGAAAAATTATACACTCTACTCACTTTTAATTTCCTCCTGATTTTACGACTATGCAGTCGTTTTTTTAATTAAATTTCTTTAAAATAATATACCTTTGTTATTTTATTGTCAAGAATCCTGCTTTTTCATGTCACTTTCGTCAAAAGCCTTCTCAAGGGAGGCTCCTGCAGGCACCATAGGGAATACCTTATCATCACAATCAATAACACAATCGATAATCACTGTTTTCTGAAGTTCAATAGCCTTCTCGATTGCAGGACCAATTTCCTCTTTCTTAGTGACACGAATACCTACTGCCCCCATAGATTCTGCCACTTTCACATAATCTGTCTCATCAAACAGAATCGTGTTGGAATATCTTTCACCATAGAAAAGGGTTTGCCACTGTCTTACCATACCCAGAACGTGGTTATTGATGATTACCTCAATTAAAGGCAATTTGCAACGAACAGCCGTAGCAATCTCATTCATGTTCATACGGAAACATCCGTCTCCGGCAATATTGATCACTGTTTTATCCGGACGGCCAATCTTGGCTCCAATGGCAGCGCCCAAGCCGTAACCCATGGTACCCAGACCACCAGATGTCAAAAATGTTCTCGGCTCGGTGAACTTATAATACTGGGCAGCCCACATCTGATGCTGACCTACATCCGTTGAAATAATCGCCTATCCCTTGGTCACACGATAAATCTCCTCAATTGCCCAAGGGCCACTTAATCCGGCCTTATTGTAGGTCATAGGATATTTCTCTTTCAGCTCTTCAATATGCTGCAGCCATTCTTCATGACCCTGCTGAGGAATCTCTGCATTCAATCTCTTAAGAACTTCATTTACATCTCCAATGATGCTGGCATCCACAACAATATTTTTATTTATCTCTGCTGCATCCACATCGATCTGTAAAATCTTAGCATTTTTTGCAAAGGTAGATGTATTTCCTGTTACACGATCACTAAATCTTGCGCCGATGGTAATTAACAAATCACATTCCATGGCAGCAAAATTTGAAGTTTTTGTACCGTGCATTCCAATCATGCCGGTATACAGATCATCCGTCTCCGGAAAAGCACCCTTGCCCATAAGAGAGGACGCTACCGGGGCATTTACCTTGCGAACAAATTTTCTCAACTCTTCAGATGCATTAGAGAGAATGGCACCTCCGCCTACGAAAATAAAGGGTTTCTTGGCCTTTGCAATCATCTGGACTGCGGTTTCCATGTCCACTTTATTAATCTCATCAACGTAAGGCTTAATCTCCTCCGGCTCTGTAAATATATATTCTGTCTTTGCTGCAGTTACATCTTTCGTAATGTCCACCAATACCGGACCCGGACGGCCACTTTTGGCAATACGAAAGGCACGGCGAATGGTATCCGCAAGCTTTGTTACATCCTTGCAGATCATACTATGCTTTGT
>CAVBGA010000144.1:0-2166 GCA_963594675.1 Lachnospiraceae bacterium
CTATATCCTCTGTGTCCTTTTGCTGCTTCCTATTGGGATTGAAATCTTTCCAATAACAATTCCCAGTAATAAGGTCAATTATATCCTTCCTCTCCCTATTGTCAACCTATTTATTTTATAGTTGACATTCTATTTTCTCTTACTTATACTTTGTGATAGTGATTTATAAAGGAGTATACAAAATGGATTGTAAGAAACTTGCCCAAGAAATTATCCAGGGAAAAAGATTAAAAAGAAATGATCAGCTAAATGATTTGATTACTGCAGATTTGCAGGAACTCTGTCAAGGAGCTAATGAGATAAGAAAATATTTCTGCGGAGACAAGGTAGATCTATGCACTATTATTAACGGACGAAGTGGAAAATGTGGTGAGGATTGCAAGTACTGCGCACAGTCTGTGCATCATTCTACCAATTGTGAAGTTTACGATTTTTTGGATGAAGATAAAATTGTGGCAGAAGCCAAGGCCAATGAAGCGGATGGAGTAGACCGCTTTGCCATTGTCACTTCTGGAAAGGCCTTAAAAGGAGAAGATTTTGAGAAGGCGATCCACGCCTTCGAAAGAATGAGTAAGGAATGCAAACTGGATTTATGCACATCTATGGGATTTTTGGATGCCCAACAGTTCCACCGTCTCCATATGGCCGGTGTCACCAGTTATCATGATAATATCGAAACCTCCAGACGATTCTTCCCCCAAGTCTGCAGCACCCATACTTTTGATGAAAAATTAGAAACCATTCGCACTGCCCAAAGGGAAGGATTATGTGTCTGTTCCGGTGGCATTATCGGAATGGGGGAAAATTGGGAAGATAGAATTGATATGGCACTTACCCTAAGTGAGCTGGGAATTATGTCCATTCCTATTAACGTTCTCATGCCAATTCCCGGCACCCCCCTAGGACATCGAGAGATTCTTCCGGACGAGGACGTTTTACGAACCATCGCCCTCTTCCGTTACATAAATCCCGAAGCAAACATACGACTGGCTGGAGGAAGGAAGGCCTTGCGTGATAATGGCAAGGAAACCTTCCTCTGTGGTGCCAGTGCCACCATCACCGGTAACATGCTCACCACCAGCGGTTCCACTATTGCCAGTGATCGAGCCATGTTGCAAGAAATGGGAAGGGATGTAGAACCTGACTGGAAAAAGAAGGAAAGGGGAATCGAAGTATCCGACAGCTGTCGTCCAGGGCATGCCTGATTCAGGGCCCTGGAACTAATGGATAACTCCCTCTTTTTTCATTTTATTTGTATAGTAAACATAATAAATCACATTCAAAGTGATACCAAATATGGTTGCCAGTGGTGCAGCATAGCCAATCTTAGTCAAAGTAGTATTAGGCTGGATACTCATAAAATAGGATACCGGCAAACGCACCAAAAAGGTTTGGGCAATTCCCTGTATCATAACAAAAAGCGATTGTTCATGACCATTGAAATAACCTACCATGGAAAACATAACTGAGGTCAAAAAAGCATCTGTACCAAATCCTCTCAAGTAATCCCAGGCCTGCATTACAACTGCTTCGTCCGTTGAAAAAAGGCCAGTAACCAGATAGCCCTTGGTAAATATAAAGAGGAATACCAGGCAACCAACTACCATGCCTACCCCCATTCCGGTAAACATAGATTTTCTGGACCGTTTTTCCAAACCTGCCCCTACGTTCTGAGCCACAAAAGATGCCATACTCTGCATCAAGGCACTGGGCACCAGCATGACAAAGGAAGTTACTTTATTGGCCACACCATAACCTGAGGAAGCCTCCAGACCCAGTCTGTTAATAAAGGCACAGAGAGCCAGGAAAGACAGCTGGGTCAAAAATTCCTGCAAGGCTATAGGAATACCTACCCGAACAAAATTCTTTACCTCTGCATTAATCCTAAAATCATGTCTGCATATAAGAAATGGCAATCCTCTCTTTTTCATAATGAGAAGGGATAAAATCACGCTCACCGCCTGGGCCAATACGGTGGCCAGGGCAGCACCTGCCACATTCATGTGAAATCCTGCAACAAAAAGTAAATCGCCGCCAATATTGACAATACAGGCAATCAAAACAAATAAAAGTGGAGTTTTGGAATCTCCCAAACCTCGAAAAATCGCAGCAATCACATTGTATGCGATAATAAAGAAAATACCGCCGCCGCAAATGCGGATATAT
>CAVBGA010000145.1:0-13067 GCA_963594675.1 Lachnospiraceae bacterium
CCATCAAAATGCACCATTTGACTTCGGCTAACCCCCAAAGGAGCATCGGTGCTGTCCAAAAAGACCATACGGAAAAGACAATCTGGAATTACTCTTTTCACATGTACCTGCAAGGTTAATTTCATATCTTCCTCATTGCCAAATACCGAGGATACCTTATCTCTTAAAATCAAACGTTCCATGCGAAGTCCGGTATCAATGCCGCCCTTGCTTAAAGCTCGATCGGCCAGCTCAATATTTACCTGATTATCGCCTAACCCATGTTCCATATATTTGGCAATGGCTGTCTCCACATCTCCGTCATAGATGATTTTTCCCTGATTCATGACAATACAGCGCTCACAAAGGCGTCGAATGGTAGCCATATTATGGCTTACGTAAAGGATGGTCTTTCCCTCATCATCTGCTGCCTGCTGCATACGCTCCAGGCACTTGTTCTGAAAGGCCAGATCCCCTACCGCCAGCACCTCATCCATAATCAAAATCTCCGAATTCAAATGAGCTGCCACAGAAAAGGCCAATTTGACGAACATTCCCGAGGAATAACGTTTTACTGGGGTGTCAATAAATTCTCCTACTTCCGAAAACGCAATAATGGCATCCATATGTTCATCAATCTCAGCCTTAGTCATACCAAGAATCGCACCGTTCATATATACATTTTCCCGTCCGGTCATCTCCCCATGGAAACCAGTACCTACCTCTAACATGGAAGAAACTCTGCCCCAGATATCAATATCCCCTTCGGTTGGCGCAGTTACCCGGGCCAATAATTTTAACATGGTGGACTTTCCGGCACCATTACTTCCAATAATACCCAGTCTTTCCCCTTGATACACCTTAAGATCAATGCCATTTAGAGCCCAGAATTTCTGGCCGATCAAGCGAGTATTCTCTCCAATTCGCACATTGGGATCCTCTTTTCCCCGCAATTTGGCCCACTTAGACTGCAATTCCCGCCGCAGGGTTGTGCCGCCGATAGCCCCTAGCTGGTACTGTTTCTTAATTCCCTTCAGCTCAATGGCTAACTTTCTGTCTTCCATAATTTCCTTTCTATACAAAAGCTTATCAAACCGTATCCATAAAGGTTCTTTCTACCTTATTAAAAATGATAATTCCTATAAAAGCCAACACCAATGTCAATACCATGCTATAGATACTGTAAAGGGGAAGTATGGTTCCCGACCCCAGAAGGCAATAGCGGAAAATCTCTATGGGCATGGTCACTGGATTCACCATGGTAACCATACGGATGAATTTCATATGGGAAACTGTGCTCAAGGGATAAACCACTGGTGTCACATACATCCAAAGCTGAATTCCATAGGAAACCAGCATAGCCAGATCACGATATTTTGTCGTGATACTGGACACAATAATTCCTATACTCATCCCCATAATACCCAGCCATAAAAGCACAAAAGGCAAAGCCAGCCAGGTCAGAAAATGCACCTCAACTGCTCCTTTTGCAAGATAATAAGCCAATAGAAGCAACACCAGAATCATTTTCAATCCAAAGCTAGTTAACGCCATCAACATATTGGCAATGGGCACCGTAAGTCTGGGAAAATATACTTTGCCAAATAGGTTGGCATTTCCTGTAAAAGTGTTGGCATTGTTGCTGACACAGGCGGAAAAATAGGTCCAAATGGCATTTCCCGACAGATAAAATAAAAGCATGGGAATCCCATCGGTTCCCAAGCGGGCAATATTTCCAAACAAAATCACATAGATCAGGGAAGTGATCAAGGGACTTACAAAAATCCAAACCGGCCCCAGGATGGTCTGCTTATAGCTGACAGTGAAATTCCGTCCCACAAAAAGGCCGATAAGTTCCCGATACTGCCAAACCTCCTTCAGCTTCAGATCCAGCAGGTGATGTTTTGATGAAATATGCACATGATTTTGGTATAATTCTTTTTCCATAAAACTCCATTATGTGATAGTTAGATTGTTACATAATTTTTCAATATAAATCTTCCAGCAATTAGCTACAAACATTGTAAATGTTTTCCTTTTTCATTGCAAGTCATGGCAGTTTTCCTGTTGTCAAAATTCCTGGGAAAGCCTATAATTTAGCCATAAAAGAACGATGCAATCTACTGAGCTAACATAGTCGGGAGGAAGTATTATGAAGAAAACAAAGGAACTGGAAGAAAGCTTTCAAAAAGCCCTGCGTACAGGATATGAGGGATTAGCCCAATTAGAAAAGGACCTCCAACATATTGAAGAAAAACAGGAAGCGCTGCTTATGGATATCCTGTCAGAAAACAAGGAGACAAAGTTCGGCCAGCAGCACCATTTTACTGACCTGCACTCTTTTGATGACTATTGCGAGAAGATTCCCCTTCGCCGCTATAAGGACTATAGGCCCTATGTCCGGGAAATGCTGGAACTAGGACGAAAAAACGTTTTGTTTTCTGACGATACCTTCTGGTATGCCATCACTTCTGGCACCACCGGTCATAACAAATTCATTCCCTTAAGCCGCAAGTCCATTCAACAGTTCGGAGACTATTTCTTCTTCCGTGCCCTAGCCCTGACCGACCGAAAGCATGTAGCAGAAACTGGGGAGCACATTCCCAGTGGGCATTTCCTGCCCCTGCTTGGGGGGAGTGAATTCCTAACCCCGGAATTTGGAGAATCCTGTGGAAGCATTGCCGCCGGCAATATTAAATTATGGAAAGAGCATTATAATCCCCTGGCCCTCCCCTCCGGAGATCTTCTGATACATGCCCCTGGAGATTTAGAACTCTCTCCCTATATTTATTTAAGATACAGCCTGCCCTGCCAGGATATGGTTTTTATTGTTTCTATTTATGACGATTTCGTTCTGCATATTCTCCATTATCTAGAAAAGAATTGGATGACTCTATGCAATGACATAGAAAAGGGAATTCTGGGAAAAGATGCCAAAATTACCCCAGAACAAAAAGCAAACTATGAAAAGAATTTTGTTCCCATGCCCGAAAGAGCAAGAGAACTTCGGGAAATCTTCCAAACAGGCTTTGAAGCTGACTCCCATACCTTAAAAAGCGACACTCTAAAAAGAATCTGGCCTCAGCTTCAACTGATCAGCGTCGCTGCCAAAGCCGAGCGCTCTGCCAATAAAAGAGGACTTATTGACTACTTAGAGGGCATCAATTATGACAACTCCCCCTATGGTGCATCGGAAAGCATTATGGGAGTAAGTGCAGATCTGGGCTCCGACAAGCTGATTCTTCTGCCGGATGCCTGTGTCTTTGAATTTTTACCAGCGGATACAGACGGTAATGAAACAGATGCCTACCGCTATGAATATTTGGACCAGTTTACCGTAGGCAACAGCAATCGGCAGGAAAGACCCCTTCGTCTCCATGAGTTGCTGCCAGGTCATACCTATGAGCTAATCATCACCACCCGATCTGGGCTTTATCGCTATCGAATTGGTGATCTTATGGAAGTGGTAGACAAAATAGGAGACTGCCCTCTCCTACAATTTCGCAGTAGAAAAGGGGTTGTTCTCAATCTGGCCAATGAAAAAACTACAGAAAATGCCCTTCGCCAGGCCATTAGCGTTGCTGCTGTTAAATGCCATCTCTCGCTAAAAGGCTACAGCGTATACGGCGTCGCAGGATTGGAACATGAAGGAAAACATATTCTTCCCCATTATGTGGTGCAATTTGAAGGGACCACCCCATTGGCCTCCGATAGGAAATCAGCATTTGCTACCGAAATCGAAAAACAGCTTTTCCGCACCAACGAATTTTACGGTTTAGAGAGAAGGGAAAAGCATCTGGGAAAACTCGCCCTGGAAGAAGTCGGCAAGGGAAGCTACGAGAAATATGACAAAAAACAAAGAAGTCAATCGCCCTCGCCAGAACAATACAAACGACCTTTGTATTTGAAGCTTTAGCTCAGTCAAAAAAGGGCAAAAGAAAAAGACATCATGGAAATCTCCACGATGTCTTTTCTTTTGTCTTTTTTCGTATTTCCGTATATTTTCTTTTAGCAAAGACTTCCTATCACAACTTACTTTCCACCAAAGTTAAAAATGGATCCTGTCGTGCCACCGGACATATTATCCGCTGCACTTCCATCGATACCGCAATTATTGTATGTCATGCCATCAACAAGACAAGCGCTGGTGGTAATAATATCTTCACTATCCAAACAGATGATCTCCATCTCTGGTGCTTCAAATGTAACCTTACTCATAGTAACCTCTCCAATGCCTATTTTTACAAACGCTACAACTAAATTTTTCTTAAATATCACAATATTGTCCTCAGATTGTAACATAGAATACATTTACAGGTCAATATAATTACATTTGATTTCTGTACTTTTTTAGGTAACTTTTATATAAAATTTATTTTTTTCTCTTCTCTCCTCCTTTCTATATCCTCTCCACCATATCGCTCCATGGTATCCTGAATCAAAGCCTGCAGTCTGCTGTTCTCCATAAAACATTGCAAATCAAATAACTGCTGTAAGCTAACACTCATAATGACCTCCTTCTGTCTACTTCTGAATAAGGGTCTCTAACTATTTATACGAAGATAAAGGCCCCATGGAATAGAAAAAGGATGCCACATTTCTGTGACATCCCCACATGCTTATTATTTTGATTTAATTATCTGATTTGTTTGCAAAACTTATAAAATGATAACTTTCCACAATTTGAAAATATTTGACAATTCTTGGATACAAGGGCTCCGCTTTCTCTCCAAACTCTGCTTTTACAAGATCTGCAATATCCGCTACGCTGCGTTCCCCGTCAATTAAAGGCCATATAAAACTTCCCTGTACATCCAAATGTACTTTTGTATATCTGGGTTTTCCAAAGACCTTCTGGGCAATTTTATTGAAAAGGCCGGTATTTTCCACCTCCAATATAATCCGCTCCCTGTGATCTCTGTGCCAGGGCAGCTGCTGGGCTCTGACGGGAATCAAATCCAGATAATTGATATCATTTTCTTTCTTTTCCTTACGCATTCTTCTTGTTCCATACGGAGAACTTCAGCAATCCGAGAATCATAAGAACCATGAGAACCAAACCACCGATATTGCCAAAGCTAATGCTTCCGGACAGATCCAGACTGATTCCGCCTACTGCCAAGATTGCCAGGGCAATACCTACCAGTCCTTCTCCAGCAATCATACCAGCACAATACAAGGTACCATTGGTGGCCTGAGCCTCTTTTGTTTTCTCATCTACCTTCTTACGACGATCCATCAGAAGACGTACCACACCGCCAATCATAATGGTGGTCGTCAGGTAAATCGGCAGATAAAGACCAATCGCAAAAGGCATTACCGGAATTCTAAGAATTTCCAAAGCAATTGCTAAAAATACACCGATAAATACCAGATTCCAGGGAAGATTGCCTCCCATGATACCCTCAACAATCATCTTCATCAGCTGTGCCTGAGGAGCCGGAACCTCCGCTCCGCCATAGCCCCACGCTGCATCCAAAAGATAAAGCACACCGCCAATAGCAAGGGCTGCTGCTACAACACCAATCAACTCACCAATCTGCTGAGTTCTGGGCGTTGCACCTAAAAGATAACCGGTCTTCAAATCCTGAGAAGTATCACCAGCAATAGCTGCTACGATACAGATAACAGATCCGATGGCAATAGCTGCTTTCATACCATCAATGCCTACCTGACCGCTGCTCTTAATAGCAAACGTAGCAATCAACAGTGTAGCAATGGCCATACCGGATACCGGGTTGTTGGAACTTCCGATCATACCAACCATACGGGAAGATACCGTGGCAAAGAAGAATCCAAATACAACGATCAAAAATGCACCCAGAAGATTTACAGGAATTGCCGGAACTGCCCAGATAATAACAATCATAGCAACCACGCCAACCAGAATCCAACTCATAGGAAGGTCCCTGCTTGTTCTGCTTGTCTCACTTACAGAGCCACCTCTAAGATCCTTCATAGAATCTCTAAATGTGCTTATGATCAGTGGAAGTGACTTAACCAGAGAAATCACACCACCTGTAGCAATTGCTCCTGCACCGATATATTTTACATAGGTACTCCAGATCTTAGATGCTCCACCCAGTTCATAGAGCTGTGAAATTGTCACACCCTGATCTGCCGGATAAAGCCAGGTATCTGGTCCAAAGAGACAAATCAAAGGAATGATCACCATCCAGCCGATGATGGAACCAGCGAACATAAAGGATGCAATTCTCGGTCCTACAATATAGCCCACACCAAGAAGTGCCGGGTAAACCTCTGTACCCAACTCACCCTTAAAGGATTTGAAAGCAATGGAAATATCAGCTGGGATTACTTTAATTCCGTCTACGATAAATTTGAAAATAGCAGCAAGTCCCATTCCAGAAAATACGGTAGATGCATTAGATCCACCCTCTTCTCCTGCCAAAAGTACATCTGCACAAGCAGTTCCTTCCGGATACAGAAGTGTTGCATGCTCTTTTACGATAAGTGCATTACGAAGCGGCACCATAAAAAGAACACCCAAAACACCACCGCAAAGGGCAATCAAGGTAATCTCTAAAAGATTTGGCTTATCACACAAACCCTCTTCTGCCCATAAAAAAAGTGCAGGCATGGTAAAAATGGCGCCTGCTGCCAAAGACTCACCGGCGGAACCGATGGTCTGCACCAGGTTACTCTCCAGAATGGAGTTTTTCTTCATGATCACCCGGATCACACCCATGGAAATAACGGCGGCCGGAATGGATGCAGATACTGTCATACCTACACGAAGTCCCAGATAGGCATTGGCCGCACCGAATACAACAGCAAGAATGATACCCATGATTACAGAGGTCACTGTCATCTCCGGGGTAACCTTATCCGCTGGGATATACGGTTTAAACTCTTTGTTTTCGTTCATAGTTTCTCCCTTTTTCTATTTTATTTGGCTTTTTATTCCCCTTTTGAGAATATACATTTTAATATTTCGCATGGACTAAGCATGAAATCCATTGAAGCATAAAATAAAAATATATCATATAAATATGGAATGTATATTCTGTTTTTTAGGGGAAATGCCCAATTTAATTATATTCGATTTTATAGGGAAGGGCAAGGGGAGGAGACGGTGAAAAATAGCCGATGAGACCGTGAGAAAACATCACGCAATGGTCTTTTTCTCACGGTCTCATCTTCCTTACTAGTATCTAGATGCCCTTGTTCAATACGACACAGGCAATTATGCCTACTGGATGGCATCTGGTATTTCCACTGACTATGACCAAGAAACCATTGACAATTGCATCCAATTATTCTGCACAGAGAATCTATCACAATAACGCATGAATAAAAAGAAAATTACCACCGCATCCTTTCAATTGCCTCTCTAGCTAGCGCTGATCTGACAACGGATTCTTTATCCAATTTCAAATATGCACATAGACTGCTGCCGGCCATGCAGGAAGCTGCTGTAACCAAACCATTGTTTTTTGCACTTAATTCCGGTACGTCTATCTGGCTAGGATCCCCTGCAAGGATAATTTTTGTGCCATCGCCGGGTCTGGTGATAATATCTCTCACCAGAGTTCGGCTGGCATTTTGGGCTTCATCACAGATCATATAGGTATATTTTAAAGAACGTCCTCGAATACTGGACAAAGTACCTACCTCCACAATTCCATCCATAAAAAGATCCTGCATCTGGGTTTTAATCTGGTTGCTGTCCTCTTTTACCCCACTTTTTAACAAATCCTCTAGATTATCATAGTAGCTCTGATAGAGATAATGTAATTTTTCCTCCAAGGTACCTGGAAGATAGCCGGTGCCCTGTTCTCCATCAAAGGCGTGAGCTACCGGTCTTGTTAGGAGAATCTTATCATACATATTATCCCGTCTTCGCTGACTGGTATAGGTCCCATCCATGCCTGCTGCAATGGATAGAAAGGTCTTTGCTGAGCCCGCAGGTCCTTCTAGTATTACCAGAGGAATCTCCTCCGCCGGCTGGGCTAAAGCCCACATCATATAGGTTTGCATAATGTTCTTAGGTTGCACCCAGCCAAATAGCTTCTGTTCTCCAATCAATTGCAGCTTGCCATGGCGATACACCGTAGGTGCTGACAGATTACCTGAGTACAGAGTGACAAATTCATTCTCTAGCAAATCCTCATCACACACTTCTAATTCTTTTTCCTTGTAGATGCGATCAATCATTTCCCAATCACATTCTTTGCGAATATGTCCGGTATATCCCGTATCCTGCACCATAACCTTGCGGAAATCCTGGGTTTCAATGCCACAGGCACTGGCAGCAATACGCATCCATACATCGGAAGTTACGAGAATCACAGGACTCTCCGATGGATTTTGTCGATTTAAATGGATACAGCTGCTGATGATTCGATTGTCTGGCACATCAATAGAAAATCCCGCTGGAAGGTATTCTTGTTTGACACCATCCGGCTCTATGAGCAATGTACCTCCACATTTTCTCTGCACTCCCTTTAAGAGATCCCCCTGCAATCGCAGCTTTTCCAAAAGTCGTCCCGCTTCTCTGGCATTATATCCGATTTCTCCTTCTGCGGTTTTCTTCTTATCCAGTTCCTGAATGACTGTACCGCAGATAATTACCGTATTGTCATCGAAATCTTCCATAATACAATGTGGAAATGCAAGTAAAATGTTGGTGTCCAGTACAAAGCGTTTTGCCATAGTTAAACTTCCCTCTTTCTTTTTGATAATGGGGTGCTGAATAGTTCCATTTTTATAGAAAAAAGGGAGGACATTATGTCCTCCCTAATCTATCATTCTTCACTTTTCGCACAACGAACAATCTCTCCTACATGATTTAAAATCATGGTAGGCTGATATGCATACATTTCTGCGGTCTCTCTGTCAGACACACCAGACAGCACAAGCACTGTGGATGTGCCACTTTCCATACCAGCAACAATATCTGTATCCATGCGGTCTCCTACGATTACCGCATCCTCTGAGTGACAGCCTAAAATTCTAAGTCCGGTTCTCATCATAAGAGGGTTGGGCTTACCACAGTAATAGGCCTGTTTTCCTGTGGCCATCTCAATAGGTGTGGTCAGGGCTCTGCAGGCTGGAGCGATTCCATTCTCTATAGGCCCAGATACATCAGAGTTAGCACCGATAAGTTTTGCACCATTCATAACCAGATTTACCGCTCTTGTTAAGGTCTCAAGGGAATAGGTACGGCCCTCTCCCACTACTACATAATCTGGATTGACATCATTCATGGTAATGCCCACATCATACAAGGCATTTAAAAGACCTGCCTCTCCAATGGCATAAACCGAACAACCCGGCGCCTGGGTCTGCAAAAATTTTGCTGTAGCCAATGCGCTAGTATAGAAATTCTCCTCTGGAACGTCCAAGCCCATACGTAAAAGCTTCTGGTGAAGTTCTCTTGGTGTCAAGCCGCTATTATTGGTTAAAAATAAATATTCCTTATTTTCGCTTTGCAACCAGTTCACAAACTCTTTTACACCGTCTAGAATTTTATTTCCGTGATAGATTACACCATCCATATCACAGATAAAACCTTTTTTCTGATTAAAATCGATCATGCTACCTCTCTTAATTTTCCTTTTCTGTTTTCTATTTTATATTTCTTATTCTACATTTTTTAAAAATTCTCTTCAAGTCGGAAATAATAAAAACCATGTAAAACTAATGTGAAGCCTTGCTATTATTAGGAGCGATTGGACAAGAAGTGCTTGACATTTTGTCCTAATGTTTTATCTTTAATTCAGATAGAAAATTGAATACAATAGATACCATAAATTCAAGAAATAATAAGAAAGGCTTCCACCATGAATTCACAAAGCAGAGAAATGAACCTTCTCCAAGGACCTCTTCTTAAAAATATTATATTTTTCACTATCCCCATTGCTTTGAGCAGTATCCTACAGCAATTTTTTAGTGCCACGGACACTGCTATTGTAGGACTTAGCGGAGATGCCAATGCTCTGGCCGCAGTAGGAACCAACACAGAAATCGTTGCCTTAATCGTGACGCTATCTGCCGGGCTGTCCCTGGGCGTAAATATTCTGGTCAGCAAACGCATCGGACTGGGACGCAAGGAAGAAATTCCTGTGGCTGTGCAACATGCTTTATTTTTAGCTATTTTGATTGGTATCATCGGGCTTTTGATTGGCCAGCTGATCTCCTATCCCCTGCTAGGCCTCATTGATACCCCAAACCGTATTCTGCATACCGCAGCCCTCTACCTGAGAATCTTTTTCCTGGGATATCCATTTTTGCTATTGTATGACTTTAGCTCAGCAGTTTTGCGAGCCCATGGGGACAGTCGTTACCCCTTTATGGCATTGGCACTATCAGGAATTGTCAATATTGGGCTGAATCTGTTTTTTGTCATCGTATGCGGACTAGGTGTAGCCGGCGTTGCTATTGCCACCGATATTTCCAATCTTTTATCGGCCCTGATGGTGATCCGTCATTTAATTCGCGTGGGATATTTTCGTCCTTCTCTCTCAGAATTTCGCATGAATTTTTCCCGAAAGATTTTTGGAGAAATATTGGTCATTGGTATCCCTGCTGCTATTCAGGATGCTGTTTTTTGTTTTGCCAATATCTTTCTCCAGGCTTCTGTCAATGGTTTCGGAGAGGATGCCATTGCAGGCAATACCATTGCCTTGAATTTTGAATATTTTACCTACTATGCCATGACGGCCTTTGCCCAAACTGCCACTACCTTTATCGGTCAGAATTATGCCGCTGGCAATTCCAGGCGTTGCCGTAAGATTTTTGGACTTTGCGTGATCTTATCTTTGATCAGCAGTTCCATTCCTATCTATACGGTAGTAGGTTTGCAAGGAGTTTTCTGTCGACTTTTCACCTCAGATGCCCAGGTGATCGCCTATGCTACCATACGTATCAACTGCATTTTGGTTCTGGAACCGCTCTGTAATTTCTTTGAAATTCCAGCTGCTGCCCTAAGGGGATGCGACCATCCCTTCTATCCTGCCATTAGCACCATGCTCAGTTGTTGTGTATTTCGTATTTTTTGGATCTGTACGATATTTCAAAAGTTTCATACTCTGCCGGTGCTGTATTATGCCCTTCCGGTTACCTGGTGCATCACCATCGCTTTCATGGGCATAGGCATCTGGAAAAACAGAAAACAATTTGCTTGATGTGCTATGAAATCACTTGACAAGGTATTCCTATAGTATTTATTATTTTTTATAGTATTCTTAAAGTTAGGCGGTGTTGTAATGTTAAAATGTAATATTTTGGACGTGCAAGGTTTTGAACCTGCCATCCATGGAATGAGAAATCCCAAAAACAGTTGGGATAGCAGTGATAGTGATTGGATCGGTGGTGAGATTGGTCCTGGTGATCTGAAATTAATGAGAACCTTATTTCATGCAGGAACAGAGCACAGAAAATATGACCGAATGATTCAGGTATGGATGGATATCGATGCCCCCCTCTACTGGTGGAAAGAATTTGACACCTATAAGATTGGAACTGTGGCAAATAGCTGCTCTACCATGCACAAAATTCACAGCAGAGATTTGACCTTAAATGATTTCAGCACAGAACATTTGACCGAAGCGAATCTGGATGTTCTGAAAGCAACCATTGAAGCCATCAACAAAGCAAGAGTAAATTTCATTCAGGATAAGAATAAGGATGAGTGGTGGCAGATGATTCAATTGCTTCCTACATCATTCAATCAGAAAAGAACAGTCTCCATGAACTATGAAGTGGTAGCCAGAATTATAGAGCAAAGATCCCACCATAAGTTGGATGAATGGCATCAGCTTGTTGATGAGTTGCGTCAGTTACCATATGTGTTGGATTTAATTGAAAAATAATTTCATTTCTTGCATTCCTATGAATGACAGCATATAAAAAGAGCCTCGCAAGTAAACTTGCGGGCTCTTTCCATATACTGCCATTCGCAGTAATCCTTATCTCTTTGAAAACTGTGGTGCACGACGTGCAGCTTTGAGACCGTATTTCTTTCTCTCTTTCATTCTCGGGTCACGAGTCAGATATCCAGCTTTCTTAAGTACAGGTCTGTACTCAGCATCTGCCTGAAGAAGAGCTCTGGAGATACCATGTCTGATGGCACCAGCCTGTCCTGTGTATCCACCACCGTGAACATTTACCAGAACGTCGAACTTATCAACTGTCTCTGTAGCAACGAGTGGCTGACGAACGATAACTTTCAGAGTCTCAAGGCCCAAATACTCATCGATGTCTCTTTTATTGATTGTAATCTTGCCGGTTCCCGGTACAAGATATACTCTTGCGATTGATTTTTTTCTTCTACCTGTTCCGTAATATCTAGCGCTAGCCATGTCTCTTACCTCCTATTAAAATGTTAACTCTTCCGGCTTCTGAGCAGCGTGCTTATGATCCGGTCCTGCATATACATGGAGCTTCTTGAGCATCTGTCTTCCAAGGGGTCCCTTAGGAAGCATGCCTTTGACTGCCAGCTCGATAACCATCTCAGGTTTTTTAGCCATCATCTCACGAAGAGTGGTCTCTTTCATACCACCAACGTAATCTGAGTGATGATAGTAAATCTTCTGATCAAGTTTTTTACCTGTTACTGCAACTTTCTCTGCATTTACAACGATTACATAATCGCCTGTATCAATATGTGGGGTGAAGACCGGTTTATTCTTACCTCTTAATACTTTTGCAATCTCTGAAGAGAGACGGCCAAGTGTCTTACCTTCAGCATCCACTACATACCATTTTCTTTCGATCTTATCCGGGTTAGCCATATAAGTGCTCATGGATTTACCTCCTGCTAAACAATTGTCAATCAATTTCAACTGTGAAATCTATTTTGTAAAACACCGTTACCGGGGCATTGGATCTGGTGATTACGTACTACGTCACATTGGATAATTATATTATAATCCCATTTGCATGTCAACGTTTTTTTATATTAGATTTATCAAATTGCCATTTTCTTTTAAATAGCGAATCTGCATTAAAGTCAGACCGCAGGCCCGTCTTTAGGATTTAGCACTATAATTTTTAGGAGCAATTACATATCGACATCTTTGAAACCAGCATAGTTGCTGGCTTTTTTTATGTTTAAAAAATTT
>CAVBGA010000146.1:0-4840 GCA_963594675.1 Lachnospiraceae bacterium
GGTGGCAAAAGTCGGAAAAATGCGGAAATTTGCCCAAAATCAGGTGATTTTGAGGTCATTGCATTTTGAGACTTTATAAGGCAAAACGGCGCATTTCGCCGCAAATTAAGGAGTAAAAATAAGATGATTAAAGTACTATTCGTTTGTCACGGCAATATTTGTCGTTCACCTATGGCAGAATTTGTTTTTAAGGATTATATTAAGAAAGAAGGTTTGGAAAATCAATTTTTGGTTGCATCGGCAGCCACATCTACAGAAGAAATCGGCAATCCGGTGTATCCACCAGCTAGGAGGATTATGGCGGAGCATGGAATTCATTGTGATGGAAAGCAGGCTCGTCAGATGACGAAGCAGGATTATAAAACATATGATTATATTATCGGGATGGATGTAATGAATATGAGAAATATGCAAAGAATCTGTAGTGGTGATGCAGAGCATAAGTTATCTTTGTTATTGGATTATACAGATCGTCCTGGTTCAGTGGCAGACCCCTGGTATACGGGGGATTTTGAAGCGACTTGGAGAGATGTGAATGAGGGGTGCATTGGATTTTTAAAGTATCTGAAAACGAAAAAGAAAATCTGATGAAATGCTGAAAAGGAGAAAAAGAAAATGAATAAATTTAGAAGAAAGAGGAATTCTAGGAAAAAGAGTTGGATGGCTTTGGGATTATCATTGGCCGTTCTGCTTTCTGCATCAATGGGGACTTTTGCAAGTGGGGCGGTATATGCAGAGGCAACTGATTCAACTGCCTCAACTGTGGAAGCGACAGCGGGAGAGTCAACCTTATCTACTCAGGGAGAAATTTCAGCAGAAACGAATCCAAGTGAGTTGGAATCTGCTCAAGCAGAAGAAACCCAAGCGGTAAATGCTCAAACAGAGAGCGAACAAATAGAAGATGCCCAGGAAGATATCCAGACGGAAGATGCGTTAACAGATGAGTCGGGGGACGAACAGGGAAATGAATCAACAGATGAATCTGCGGATCCGACCCCATCTGTAACTCCAGAAGCATCAGATAAGAAGGAAACGTTAAAGACAGTTTCACCGAAATTGACAAACACAGCAGAGGGTATTTTACTTACTTGGTCTGGGGTGAAGGGAGCGGATAAATATAAGGTATATCGCATGACTTCGTCCGGAGAATGGGAAAGATTGAAAACCCTTACGGGAAAAAGTTATGTAGATAAAGAGAGCAAAAAACACAACGGACGTATTTATAAATACTATGTGCGAGCTGTGAAGGGGGATACAAAAAGTGAGAGAAAAGTGGTGTCCTTGAAGCGACTTACGGCTCCTGCCAATATCACAGGTATGATTTTAAAAGGAAAAACCCTTCGTGTAAAATGGAAAACAAACAGCAAAGCGGATGGTTATGAAATCAAGTATTCTTCGGGAAGTAAAAAAACGATTTACCATGTAAGTAAGGGCTCCGCTTACCAAAGAAGCATAAAGGGCATTAAGAAGAATACAACATATAAGGTGAAAATGCGTTCTTATTGTGTGAGAGACGGGAAAAAAGTTTATTCTGCATGGTCAGATACTATTAAAGTAACACCTTATATTGTGGTAATTGATGCGGGACATCAGGGCCATGGTAATAGCGGAAAAGAGGCAAATGGACCAGGTTCTTCTGTTATGAAAACTAAGGTGGCAAGTGGATGTGACGGCTATCGGACAGGGACACCGGAGTCTGTGGTAACTCTTGCGGTAGCAAAAAAATTACAGACCAAGTTAGAGGATAAAGGCTATCAGGTAGTTATGATCCGTACCAGCCAAAATGTAAATATTACCAATAAGGAAAGAGCAGAGATTGCTAACAAATATCCGGATAATTCCATTATGATTCGTTTGCACTGTGATAGTTCAGACAACCATGGAGTAAATGGATTTTCTATTTTGACAGCCTCCAATGGCAATCCTTATATCAGCAAGTCAGTGATTCAGAAGTCCTATACCCTGTCGAAAGATGTTATGAATGCGTATAGTGCGGGAACATCCTTCCGTAATATTGGAATTATATATAGGGATGATCTGACAGCAACCAATTGGTCTAAAATTCCTACAACTCTTGTAGAAATGGGATTCTTTTCTAATGCATCAGATGAGACAAAACTACTTTCTGATTCTTATCAAAAGGTAATTGCAGATGCTTTGGTAAAAGGAATTGATAATTATTTTTATTAAAAATAGAAAGTCGGCCGCAAGTTCTTGATGCTGCGGCCGACTTTTTTTGTAAGCGTACATTTTTTACTATAGTAGTTTCCTGTTACTCTTTGTTCACCATTTGCTGTGTTGTGTTTTGATTCGTTTTCATTTGACGAAAACAATAATTAAGTATGTCCTTGCGGGTAATGATTCCGATGAAACGTCCATTGTCATCTACCACTGGTACAAAATTCTGCTTCATGGCAGTGAGCAGAAGATCTTCAATATCACAATTGATATTAACGGGGTTATTGTGCCATCTTCTTGGCACCTGTTTGATCGGGTAATCTTCAGCTTCGTGAAGTGTTAAAGAAAATTCATCCTTGATGACCCGAAGTAAATCGCCTTCTGTGATTGTTCCGATGTATTCTCCCGATCGCGAAAGAATCGGTATTGCGGTATAATGGTGGTGATCCATTTTTTCAATCGTTTGTCGAAGCGAGAAGTCATCATAGATATATTCTACATCACTTTTTGGAGTCAAAAAGAAAAGAATATTCATACTCGGTAACTCCCTTCCTATATGTTATATAATTTGTTTGTAATTTTGTAAATCTGTTCCCTGTCTAGGCTCCTTTTTACTTATTTATATATACATTATATACTATTTGCGCAAAAAAGTGGATGGAAATAAGAATTAAATTCTCATAAACAATAAAAAAATCTTATAATCCCGAAGATTTTCAGGAGACAATGTGCTATACTTATACATAGTATGCAATCACTACATATGCCATATTTTCAAAACAATTTTATAAATTCGAGAAAATGGCCATGTGGTATCCTATAGTTAACAGTAGTTAGTAAATCACAAGAATCGGAAACTGGGAGGTTGACGTGAAAAAGTTTATTGATTTAATTACCGAGGAAATGGTGCAGGCTTTTGAAGCGGCAGATCTTGATGCATCTTATGCTAAAATTTCGGTTTCTAGCAGACCGGATCTTTGCGAGTATCAGTGTAATGGCGCAATGGCTGCAGCAAAGAAATATAAAAAAGCACCGATTATGATCGCAGAATCCGTTGTAGAGAAGCTGCAGGATAGTAAGGTATTTTCCATGGTTGAGGCGGTAAAGCCTGGCTTTATCAATCTTAAGGTGAAGGAGACATTTCTGGCAGAATATCTGGACCAGATGAAGGATGATGAGAATTTATCTGTGGAGAAAGCTGCTCAGCCAAAGAAAATTGTAATCGATTATGGTGGACCTAATGTAGCTAAGCCACTTCACGTAGGTCATCTGAGATCAGCCATCATCGGAGAGAGTATTAAAAGAATTGCCCGTTTTATGGGTCATACAGTAGTGGGTGATGTACATTTAGGTGATTGGGGCCTGCAGATGGGGCTTATCATCACTGAATTGAAAGAGAGACAGCCAGACTTGGTTTATTTCCAGGAGGATTATGAAGGAGAGTATCCTGAGAAAGCTCCTTTCACCATTACAGATCTTGAGGAAATTTACCCAGCAGCTAGTGGCAGATCTAAAGAAGATGAAGAGTACAAGAATCGGGCTATGGAAGCGACCCATCTTTTGCAGCAGGGCAATAGAGGATATCGTGCTTTGTGGCATCATATTCTGAATGTGTCTGTTGCAGATTTGAAGGCAAACTATGAAAAACTGAATGTTAGTTTTGACCTTTGGAAGGGAGAATCGGATGCTCAGGCCTACATTCCGGCCATGGTAGAGCAGATGAAGAAAGATGGATATGCCTACATGGATGAAGGCGCTTTGGTTGTTGATATCAAGGAGGAGACAGATACCAAAGAAGTTCCTCCCTGTATGATTCTTAAATCAGACGGAGCTTCTCTTTATACAACAACGGATCTTGCTACTATTGTGGAAAGAGTAGAGCATCAGAATCCTGATGAAATCATTTATGTAGTAGACAAGCGTCAGGAAATGCATTTTATTCAGGTATTTCGCTGTGCAAGAAAGACTGGCCTGGTAAGTGAAGATACCGGACTTTTCTTCTTGGGCTTTGGTACCATGAATGGAAAAGATGGCAAGCCTTTTAAGACTAGAGAAGGCGGTGTGATGCGTCTTGAGCGTCTCATTAGTGAGATCAATGAAGAGATGTATAAAAAAATCATGGAGAACCGCAATGTGAAAGAGGACGATGCAAGAGAGACGGCAAAAATCGTTGGCTTATCCGCTATCAAATATGGAGATTTGTCGAACCAGGCATCAAAGGATTATGTATTTGATGTAGATCGTTTTACTTCCTTTGAAGGCAATACCGGTCCTTATATCTTGTATACGATTGTGCGTATCAAATCCATTCTGAAGAGATTTGCTGCAGATGGTGGAAATGCTCAAGATGCTGCGATTTTACCGGCTCTTAGCGATAGTGAAAAGGCTCTGATGATTGAACTGGGCCGTTTTAATGGTGTAATCGAAAATGCCTATGAGGAAAAAGCACCTCATAAAATTTGTGGTTATATTTATGATTTGGCTAATGCCTTCAATCATTTCTATCACGAGACTCGTATTCTTGCTCATGAGGATGCGCAGCAGAAGGCATCTTGGATTCGCCTTTTGACTTTGGCTAGGGATGTGCTGGAGACAAGCATTGACCTTCTTGGCTTTTCAGCACCAGAGCAGATGTAGAAAATTAATTTGCATAAAACCTAGT
>CAVBGA010000147.1:0-7281 GCA_963594675.1 Lachnospiraceae bacterium
GCCTTATACTTGCGAACCAATGCTGCATCTGCTTCTGTCACAAGCCCGCAAATTTTAACTTTCGGCACAGCTGATAATGCTTTCTTCTGCCCATTCTCTGCCATCGTCCTATCTCCTATTTCTTGTTTCTATTAGATTCCATCATAAAGGCCCTGGGCCTCCATTTTACCAACGGCCTCCATAACCACAGGCTTATCTTCCTTATAAGTAACGCCGTACCACTTGTCCTCTGTCTTTAACACAGTGACGGTAGCAGCATTTTCCTCCAAAAGGCTGCTGACAACAGAAGGAAGGAAATATTCTCCCTTAAGAGGATTTTCCTTACAAATTGTTTCAAGAAACTGTGGGAAGCGTCTGCGAAGCTCAATCAAAAAGCTTTCAGAAAAGCCCCACATATTCATGGAAACCACTGCATCTCCAGGTAGCTCTGTCCAAGTAGCCCCATCATCCTCTGTGAAGGCCGGTCCATTTTCATGTTTTTCGATTCTAGTCCGTTCTGTAATATCTGTAAGATATCCAGATTTATCGGTGGAACAAACACCTCTTGCTACATGACCATTTTCCGTCAGGGTATTTTCCAGACGATATCCTACCATGGCATAACGATACTTGCTATCATCCTCTGTGCTTGTCAGGAAATGATAAATTTTCTTAAAAGCGTCTGCACCATAGTAATCATCTGCATTGATTACAGCAAAAGGCGCATTGATTTCATTTGCTGCACAGAGAACGGCATGTCCGGTGCCCCAGGGTTTTACTCTTCCTTCTGGAATCGCAACTCCCTCCGGAAGATTCGACAACTCCTGATAGACATAAGCAACCTCAATCTTCTTGCTGATACGATCACCTATTGTCTCACGGAAATCTTTTTCATTTTCTTTTTTTATAATAAATATTACCTTCTCAAAGCCTGCCTTCATGGCATCATAAATTGAGAAATCCATAATGATATGGCCTTGATCATCCACCGGATCAATCTGCTTTAAGCCACCGTAACGACTGCCCATACCTGCTGCCATAATCACCAACACTGGTTTTTTCATTTTGATTGTCCCTCCAAGAAAGCTCTATCCTAGTTATCTTCTTCATTCATAGTATATACGAAACGTTTTCTCGCCATTTCATCGCTGGCAAGATACTCATCATAGCTCGTAATCTTATCGATCAGTTTGCCTCCCGGCAAAATCTCCATGATTCGATTTGCTGTTGTCTGTACAAACTGATGATCATGAGAAGCAAAAAGAATCACACCAGGGAACTTAATCAGTCCATTGTTGAGGGCTGTGATTGACTCCATATCCAAGTGGTTGGTAGGCTCATCCAAAATCAGAATATTGGATCCTGAAATCATCATTTTGGAAAGAAGGCAACGAACCTTCTCACCACCGGAGAGAACACGAACTTTCTTTACACCATCCTCACCAGCAAAAAGCATACGGCCCAGGAAGCCACGAACATAAGTAGCATCCTTAATTTCCGAATACTGTGTCAGCCAGTCAGCGATGGTCAGATCATTATCGAATTCTTTTGTGCTATCCTTGGGGAAATAAGCCTGACTTGTGGTTACACCCCATTTATAGCTGCCCTCGTCCGGCTCCATCTCGCCTGTTAAAATTTTAAAAAGCGTCGTCTTAGCCTGCTCATTACTTCCTACAAAGGCTACCTTATCTTCACGTCCCAGAGTAAAGGTCAGATTGTCAAGAATCTTCTCACCATCAATTGTCTTAGACAGGTTCTCCACCATAAGAACATCATTTCCAATCTCACGATCAGGACGGAAATCAATATAAGGATATTTTCTGCTGGAAGGACGAATATCATCTAACTGAATTTTTTCCAAGGCTTTTTTACGGGAAGTTGCCTGTTTGGACTTAGATGCATTGGCACTGAATCGAGAAATAAAGTCCTGCAGTTCCTTAATCTTCTCTTCTTTTTTCTTGTTTGCTTCTTTACGCTGTTTCATAAGAAGCTGACTGGACTCAAACCAGAAATCATAGTTACCGGCATATAGCTGGATTTTGCCATAATCGATATCTGCAATATGGGTACAAACTTTATTCAGGAAATAACGGTCATGAGATACCACAATAACGGTATTCTCAAAGTTAATCAAAAATTCCTCCAGCCACTCAATGGCATCCATATCCAAGTGGTTGGTAGGCTCATCCAAAAGAAGAATATCCGGATTACCAAAAAGAGCCTGGGCCAGAAGCACCTTAACCTTCTGACTACCTACCAAATCTCCCATAATCGCATAGTGAAGATCTGTCTCAATACCAAGTCCGTTCAAAAGTGTTGCAGCATCGGATTCTGCTTCCCAACCATCCATCTCAGCAAACTCACCTTCCAGTTCGCTGGCCTTGATACCATCTTCCTCAGTAAAATCTTCTTTGGCATAAATGGCATCTTTTTCTTTCATGATTTCGTAAAGACGTTTATTGCCCATGATGACGGTATCCAGTACCGGATAAGCATCATATTTAAAATGGTCCTGCTGCAGGAAGGAAAGTCTCTGTCCCGGAGTAATGCTAATATCACCATTGGTGGTCTCCAGCTGACCGGAAAGAATTTTCAGGAAGGTAGACTTACCGGCACCATTGGCACCAATCATTCCGTAGCAGTTGCCCTCTGTAAACTTAATATTTACATCCTCAAAAAGAGCTTTCTTTCCTATTCTAAGGGTTACATTATTTGCTGCAATCATAGTTTATTACCTCTTTATCTGTTTCTTATTGCTACACACAAAATTGTCACTTCAATGTTCTTATCAATACACACTTCAGATATTCTGACACAGCAAAATCAGCTTGTCAAGCACAAAGACCATGAGGCAGGCACCTCCCGCCACTGTAAGAAGACTTTTTCCGAAATATGCCAGCAGAAGTGCCGCTACAAATCCACAAGCTGCGCTGATGATATTGCCGGTAGAATACAGAATTGCCGGAAATGTCATGGCGGCCAATGTGGCATAGGGTACATAATATAGAAAGGATTTGATAAATTTGCTATCAATTTTCTTACGAATCAAGGTAATGGGCAGAGCACGTATCAAATATGTCACCAAGGCCATTACCAAAATATATACATATACATTATGCTGCATCTGTTTCCTCCTCTCTTGGGAATAGTACTGCTGCAATTCCCGAAACGAGCAAAGTAATCACAATCACCTGCATACCGGAAGATATTCCCGAAAGTGCCGGCAAATATTGAAAAACACAGGCCATGGACATAGCTGCAAGAACCACCCCAAGAACCACCCGATCCTGTCTGGCAGGTGGAAGAATGATGGCAATAAACATACCATAAATAGCAATCCCCAGGGCATTGATAATAGACGCCGGCAGGATATCTCCACAAATCACGCCAAACATGGTACCAAAGGTCCATCCCGGAATAGCCACACTCATAAGGCCATAGGTATAGTAAGGGCTTAAATTCCCTTGCCGTAAAACACTCAAGCCAAAAATCTCATCTGTCACTCCATAGGACATAAAAAACCGATGGATTGGTCTGATTTTTGCAGAAATTTTTTGCGACAAGGCACAAGACATAAGAAAATAGCGCATATTAATTACCAACTGCAGAAATGCCATTTCCAAATAGGCGGAACTGCTGGCAATCACACTCAAAGAAGCAAATTGTCCTGCAGAAGTGACATTGGTAAGAGACATAAGTACCGCCTGAAAAGGTGATAATCCAGACTCTGCCGCCTGAATGCCAAAAGCAAAGGAAACTGCAAAATATCCAAAGCAAATGGGCAAGCCGTCTCTTGCTCCTTCCTTCCATTGATTCATTTCTAACCTCCTGTTTTTTACATATTCTTGCAAGGGCGGTTCTCAACCTACCGCAATTACAGAAAAAGCGGATGTTTTCACATCCGCTTGATTCTACCGCCATTGGTCAGATCTTTATTTATAAAGTCAAACACCGCTTTCGGCATCAATCGGTAAAAGGCGTGCCGTAAAGATCAAAGGGTGTACTCTGATATACATAATAATTCAACCAGTTCGTATAGAGATTGTTGGCTGTAGCTCTCCATACCAACTCTGGTTTATTCTCTGGATCATCATCTTTGTAATAATTCTTCGGAATGTCAATAGGCAAACCTTTTGATTTATCCCTCTTATACTCCTGATCCAGAGTAATCCGGTCATATTCCGGATGTCCCATAACAAAAATCTGTCTGCCCCCCTTAGCCATAGCCAGGAAAAGTCCAGCCTCCTCAGATTCCGCCAGAACCGTCAGCTCCTCGCATTGATTGATCAGATCCATAGGCACGTCTGTGTGGCGGGAGTGGGGTGCCATAAATACATCGTCAAATCCCCTTACCAAAGGAATCTTTCTATTCTTTACATGATGTTTAAAAAGGCCAAACAGCTTCTTATCCAACTGCACCTTAGGCAGATGATAGAAATAATAAAGAGAAGCCTGTGCGCCCCAACAGAGGAAAAGCGTAGAAGTCACATTAGTCACTGTCCAATCCATAATTCTGGTCAACTCTTCCCAATAGTCCACTTCTTCAAACTCCATCTGTTCTACAGGAGCCCCGGTAATGATCATTCCATCAAACTTCTGGTCTTTCAAATCCTCGAAATTTTCATAAAATTTGTTCAAATGACTGCGAGATGCATTCTTCGCTTCATGGGAAGAAACCTTCATAAAAGTAACGTCCACCTGCAGCGGTGTATTAGAAAGGGATCGCAAAAGCTGCAGCTCCGTATCTTCCTTTAAAGGCATCAGGTTCAGAATAAGAATCTGTATGGGGCGAATATCCTGCTGAAGTGCCCTCTTCTCATCCATAACAAAAATATTTTCCTCTTCCAATATTTCCTTTACTGGAAGACCGCTTTGTATCTTAATCGGCATCGTTTATCATCTCCTAAGTTAAAATTTCTATTTTATAATAAGGGAGCAAAAAGTCGAAACACCTGTCCCACCAGCATATGAAACATATACTTTTTTCCTAGTAACTCCAAAGTTATCTTTTGGCACTTGCTAAGTGTTTCCTGAAAATCTTTCTCCATATCAACTATACAGGGAACCTTGCTCATGTAAGCTGCGCATTCAAAATGCAGATAAAGACTTCTGTAATCCAGATTAATGGTACCAACAACAGCTTCTCTATCATCCACTACAAAGCTCTTGGCATGAACAAAGCCTGGAAGATATTCATAAATTTCCACACCATTACTGATTAACTGATGATAGTAGGTCTTAGCAATGGCATTGATAATCCACTTATCCGGCTTATAGGGCATAATGATTTTGACATCCACCCCCCGCTTAGCCGCAAAAGTCAAAGCAGTAATGATATCCTGATCCACAATCAAATAAGGCGTCATAATATGAACATAATGTTTTGCAGAGTATAGAAGCTGCAAATATACATTCCGCCCCACGGTTTCCCCGTTCAAAGGACTATCTCCGTAGGGTATTACCATGCCTTCCGCATTTTTCGCCAATTCACAGGAATCAACCTCCAGAAAATGAGAATAATCTTCCGGCTTTGCATCAATAGCCCACATTCGTATAAACATAAGCGTAAAGCTTCGCACTGCTTCGCCTTTAAGCATAATGCCGGTGTCCTTCCAATGTCCAAACCTTTCCTTACGGTTAATATACTCATCCGCCATATTAATTCCACCGGTAAAGGCCACCTTGCCGTCAATCACAATAATCTTGCGATGATCACGATTGTTTTGCTTGGTAGAAAGAAGGGGAATAACCGGAGCAAAAACCTTACACTTAACCCCTTTTTTCTCCATCTCTTTGGGATACTTAGTAGGCAGAGAATTAAAAGAATTCGTGCCGTCGTAAATAAGACGCACATCTACTCCCTCTCTTGCTTTCCCTTCCAGAATCTCAAGGATCCGATCCCACATATAACCGGGAGAAATAATAAAATATTCCAGAAAAATAAAATCCTTCGCTTCCTTCAGCTGTCTTTGAATCTCCTGAAACTGCTCTTCTCCCAAAGAAAAATAGGTAACTTCTGTATTTTCATAAGGTGGATAACCAGCTACCTGATCCAAATAAACCGCCACTCCCTGACTTTCCGGATACAATCGTCTGGCATCTTCCAGAGTCCGGCTGGAAGGCAAGGCATAATGTCTGGTAGATGCCTCAACCCATTCAATCTTTCTTCCCATGAGACGATTTCCTGTCTGCATCTTGATAAAAAGATAGAAAAGCAATCCAAACACAGGCAGTGTCAACACCGGTATAATCCAGGAAAGCTTAAAAGCAGGATCTTCTTCCCTATTTATAATATGAATCACCAACAAAACCATGCACACCTGATAGACAACATAGAGGTAACCCACATTAATATAGCTAGCCAACCACTGAAAGGTGGCAAAAAGCACAATAATCTGAAAAATAATAATGGCAGCAAAAATACCTGTTCGTCCGAAAACTAAATGAAAAATTCCACGTTTTCCCTTTTGAACAATCTTATCTTTTCTGTCCTTTTCCATAGCATTCTCCTCCAATTGCCAGTGGACTATATTTTACTTAATTTAATAAGAATTGTCAATTGTAGGCCAATCTCTGAATTTTCCTGTAATATTCTTAACACTTTCGTAATGAAAAAGGTTGACTCACACCTAAAAATCCCTTATACTAGCTTCAGGACCTGGGTTATATGACCCAGGTATCTACACGCCTTAAATGTTACATAATTGTTACAATTTTACAAGGAGTTATTAAAACATGAAAAAGATTCTTACTTTATGCTTGGCTTTTCTGATGCTTCTCACTCCAGTGGAAGCCTTTGCAGCAAGTGCAAGCCCAGCAATCGGAACCGTTCACAATGTTACAGAAGGCTACTATTACTTAGGAGCCGGCAGTTCTTCTCGAGTTCTTTGCATCGCCAAGTCTTCCACCACAAGACATGCATCGGCGGTGATCCATACAAGACCCAGTTCCTCTCAGTACTTTTATATTAAGAGCATGGGCAATGGTCTCTATACCATCCGCAATGTAAGATCAGGTCTTTACCTTACAGCAAAGAATGCTGCTTCTAATAGCACTTCCACTGTATGGCAGACAGCTTATGTAAAAGGTTCTTTAGCACAGCTTTGGTATTTTAACGGCAAGGCCGGTACTTCCTTTGTTATCCAGAATGCAGCATCCAAAAAAGTGCTTACTGTATCCGGCAACAAAAATATCAACAATGTGGCTGTTACCGCAGATACTTATAAGAAAGCAAGCCTGCAGAGATGGAAACTGACAAAAGTAGAGACAAGTTCCATCAGCAAGGCCGCTACTACATCCAGT
>CAVBGA010000148.1:0-5624 GCA_963594675.1 Lachnospiraceae bacterium
GGCTAGAGCTCTGGCGTCTCCTACTTTTGCATAGCAGGAGAAAAGCTGATTGGCCACATCTTGATGATCCTCTCGGGTATAGCCTTCGCCGATTCCGTCTTTCATAAGTCGGGAAAGGGAGGGAAGGACATTGATGGGGGGATAGACGGATTGGCCGTGGAGATTTCTGTCCAATACAATCTGTCCCTCAGTGATATAACCGGTAAGGTCAGGAATCGGGTGGGTAATATCATCATTTGGCATGGTTAGGATAGGAATCTGAGTAACAGATCCCTCACGATCCCGGACGATACCCGCTCTCTCGTACAAAGTGGCTAGTTCACTGTAAAGATATCCTGGATAACCTTTACGGGAAGGAATTTCTCCCTTGGAGGAGGAAACCTCACGCATGGCTTCGCAGAAAGAGGTAATATCCGTCATAATGACAAGAATATGCATACCTTTCTCAAAGGCAAGATATTCTGCAGCAGTAAGTGCAACCTTTGGAGTGATCAGACGCTCTACAACCGGATCGTTAGCCAGGTTCAAAAACATGACCACATGATCGGATACACCGCTTTCCTCGAAAGTCCTTCGGAAGAAATCCGCAACATCATGTTTGACACCCATAGCAGCAAATACAATAGCGAACTTTTCATCTGAGGCATTGTCTCCTAAAGAGGCTTGCTGTACAATCTGGGCGGCTAACTGATCGTGGGGTAGGCCATTTCCTGAAAAAATGGGAAGCTTTTGCCCACGAATCAAAGTGGTTAGTCCGTCAATTGCGGAGATTCCAGTGCGAATATAGTTTCGAGGATATTCTCGTGTTACCGGGTTCAAGGGCAGGCCATTGACATTTGCCTTGCATTCTGCGTGAATAGGTCCCAGTCCATCAATGGGTTTGCCGATGCCATCAAAGGTACGTCCCAGAATATCCGGAGATAAGGCCAACTCCATGGGGTGACCGGATAAGCGGGTACGGGTATTTAGCAAAGACATATTTTCAGTGCCTTCAAAAACCTGAATTACTGCTTTGTCCTCATAAATTTCAATAATACGTCCTATTTTCTTTTCTAGGCCATCTATGGTAAATTCAACAATTTCCTCATAGGCGGCATCTTTTACCCCCTCCAGAACGACCAGGGGGCCATTGATCTCAGTCAAACCTAAATATTCAATTGCCATTTTCAGCCTCCTTATCCGTTCGTTTCAAGGACATGATCGTAGAAAAGGTCGATATCCTTCATGTATTGATCAAAAAGATCTAGTTGGTCATTAGCTACATCATATTTGATAGCGATGATTCGTTCGAAGATATTTTCTTTTTTCAGCACGGAGACGGGCATGCCCATGGCGACTAATACCTTTGATTTTTTGTATAAGTACAAAATGGTCTGCATCATAAGATATTGTTTTTTCATGGGGACACAGGTATCTTCTTTATGGAATGCATTTTGCTGCAGAAAGCCCAGACGTATAACACGGGCAATCTCCAAAATTAGCTTTTGGTCATCGGGGAGAACATCGCTGCCAATCAATTTGACAATTTCATTGAGGGAACTTTCCTGATTCAGCAGTCCCATAAGCTGATTTCTTAATTCTACAAAATTTTTACTAACATGCTCTGAATACCAAGGGGTCAAATCATTTAAATATTCACTGTAGCTGGTTAGCCAGTGAATGGCTGGAAAATGGCGAGCATAGGCGAGGCTCTTGTCCAAACCCCAGAAACAACGGACAAAGCGCTTGGTGTTCATTGTAACAGGTTCAGAAAAATCACCACCCTGGGGAGAAACAGCACCTATGATCGTGACGGATCCCTGGCTCATATTTAAGTTCTGCATCATGCCAGCTCTCTCATAGAAAGCAGACAGACGGGAAGCAAGATAAGCGGGGAATCCTTCTTCAGCAGGCATTTCTTCCAGTCGCCCAGAGAGTTCTCTTAGGGCTTCGGCCCAACGGGAGGTGGAATCTGCCATAATAGCCACATCGTAGCCCATATCTCTATAATATTCCGCCAAAGTAAGACCAGTATAAATAGAGGCCTCTCGGGCTGCTACAGGCATATTTGATGTATTGGCAATCAAAGCAGTACGATCCATCAGGGGCTGACCGGAGCGAGGATCAGTCAATTCCTGAAATTCCTCCAGTACCTGGGTCATTTCATTGCCACGTTCACCACAACCAATATAGATAATAATATCTGCGTCGGCCCATTTAGCAATCTGGTGCTGCGTCATAGTTTTTCCAGTACCAAATCCTCCTGGAATGGCAGCGGTTCCGCCTTTAGCGATGGGAAACATGGTATCCAGGATTCGCTGTCCTGTAATTAAAGGAACAGAAGCTGCATAGCGTTTTAAAGTCGGACGAGGAATTCGAATGGGCCACTTTTGACAGAGCCTGATTTCTCTTTTGTTTCCGTTTGCTTCTTCTACTGTTACAAGCGGATCCAATATGGTATAGGCTCCATCGCAAACCACATGGATTACCTTGCCGCTAATGCCTGGCGGAATCATGGATTTGTGGAGAATGGAGCGGGATTCCTGCGTTTCTGCGATAATAGTTCCTCCGGAGACTTCATCACCAACTTTTACAGTAAGGTGAACATCCCATTTTTTTTCTGTATCCAGAGAATCGACGTTGACGCCTCGGCTAATATATTTGCCGGAGCGTTTGGCGATTTCCCCAAGAGGTCTTTGAATGCCATCAAAAATATTATTAAGGATACCAGGACCTAAAGTGACGGAGATGGCATCGCCAGTAGCTTCTACTTGGGCTCCAGGCTTTAGTCCTGTGGTTTCTTCGAAGACCTGGACGGTGGTGGTATCTTTTGTTAAGGCGATTACCTCACCAACCAGATGATCTTCACCAACATGAACCATCTCTGACATTTTAAATCCGGTATTACCTTTCAGATAGACAACAGGACCATTGATCCCGTAGATCGTACCTTTTCTGTTCATGTATGCTGCCTCCTTGGTGTCTTAGCACCATAAAAAGAGATGAATAAGTTTCAAGTTTAAAATTCTAATTGAAATTGTTCTTTCTCATCCTTTAAAAGGGTGAGAAATGAATGGTCAATGAGGATATTCTTCTCCTTGATCATTGCTCTTGTGCCGCCGAGAAAACTTTCCTCTGCAAAAAGCGGTGTTGGCAGTTCGTAATTTTCATCTTTTAATGCTTTGGACAAAGCATCTACAAGATGGGCATCTTCGGGATCCATATAGATAAGGAGGTCATCCCCATCTGCAAAAGTTTCCGCTGCTTTGATTTGTTGACAAAGTGTATGGAGATAGTCAGGGCTTTTACGGAAAGCGGAAAGTTTTTCTTCTACCTCAGAGAAAAGCTTGCTGCTTAGTTCTTCTTTGGCAGAAGAACGTTTTTGGCGAATTTTAAGCTGCTGATCTGATATTTCCTTGTTGAAATCTCTTTTGATTTTATCAGATGCCGTTTTAAGCTCTGTCTGGCACTGCCTATTCTGGCTTTCCTTGTGTTCCTGAAATTCTTCATTTAAAGCTGCTTTATGGGCGTCAATCATTTGCTGGGCATCCCTACTGGCGGCCTCAAGAGTAATATCATAGAAATGTGATAATTTTTCTTCTGTATTCATAAAATCACCCTTTGTTTAAAGTTTTAGACCGATAGATTCATTGATGTAGGATGTAATGAAGTCGGCTTTTCTTCCTGTGCCGTGACGATCGGGAATTTCAATGATCAGAGGCATGGTATGTGTCAATTTGACTTCATTGATCAGGTCTGGAAATTCTCGCCCGAATTTTTCGGTCAAGAGGAGAATTCCTATTTCCTTATCTGCCAGTGCAGTTTCCAGTGCTTGCTGTAGTTCCTCCTTCTTATGAACCACCACACTTTCAATGCCTGCCAGGCGCATACCGGTCTGGGTATCTACATTATCGCTGATTAAAAATATTTTCATTAAAGATTACCAAGGATCATGAAGGAGATGATCAAACCATAAAGGGCAACACCTTCAGCTAATCCTACGAAAATCAAGGATTTACCAAGAATGCTGGAATCTTCGCTGATAGCGCCTAAGGCTGCGGAAGCTGCACTTGCTACAGCGATACCACCGCCGATACAGGATCCGGCGGTAACAAGAGCGGCTGCCAGGTAGGCCATGCCGGTGCCGATAGATAAACTGTCACTTGCTGCCGCTGCAAATACATTGGATTTGCCTACCAGCATAACAGCTGCCGCTACCAACATTGTGCCGAAGAAGAAAAAGGTATTGACTCCCAGGGCTGTCTTATAACGCCCACGATTTTTTTCACCTAAGAGGTAGATGCCAAAGGGAATGATAATACTGAGAATAAGGGCTGCTGCAATTGTGATCTGTGCTAATAAAGTCATAAATTTTCCTCCTGTTTATAACATGTTTTGTTGTGGTAGTTACTTGTCATTTTCCTGCTTGATAAATGGTTTGAATTCCCGGCCGGTTCCCTTATAAAAACGACTGAAAAGTTCATAGTATTCCAGACGAAGAACTTGAATTCCTACAATGAGACCTTCAAGACATGTAACAAAGATATTTCCCAGGATGACAACAATCCAATTAGGACTTCCGGCCTCTGCTCCTGCAAGCATCATTACCACTTCCATCATGGCTGCATGGCTGACTGCAAAAGCACCGATACGGATGAAGGATATGGTATTTGAAAAATAACTAAGCAAAAGTTCGAACATTTCAAATACACCCTGTACCAGAAACATGCCTGTTGAGCCTTCGATTTTCTCCTTTTTATGGTTTAGTAGATTGGTCAATGGTTCCTTGAAAAAAATGATGATTAAGGGCAGGAGAAAGGCAATGCAGAGAATTGCAGTTGCCGGTGTTTTGTGACCACTCATATAGAGAAATAGGGTGATGGTCAGCGCACAATAAAAAACAAGTCCTGCCAGAGCATTCTGATCAAAATAGATTCCTTCGATATCTTTTGCTTTAATGGCATTGACGATATGGAGAATCATGGAAACAATGATCAAAAACATGCCGAAGGCGATGGCCACAACAAAGACGGTATTCAAACGTCCGATAAATGGTAGGGTTGTCATCGCTGTTTTTGGACTGAGCCATATAGGATTTTCCAACTCAAAGCCGAAAATACTTCCATACATAAAACCAAAAAATATGGAGCATACTCCTGCTGTAGAAATGATGGCAGCCAGATCCATTTTTTTCGTTTTATAAAGAAGTAATCCGCCTAAAAAGAGAACCAGACCTTGACCGATATCTCCGAGCATGGCGCCGAAAATAAAAGCGTAGGTTAGAGAAACAAAAATAGTCGGGTCAATCTCGTTGTAGGCTGGCAGACCATACATACGAATATACATTTCAAAGGGCTTGAAAATCTTCGGGTTTTTCAGCTTGGTGGGGGGCATCAGGTCGGAATCTGTCTGATCTTCAATAAATAGATAAATCAGGTAGTCATCCTTTATATCCTCGTTAAAAGTCTTAGCATCTTTCTCGCTCATCCAACCACAGAGGATATAGAAGACTTCTTTTTGACTGTTAGTACAGGCAGCAAGCTTGCGAATATCAAAATTCCTGGAAAATCCTGCCAGGGTCTTTTGAGCGGCCCAAATTTCCTCTTCCTTACTCTTGAAAAGTGAGGTCATGGTTTGTCCTAGCT
>CAVBGA010000149.1:0-3596 GCA_963594675.1 Lachnospiraceae bacterium
CAGAAAGTGCAAAGACGGTTGAGTCAGAAGCAGCAAAGGCAACTGAGACAGAAACAGCTAAGGCGCAGGTAGCAACAACACCGGTACAGCAAGGAAAGCCGGAGCCTACGTCGTCAAAAATTTCGTCAATCACTGAAAAAAGAAAAAAGGCAAAAAAACATCGTACCGAGAAAAAAGAGGCGATGGAAGCAGCTGCTGAGACCACAATTTCTGGTGAGTCAGAGAAAAGTCAGCTTCATAAACTCGACGATATCAAGTATGTTATGTCGGATCCTTCGAAGCAGAAACTTAAAAAGAAGATTGGCATGGGAATTCTCGGAGTAGCAGTGGTATGCGGAGCTATTTTTTATGGCTATAAGACTTACCATTATCGCAACACTTTCTTTCCCAACACAACCATCAATGGCATTCAATGTGCTGGCATGACGGTTGAAGAGACTGAAAAGCTGATTGAGGATCGAGTTGAGGATTACCAGATTGAAATTACTTTCCGAGGAGGAGAGACCGATACGTTGGATGGCAAGGACTTCAGCTATTCTTATGTATCGGATGGAGAGGTAGAAAAAATACAGAAGTCCCAGCATGCTCTTCTTTGGATAACAGGTTATCTCAAGCATAGGGTATACGAAGTTGGTGAAAATATCACCTATGACAAAGCGGCCTTAAAGAAACAGCTTTTGTCCATCAAGCAGATGAAAAAGGAAAATATGTCAGATCCTGCAAATGCATATTATGCCTTTAGCGACGGAAGCTTCAAAGTAGTTGCTGAAGATGAGGGAAGTAAGATTGACAGAAAGGCTATGTTTAAAGCCTTGAAAAAAGCGGTATCTGCCAGTCAGACAGAATTTAATGTGGAAGAAAATGGCCTTTATGTACAGCCGGAGATTCGTTCTACGGATTCTTCCTTGAATTCCGAAGTGGAAGAGCTGAACGGTATATTAACGGCCAGCATTACCTATCAGTTACCCTCTGGATCGGAAGTCCTTGATGGAAATACTCTGGTGAATTGGCTGTCTAAGGATGAAGCTGGACATTATGTGAAAGATGAATCTACCATTCGAGAATATGCAACCGCATATGTGGAAGACTTGAAGTCTCGTGTGGATACTGTTGGAACCGAGAGATCTTTTACAACAGCCAGTGGTGTGGAGACGACAGTCAGCGGTGGTGATTATGGATGGGACGTTAATGAGGATCAGGAGATTGAGACTCTGGTTCAGAATGTGCTGAATAATGACCAGATTGAAAGAGAACCCATTTATGATAGCAGAGAGGTATCCACTGAAAATAATGGATTTGGTTATACCTACATTGAGGTAAATCTTTCAGAGCAGCATTTATATTATTTCCAAGATGGTTCTATTGTTTTTGATGCACCATTTGTGTCAGGAAAGATGACTTCTGATCGTTATACACCTGCAGGTGTTTATACTTTGACTTATAAAGAGACGGATAGAACTTTGAAGGGTACGCCCTTGGGAGATGGCACCTATTCCTACCAGTCACATGTGAATTTCTGGATGCCATTTAATGGTGGTATTGGCTTTCATGATGCCTCTTGGCGAGATGAATTTGGTGGAAGTATCTACTATTACAGTGGCTCTCATGGATGTATTAATTTGTCCTACTCATCTGCTCAGACCTTGTATGGTATGATTGATTCACAGGTTCCTATCATCTGTGTCTATCCGGATGGCTTTAGCTTGATTAGTGATGATAGCGACAGTGATAGTGACGATAGCAGTTATGACGATAGCGATGATAGTAGCAATGATGACAGTGATAGCGACGATAGCAGCTATGACGATAGTGATGATAGCTACGATGAAGAGTAATAAAATATTTGGATATGGTCGATAAGTGATTGCTTGTCACCTATAAAAAAGATGTGTTTGAGTGAGCGTAACATCAAACACATCTTTTTTTTACACTTTAAGTAGATCTAATAAATCCATAGGTTTTTGAATTGTATAGTCAGGATGCGCTACTTCGCCAAAACCATAGGAGGCGAAAATAAAGGGCATATCAGCGGATGCTTCTTTTGTGGCATGATAATCCCCTAGAGTATCACCAATATAGGCTGGATTTTTGAGTTTATGTCGTCGAACGATTTCTTTGATATTTTCAGCCTTACCTTTTCCTGTATCTCCTGGACATAAATGGTCTGTGACATAGGGGGTAAATCCAGTGCAGTGGAGAAAAACCTCAATATAGCCGGCTTGACAGTTGCTTACTATGAAAATGGGATATCTTTTGGAAAGAGTCTGAAAAACTTTTTCTATGTCGGGATAGAGCGGAGCACTTCTTTCTCTTAAAAGCTCTTCCTCTCTTTGACAACAACTCTCCACAAGTCTTAGCTGTTCATCTGCTGGAAGAGAAGGGAAAAGAGAAGCTGCAATATCCGGAAGCGTTTTTCCAAATTGGCTTTTCAGAACCGAAGCAGTGATAAAGGGTTTCATATTTGCTTTTTCCTGAATAACTTGGTTCCAAGAATCAGCTACGACATCTGTGGAATTCCACAGAGTTCCGTCAACGTCAAATATTAGACTATCCATAGGTATCGTATCCTCCATGTATCGATTAGTAACATGTTAAAGTGCAAGGAAAATATAACATGTATAGTGGCATTTTACAGGGAAGTAGGAAATTTGACAAGTAATAGATAAGTTTATTTTCTTAAGCCTTATGTTAAAAGAAGATTTATGATATAATATAAAAGTTAAATTGCGTTTTGTTAAGGAGGATAATACAGTTTGAAAGTGGAAGAGGAGATCGTAAGTGCTTTGCTGAAATGGTATGGGATGCACAAAAGAGATCTTCCTTGGCGTGAAAATAAAGATCCCTATAGAATATGGATTTCCGAAATTATGTTGCAGCAGACCAGAGTTGAGGCAGTGAAACCCTATTTTTATAGATTTATGGAGAAGTTGCCAGATGTATACGCACTGGCTGCCTGTGAAGAGGAATTTTTACTTAAATTGTGGGAAGGGTTGGGATATTATAATCGTGCCAGAAACTTAAAAAAAGCAGCGGAGTTAATTGTTAAGGAGTATGGTGGAAGATTTCCTGCCTCCTACGAAGAGTTACTTAAGCTTCCGGGCATTGGTTCATATACGGCTGGTGCGATTGCTTCTATTGCTTTTGATCTTCCTTACCCAGCGGTAGATGGCAATGTAATGAGAATTTTTGCCAGACTTACTGGGGACGATAGCAATATACTCAATGAAAAAACAAAAAGAGAAATGCAGGGAAGGCTTTCCTGTATTATGCCGGAGAAAAGATCTGGAGATGTAAATCAGGCATTTATGGATTTGGGTGCAGGAATTTGTATTCCCAATGGCAAACCGGACTGTGTAATATGCCCTCTGGTGGATTTCTGCTGGGCATACAAGGAGAATCGTACAGAAGAATTGCCTGTACGTTTAAAAAAAACAAAGAGAAGAGTAGAGAAAAGAACAGTTCTTGTTTTGAGAGATGGAGAATTGCTTGCTTTGCGAAAAAGGCCGGAGAAGGGTTTGTTAGCGGGGCTTTATGAACTCCCCAACTTTGAAGGCTGGCTTGATGAAAAAGAAGTTCTTGCTCTTATAGAAGAGAGA